>CAISHQ010000201.1 GCA_903885195.1 uncultured Pseudomonadota bacterium | reverse complement strand
CCAAGATGCAGGCCCGACTGTCGCTCGGCACCAAGTACACGCGTCCCTCGGAAGCGCCTGATGACGTCGCTCGAGTGCAATCGCTCGAGAGTCGTCTAAAGCGACTGGATACCGACGTAGAGTCCATCTCGCGCGCGAAAATTGGCGTCGATGCACAGGCCAAAGCCATGGAGGCCGCCAGCGAACTGATGGATCGGCTGAAGGAGGTCGCGTTCCAGGCGGCCAACACCACGATCGGCGAGGGCCGGCGGCAAGCGCTGGCGGAGGAGGTCGACTCCATCCAACGCTCGTTGATCGACATCGCGAACACGCGCGATGCGGATGATCGGTATGTGTTTGCAGGCATCAATTCATCCGAGCCCCCCTATGCGCTGAACGCAGATGGCTCGGTGGTCTATAGCGGCGCTTCGGCACCGCTACGGGTGCGGGTGACGGACGTCGGTTTCGAGGACGTGACAGTCCCTGGCCCAACCATTTTCAAGCCCATTACAAACGGCACGATTTCAACGGGATTCTTTCAGGTTATCGGTGATCTCGGCGACGCCTTGCGCGATAACAACGAGTCCGCTCGTGTACAGGCGCTGGCGGACGTCGATCAGTTGGTGAGCAACTCCAGCGCATCGCTGGCGCGCGTCGGCGGTACGCAGCAGCGGCTGCAGCTGATCGAGGAGCAGGCGCGGGAGACATCGGTGCGTGCTCGCGACACGCTCTCCTCAATCAAGGACCTTGATTACGCCACAGCACTGACAGATCTGCAGAAGCAGGAAGTGTTGTTGCAGGCCTCTCAATCGATGATGGCGCGGATGGCGCAGCTGTCGTTGCTCGATGTGATCCGTTGACCTGAGGCACTACGGCAGTGGCTACCGCAAACGTTCTGACCAGTCTCGGCGCGGCCGACCTCGACACGAAGCAGCTCGTGTCTGATTTGGTCAATGCCGTCAAGGAGCCGCGGCAGTTGCAGATCGACAGCAGCAAGAAGAAAGCCGAGGTGGCTGTGTCCAGCCTCGCAATGCTTAAAAATGCGCTGACAAATCTGCAAACGGCCGCCACGGACCTCGGCAGCGTGGGCGAACTGAATCGCCTCAGCATTACCAACTCGAACTCAAGCGCCGTGGTGGCCGAGGCCGGGTCTGACTCCATTGCGGTACCCGGTAATCACACCTTGTCGATCACCCAGCTGGCGCAAGCCAAAAGGGTCGCCTCGGTCGGATTCGCCGCGAGCACCACCGTTGTCAGTGACAGTGCGTTCGTCGTGACCCTCGAAGCGGGCAAACCGATCACGATTCCGGCTGGGACAACTGTGGCGGGAATGGTGGCCGCCATCAACGGTGCCGGCGGCGCCGTGACGGCTCGCCTCGTCAATACGGGGGTCGGTTCAACCCCCTACAACATCGTGCTCGAAGGTGCCTCCGGAGCGGCCAATACTTTCACGGCCGTGGATACCGCGGCTACCGGGGCGCCGACTGGATTTGCCGCCAGTGTCTCTACGATCGACATGAGTAGTGTGGCGGGGCTGCGCATCGGCAGCTCCATCAGTGGCACCGGCATCGCGGCGGGAACGACGATCACCGCGATTGATACAGTGAACAAAACGGTTACGTTGTCGTCGCCGACCACCGCAGCGTCGTCGGCAGACGGCTATACGTTCAGCTTGTTCCCGACAACGCTGCAGAGCGCCCAAGACGCCTCCTTCACACTCAACGGCATGGCTATGACTCGTTCGAGCAACGTGGTCACGGATGCGCTCGATGGCGTCACCCTGAAGCTCAACAGCGTAACCGGCAGTGCGGTACAACTCGGCGTGTCGTTCAACGCCACGGACATCAGCGCGGCAGCGCAGCGCTTCGTCGACGCCTACAACGTGCTCACGGAGTTCATAACCGTCGCGACGGGCCCGGCGATCAAAGACAACGATCTGTCGGGGACTTTACAAAACGATACCTCGGTCCGGGCGCTGAAAGCGACGCTACGCGCAAAACTCACGGCCCGCTCGTCGAGTGCCAGTGGCAACGCCACCCATTGGAGCGTCTTGGGTATTTCGCTCGATCGTGAGGGGGTTCTGCAGCTCGATGCGGCGAAGTTCAAGTCCACATTCGAAAAGAACCCCACGGACGTGGTCAAGGCGTTGTCCAACAACGCCAGCGAACCGTACATCTATTCTGGCTCGGCCAGTGGCTTGGCGGGCGACATGGCGATTGCCGCCTACGGCATGGTGCGCAGCACGGGCGTTCTCGCCGATGTCACTAAGTCGTACGAAGGCAAGCTCAGTCGCCTTGAGACCGAGCAGAGCAAGCTCGACAAGCAGATCGAAGCGATTACCGCTCGCTATGAGCGCCAATTTTCTGCCCTGAACGCTGTGCTTGCAGAGTTCAAGGCGACGTCGAAACGTCTCGACAGCACCTTCAATCAAAACAAGGACTGATGCGTCCTCGCAACTGGAGAATCAGCATGGAATCGATTTCACACACCTCAGCCGCCGATCTCAACGAGAAGCTCGTTGCGGCGCGTCGGTATGGTCACGCGCAGCAGGCGCTGCTCGAAGCCATCGTCGCGGAGCGCTCGGCCCATGTCATCGCTCACGGGCTCGACGTGGTGCGAATCTGCGGCGCGGTATTCAACGGTACCAACCCCGATGCAACGCGATTCGCGGAGGAGCTCTCGCCGCGTTCGATCACGGATACCGCTGCGTTTCTCAGCTTGTTCACCGTGATTCGGCAAACGGACAAAATGCTCGGAGAGTGGCTGCAGACGGCCAATGTGGCGCATCTGGAGCGGATCTTCGGGCTCGATGTCGATCCGCGCAACGACGTCATCGTTGTGGCGGGAGAACAGGCTTCCGAGGTCACAGGGGAGCTAAAGCAGCGTGGGTATGCGCGCGTGTTGCGCTGGGAAGCGATGTGTCAGGAAGGGGCGCCGGCTGAGGCGGATCCGACCCGCATCGATGCGGCGTTCGAGTCGATTCAGGATCTCGCGGTGTGCCGTCCCGGCAAAGTCTGGTTGCTATGGGGTGAGGGCGCGGCATGCCCGGATTCGGTTCGCGCTGTGCTCGACGATCGGTTGCGTCGGGTGCTCATGAACCGGCACACCGTGGCGAGCCTCGGCGATCGTTGGGCTCGGCAGTTCGTGCAGAATTTGCCTGCGCTCGGGCGCCGTGGACGTGACATCGGCCAACTTCGCGGCGCGTTCGCAGGCAGCGGGGCCGTGATCGTGGGCGCGGGTCCCTCGCTTGATGGGTCAATCGAGTGGCTGCGCCAGCAGTCGACCCGTCCGTTGATCATTGCGTCGCACAAGGCCGCCAAGACGCTGCTGCGCGCGGGGATTGACCCAGATTTCATCGTCATGCTTGATCCGAAGCAAGGCGCGCGGCATCTGGCGGGCTGCGACCTGTCGCGAGTCGCGGCGTTGATCACCGAAGTGGCGGTCGATCCCCAGGTGCTCGACCACGGCGATCTGCCGCTGCTGCCGTACTGTTCGGGCACGGAGACGCTGGGACTGGTGTCCGCGGTGGGCGACCTGCGTATCCCGCTCGTTCGCTCTGGCGGTAGTGTGCTGCATATCGCGTTGCAGTTCGCACGCCTTGTGGGCTGTGAACGCATCAGCCTGCTGGGCGCGGACTTTGGATTTCCGGGCGAGCGGCTCTATGCCAGCGGGGCGGGCGAGGGCGATACCCTTGAGCTTTCGGAAGATCGTCGGACCTACGTGCGTCGTGCACTCGATGGCAACAGCCGTGCCGGTCTGCTGATCGGTGCATTGGCCAACGACGGCAGCGTTATTCCGACCACGATCGAGCTCGATCACTATCGAAGCTGGGCGGAGCAGATGTTCCTCGACTGGCGGCGCGATTGCCCACAGCTTGAGGTGTTCAACCTGTCGAGCGCTGGGGCGCAGTTGGCCGGTGCCGTTTGGGTCGCCGATCCGACGCAGCATGTCGCCTCGGCACAGCCTGTCGAGTCGATCCAGGTGATGCAGTCTGTGCCTGCGTTCTTGGCGAAGCGGGATGAGGAGCAGGCCTTGGCGTCGCGACTGCGGACCAAGGTTCGCAAACTGCGGGCCCTCGGTCAGTCGTGCGCACGGGCGGCGTCTGCCGCGCGCAGTGGGCGGGCACAGGACATGCGTGTCTACGCCGAAGTGGCCGAGCACGCCGTGGAGTGTCCCGAGGTGTCGCTGGTGTTGACGCGACGCTTGCAGGTCATCGACGAGCAGTCGCAGCGCTCCACCATCGATGCCCCGCAGCGCCTCCTGGAGCTGGCTGAGGTCACCGGTGAAGAGGCGGACAGTGTGGCTAGCTTGTATGCCGCTGCCGCGCGAAGTCTGTCGAAAAAGTCGACCGGTCGCCTTGTGGCGCGAGGTAACTAATCATGGGGGCGCCTAACACACTCAAGGCTGGGGACAGCACCGAGTTGGTGTCTGCGGCACTCAACGAGAAGCTCGCAGCGGCACGCGCCTACCAAGCCGCACAGAAGGGTCTGATGACGTTGATCGTCGACGAGGCCGACGAGGCGACCCTGTGCCATCACATGGGGGTGCTGCGCGTGGCCCGGGCGATGTTCAACAATACCCAGGCGTTCAGCGACGGTGACGCACCGACCGCGGATGGGGCATCTATTCAGGCGACCTTGCAGTTCGTCGAGCTGCTGGTGGATATCCGTAACAATGATCAGCTGATTCTGGAATGGTTGCAGTCGGCCGAGCGCCCAGCCCTGACGGATATCGAGCGGTATGTCGATCGCGCCCTCGAGATCTCCGCCGATCCGCGTTACGACATCTATGT
>CAISHQ010000200.1 GCA_903885195.1 uncultured Pseudomonadota bacterium | reverse complement strand
CGGGCGTCCTGTTCTCTATGGATGACTTTGGAACGGGCTACTCGTCGTTTCAGCACCTCCACCAACTGCCCATTGACGAGCTGAAGATAGATCGTTTTTTTGTGAATAACATTCACGACAGCAGCGTCATCGTGCGGACCATTGTCACCATGGCGAGTGCACTAGAGGTGGAACTGATTGCTGAGGGTGTCGAGACTAATCTTCAGTACAAGACGCTTGTGGAGACTGGGTGCACGCGCTTCCAAGGGAACCTGATCGGGAGACCTGTACCGATTGAGGAACTTGAGGGGTCGCTCGATCAACGAGCGGCGAGATTGACCACCTTCTCGTAAACATGCGCCGGAAAATCGCCCGGGCGAGAGTATTCGTGCTTGCGACTCATTTCGAGGAGGGCCGCGTCACGCTCTGCGACGGTAGCGTACCAATGGGTTCGGCTCCAGTCGGAGCCCAGCAGTTTGGCGAAAGGATCGCCTGACTTCAGAGACACTCGCAGTCCATAGGGCTTGCTGTGAGGCGTGGGTGCGGTGCGTAAATTGTGCGACTGGCAGATGTTCATAGGCGGTTGATTATACCTCTTGAAGTCATCCGTCGAGGGCGACAGACTGCACGCATGTTGTCAGCTAAAACTCGCATGATCGATCCGTCCATGGCGCTGCCGGGACGTTCCAGCCTGATGCCCGTACCGGCCAAGCACTTCGTCAATGGCGCCTCCTTGCAGCCACCGTTTCCGGCGGGTAGCGAAGAGGGCGTCTTTGGTCTCGGCTGTTTCTGGGGTGCCGAGCGACTGTTCTGGAAAATGCCTGGCGTGATTTCCACCTCGGTCGGTTACGCGGGTGGCTACACGCCGAACCCGACATACGAGGAAGTCTGCAGCGGTCGGACCGGTCACGCCGAAGTTGTACGCGTGATCTTCGACCCCACACGTATTCGCTATGTGGATCTGCTCAAGGCATTTTGGGAGCGGCACGATCCGACCCAAGGCATGCGGCAGGGTAATGACATCGGTACGCAGTATCGCTCCGTCATCTTCTACACCAGCGAATCGCAGCGGGCGGCCGCAGAGGCGACGCGTGATGGCTACCAACGCAGTCTCATCGAGCGTGGTCTCGGCAGTATCACCACCGAGATCCTCGCGGCACCGAGCTTTTTCTACGCCGAAGATTACCATCAGCAATACCTCGCCAAAAATCCGGATGGCTATTGCGGTCTCGGCGGCACGGGTGTGACCTGCATCGCCGATATCGAGACGACATGAGGTGATCGGCGATCCGCTTGGCGAAGTATTGATCCTGCTGGTGGCGGCCGTGTTGGTCGTCACGGCGGCACGTCGGGTGGGCTTGCCTGCGATACTCGGATATCTTTTGGTCGGCGTATTGCTTGGGCCGTACGCATTCGGGCTATTTGCCGAATCGGCGACAACGCGTCTGTTATCCGAGCTCGGCGTCGTGTTTCTGCTCTTCACTTTGGGTCTCGAGTTCTCGTGGCCGCGCATGATGGCCATGCGTCGCGAGGTATTCGGGATCGGCAGTGCGCAGGTTGCCTTGACCGTGCTGGTCGTCAGCATCGTGTTTCTGGCTGTCGGTGTAGCGACCTTGCCGGCTATCGCGCTCGGTGGCGCGATCGCAGTCAGTTCAACCGCCATCATCCTGCAGCAACTGACCGAGCAATCGGAGTTGAATCGGACGCACGGACGTATGGCGTTCAGTGTGCTGCTGTTCCAGGATCTGGCTTTCGTCCCCTTCCTCGTGCTGGCTGGGGCGCTCGCCAGTGGCAGGACAGACTTCTCACCGCAGGCCATCTCGGTTGGTGTGGGTGGTGCGATTCTCGCCGTCGCCGTGGTGCTGGCGGCGGGGCGCTTTCTATTGCGGCCGTTGTTGTATCAGATCGCACACAGTCGCTTGCGAGAGCTGTTCACGCTCGCTGTCTTGATGGTGGCACTCGGCGCAGCTTGGATCTCCCATGGGGCAGGCGTTTCCATGGCGACCGGCGCCTTTCTCGCCGGCATGATGTTGGCTGAGACCGAATATCGACATCAGGTCGAATCGGTGATTCGGCCGTTTCGCGACATTCTGCTCGGACTGTTTTTCATCTCGGTCGGCATGATGCTCGACATCCGCGTGTTGCGTGAGGAGTTTTGGGTGATCCTCGCGGTGCTCGCGGCGATGCTGGTACTGAAGACCGGCATCATGGCTTTGGTCGCGCGCCTATCGGGACTGCCGAGCTTCAAGGCGGTACGCACCGGCATCGTGCTCTCAAGTGGCGGTGAGTTCGGTATCGCCATCTTGACGATTCTCATGCAGGGTCGCGTCGTCGATCCCAGTGTCACACAGCCCGTGTTGGTTGCGATCGTGCTCAGCATGGTGACGGCACCGCTGATCCTGCGCGAGAACCGACGCATCGTCCGCTGGTTGTTGCGTGAGGCGGGTCCCGTCACATCCAAAGCCCTCGAGACGACTCCCGAAGAAAAGCTCGCGCACGATCTGGCCTCGCGCGAGCACGTAATCATCTGCGGCTTTGGACGTGTCGGTCAGAACCTAGCGCGAGTGCTCGATTCGCAGGCGTTGGAATATCTCGCCATGGATCTCGATCCGTTGCGCGTGCGCAGTGCGCGAGCTGCTGGATTGCCTGTGATTTACGGCGACGCCTCCGACGTCGATCTGCTGCGCGAGGTCGGATTGAAGACCGCCAATGCGGTGGTGATCACCTTTGCGGACCCGGCCGTCGCTATCGGCATCCTTCGCGCTGTTCGAAGTTTGCGATCCGATGTGCCCGTGCTGGTTCGAACGGCCGATGATTCGCGACTGGCTGATTTGATGGAGGCGGGTGCGACCGAAGTCGTTCCCGAAACTTTCGAAACCAGTTTGATGCTGGCCTCGCATGCGTTGATGTTGCTCAACCAGCCAGTGTCCCGAGTCGTGCGCACTATCGGCAACATTCGTTCGGATCGATACGCGAGCCTGCGCGGTTTGCTGCGCGGCGAGAGCGATTTGCCAGACGAGGAGACTGAGGCGGACGCTGCTTCGATTCGCACCGTCGTCATCCCGCCCGGTGCCTGGGCGGTCGATCAATCTTTGAACGACGTGTTACGTCGCGGCGTTGAGGTTCATTTCCGCAGCGTGTTACGTCACGGCGTGGTGGGCAACGAGCCCGATCTCGCGCTGCGTCTACGGGTCGGTGATGAAATCGTCTGCGCGGGCTCGCCGGAGGCGCTCGAGCACGCTGAAAAGGTGCTGCTCGCCGGTTGACTCAAGCTGCGGCGCGTAGCGCCTGACGGAGTGTTTCGACGGCGTTGCGAATTTCGTCGGGCGTCGAGATGAACGGGGGCGCGAGCGCGAGCGTCTCACCCGTGAAGCGGGCGTAAAGGCCTCGCTCGAGCGCTTGTTCGAATACGCGGAAGGCCTGCATTCCGGCCTGTCCTGGGAGCGGCGTAACGTCAATCGCGGCAGCGAGTCCCAAGTTGCGGATATCGGCCACCAAGGGTTCGCCGCGTAGGGAGTGAATGGCCTCCTCGAGCACCGGGGCGAGCGCTGCGGCCTTGGCAATCCAGCCACGCGAGGCATCGCCACCCGGAGCGAGTTGCTCCAGCGTCGCCTCCGCAGCCGCGATAGCCAATGGGTGACCGGAGTAGGTGTAGCCGTGGAAGAACTCGATCAGATGCGACGGGCCAGACATGAATGCTTGGTAGATCGACTCATTCACGAGCACGCCACCCAAGGGGACGGCGGCGTTGTTCACCGCCTTGGCAAACGTGATCATGTCCGGACGAACGTCAAAGAAATCGGCCGCAAAAGACGTGCCCAAACGACCGAAGCCGGTGATGACCTCGTCGAAAATCAGCAGAATGCCATGCTTGCTGCAGATCTCGCGCAAGCGGGCGAGATAGCCCTTCGGTGGGACGATGACACCGGTCGATCCTTGCATGGGCTCAACGATGACTGCAGCGATATTGCTTGCATCGTGCAGAGCAACGAGTCGTTCGAGTTCGTCCGCCAAATGCGCCCCCCATTCCGGTTGGCCGCGCGAGTAGCCCATTTTGCTCGGATCGAAGGTGTGGGGAAGGTGGTCGACCCCCGGCATCATCAGCGGCGCGAACATCTTGCGATTAGCTGGGATGCCGCCGACCGAAATGCCGCCCATACCAACGCCATGGTAGGCGCGCTCGCGACCGATGATGCGAGTGCGGGAGGCGTCACCGCGAGCGCGGTGATAAGCGACGGCGATTTTCAGCGCCGTGTCGACCGCCTCTGAGCCCGAGTTAGTGAAGAACACGCGATCATTCGGTCGACCTGCGAGCTCAGTGATCCGCGACGCCACGCGAAAGGCGCCCGGATGCCCCATCTGGAAACTCGGGCTGAAGTCGAGGATACCCGCTTGTTCACGGATCGCTTCGACCACTGCGGTGGGCGAGTGTCCAAGCGGACAGCACCACAGTCCCGAGAGACCGTCGAAGACGCGGCGCCCATCGACGAGCGTGTAATAGGCGCCGTCGCCGCGTTCGATGAGCCGCGGATGCGCTTTGAAGTGCCGGTTGTGGGTGAAGGGCATCCACCAAGAACGCAGTGCCGGCTCTTCTTGCATATGCTTTTAGCCTTTCATGACCGCGGCGAGGGATTCGGCGAGCCGCTCGACATTGCTCGGGCTGACGCCTGCGATGTTGATACGACCATCGGGCGCCATGTAGATATGGTGCTGTTCGCGAGCGGCAATCACTTGCTCGGACGAGAGCGGCAGGCGCGAGAACATACCGCGCTGCTGCTTGACCCAAGCGAAGTCGCGGCCGGTGCTGGTGGTCAGTCGATCCGCCAACTGACTGCGCAGCGAATTGATACGGTTGGCCATATGGCGCAGTTCCGTCATCCAGTCCTGGCGCAACTCCGGGGTCGAGAGCACACGGTCCACGATGGCAGCGCCGTGATCCGGCGGCATCGACCAGAGTGTTCGGGCGAGACGGCCGAGCTGGCCGGTCGCGATGGAGGCCGTTTCGTTACCCGCGTTCAGTACGGCGATGAGACCAGTGCGCTCGCGATAGAGTCCGAAATTCTTTGAGCACGAGACAGCAACCAGCATCTCGGGAACCGCTTTGGCGATGAGCCGAATCGATGCCGCATCACGATCGAGATCTTCGCCGAGTCCTTGGTAGGCCATATCGAGGAAGGGCAGCAAACGACGCCGCGCAAGTACGTCGGCTACGGCAGCCCATTGCTCCGGTGAGAGATCTTGGCCAGTCGGGTTATGGCAGCAGGCGTGCAACACGATGACCGAGCCAGCTGCGAGCTGTTCGAGCGCTTCGAGCATGGGTTCGAATCGAATCGTGTTGTTGATCGAGTCGTAGTAGGGGTATTTCTCCACTTTGAGACCGGCGGATCCCAACAGCGGAATATGGTTCGCCCAGGTCGGGTCACTGACGTAGACCGTCGAGCCCGGGCGCGCCGCGTTGATGAGTTCGGCGCCGAGGCGTAGCGCACCGCTGCCGCCGGGTGCTTGCGCGAGCGCGAAATCACCTTTGCGGCCAGCGAAATCCGAGCCGAAGGTCAGCTCGGCCACTTGCATGTTGAAGCCGGGGTTACCGATCGGACTGAGATAAGTCTTGCTGGCCTGAGCCGCGATCAGTTCCTGCTCTGCGCGTTTGACGGCGCGCGGTACCGGTGTCTTGCCAGCTTCGTCCTTGTAGACACCGACGCCCAGATCGATCTTCGTTTCCGAAGTGTCTTTCTGGAAAGCGGCTGAGACGCCGAGGATGGGGTCAACCGGAACGCGGATCAGGGTCTCGAACATGGCAGGCCTTCGAAAAAAGAGGGAACCGCCACATTATCGCAGAGCCGCCCGGGTCTTTACGAACGCGTTTCCGGTCTTGTCTGCGGCGCGAATGACGGGAAGAACACTTTGCGCACCGTCAGGCGGATCGTCCGACCCTGCGGATCGAGCAGATCAGGCTGATAGTTCAGCGGCGTAAGACCCTGCGCGTTACGTACGTCTTGGCGCTCATCGAACAGGTTGTCGACGATCAGGGCGAGGCGAGCGCCGCGCAGCAGCGGATATTCCCGAGCGATGGGTTGCAAACCAAGATCGGCGAACAGTCGCAGACCCACCGTCGTGAGTCCGGAAAACCGCAGCGTATCGAGGGCGCTGGTTGCCTCAGTGCCGCTGCGCCAGCGGGCAGTCATTCGACCGCCAAAGCCGTTACGAGCTCCGCCCAGATTGAGCTCGAGTTCATCGGTCGAGATGCCAGTCGGGTCGAGCAGTACATCGCCGTTCAATAGATTGAGCGGAATACCGGCGTTGCCGAGGCGTACTTCATCGCGAGTTCGATGCGTATGCGTGATCGACAGTTGCCAACTACCGCGACGGGCGAAGCCCATCATGCGTTCACCCATCGCAGCCATCCGCGCGCGGCGTGCGGCGTCGTCGCTGGGTGTAGTAGCGGCGGGTGTGCTGACTGCGCCACCCTGGCCACCACCGCCAGCACCGCGCCAATTCGGCGCCTCAGGCTGCGGGCCCCAGGGTCGATTCAGTGACAAAGTCCAGCGCCACTCGTCACGCTCGCGGCTACCGAGGTTGAGCGGACGCGCGTCGATGGCCAGCAATCGACCTTGCACATCACGAGTAAACCGCTCGCCGAAGACGCGCTCGATGTTTGGTGTTGCCAGGGGGAGCGAGCCGATGAGATCTTGCGTCTCGGTGCGCAGGTAGTCGATCGTCAGATTGAAGTCGATGTCTTCCCAAGGTCTTGCAGAAACACTCAGTTTTTCCACGCGCCGACGATCCGGCTGCAGGAGGGCGTTACCGCCGTCGATTCGACTGATGTCACGGGTTTCACCCCTTAAGAAATCATAAGTGCGAACGATCGGCGTCACGATCGACGGTGAGCCGCGTTGTTGTAAGGACGGTGCGCCATCATCTTCTGTGACGCTCGCGAGGATGCGCCACTGTCGCGAACGGCTCCAGTTGAGTCCATAACCGAATACATTGAGCGAGCCGACGTCAGAGAGATGTTCGGCGGCGCCGTTGAGGTTCGCCGTGAAACGGCCAACCTCGGGAACATCGAGCAGTGGCAGATCGAGATTCAGTTGGGCTTCGCGTCGATCTCGGTCGAGTTCAGTCAAGCGCTCAATACCAGCACGGCGCGAGAGGCTCTCGATCGAGCGCGTGCCAAAGCTCGCGCGTGCTGTCGCGCTGAGCGTTCCCGCTGGTACGTCGGCGAGGTCGCCGTTAGCGAGTAGATCGACATCGAGTACGTCACTACGTGAGCGCCCCGAAAGACCTTCGCCCGAGGTGAATGACTCGCTCGTATCGCGATCCGCTGAAAAGTTGGCCGACCAGCGCCAACCGGCGGTGACGCCTTGGACGAGTCCGCCGATCCGCGCTTCGTCGGTATCGACCTCGCGGCGGATCAAACTCGATTCCGGCAGGGTGCCAGGTCGCAAGCCTAGCAGCGACTCGCGCTCGTTGCGATCAAAGGTGGCATTGATGGTGGCCGAACGCCCCTCGGCCAGGGGCTTAACCCAAGTTGCGTTTGTCGACCAGCCTTGGACCTCGGGCAGCAGGCTGCGGAAGGGCGCATCACTTCGTGCCTGGCCGTCGTCACCCTGGATACGTCGCTCGCTCTCGAGTAACGGTTCATCGTTTCGTAATTTGAAATCGAACTGCAATCGCTCGTCACGTTGGATGCGCAGCCAGTTGATGCCGGCATCGAGACCATCGCGACCACCTTCGGCGGTGCTACGCGCATTCACTTCGCCGGTCCACGCCCGAAAGCGTGGGCGCAGCACGAGATTCACGACACGCTGATCTGCTCGATAGCCATATTTGAGCGCCACTTCCTCGGAGAGGATGTCGGTACGCATGATCGCTTCGGTCGGCAGATCGCGAATCTCGGCAAAGCCCGATACGCGCACACCATTGACGAGCACCACTGGGCGCTCGCCACCGCGTCCGCGACCACTGCCGAGTTGCGGGGCGAGAGCTTGCAATAGTTCCGACACGTTGCCGACGCCGAGCGCGCGGATTTCCTGTGCAGACAATTGTAGTTCTGGTTGGATATCGCCGATCACGGCGCCGGGTTCACGCCGTCCCGAGACGACAACCTCCTCGAGGGCTTCCTCCGGCGTCGATTGCGGCGCGGTATTGGATTGAGCTAACCCCGCGCTGCTCGCAGCGAGCGCTGCAAACGTCACGAAAGCAGAGATAGCGGTGGCCGGCTTCCTTGCCGACCGAAGCGAGCAGTATGTCATCCGCGTATTGTCGCAGGGTTAGCCGCTAAAAATCGCCCCCTCGCTTTCAAGCCGGGTGATATCCGCTGCAGAGTAGCCAATGGTTTGCAGCACTTCCCAGTTATGTTCGCCCATGCGTGGCAGGGTGAGTCGCGCCGCGCCGGGTTCGTTCTTGAAACGAATCGGCACGCCGATGTGTTCATACCCGTCGTCATCGACGAGGCGCATGCCTCGCGCAGCGGCTTGCGGGTCATCGAAAGCCTCGCGCAGCGTTTTCACCGGCGCGAAACTGATGTCGCGTCCTGCGAACCAATCGATCCACTCTTGCTGCGTGCGCGTCGAAAACCATTGGCGCAACAGCTCGATCACGGGCGCCTGATGTGGGCCAGGCCCTCGTTCGCATAGTTCGACGAGATCGGTGCGACCAATCTCGGTGAGCAAGTTGCGAACGAACTTGATCTCTTGGGCGCCGAGTACGACATGACGGCCATCGCTCGTCCGGTAGATGTTGTAAAAGGCACTGCCGCCGAGGCTGCGCTCATGGCGCGGCACCGGCGATCGCGATTGCGCAAACACCGGTCCGGTGATGTTCGGTGTCCAGGCGAGTACCGAGTCGTGCATCGAGATGTCGAGGTAATCACCGAGGCCCGTTTGCTCGCGCCGATAGAGCGCCATCATCACTCCCGACAGCGCGAGCATGGAGGCGGCCATGTCTGCGACCGGAACGTGCGGCATGGTCGGTTCGCCATCGTTGCCGATGTTGAGACTGACCACACCTGCAATGGCCTCTGTTGCCAGGTCATGCGCCGGGATGTTGCGGTAGGGTCCTGTTTGGCCGAACGCCGAGATCGAGCAGTAGACGATCGCCGGGTTACGTGCGGCAACGGCTTCGTAGCCGATGCCGAGTCGATCGACCACGCCGGGCCTGAACGCTTCGATGAATACGTCAACCGTCTCGCAGAGCTTAAGCAGAGCTTCTCGTCCCGCCGGAGACTTCAGGTTGATACAAACGCTCTTTTTGCCGCGATGGGTATTGCGGAAGAAGACGCTGTTCTCGCCGATTCGGGGGCCGATGTGTCGATTCGGCTCGCCTTCGCCGGGCGGTTCGACCTTGATGATCTCGGCGCCTTGGTCGGCCATCATCAACGACAGTTGTGGTCCGGGTAGAAACAGCGACAAGTCCAGTACGCGCAAGCCTTCGAGTTTCATGGTTTACCTCAAAGAATTCCACGCGACTTGAAGGCCGCAATATCGTCGTTCGAGTAGCCGAGCTCTTGCAGCACGGTGTCGGTATCGGCGCCGAGCGCCGGACCACTGCGCGCGGGTAGACGTGCGCCATCGAGTTTGATGGGGTTGGCGAAGCTGCGAAAATCAGCGCGTGTCGGGTGAGGCGTGTTGCGAATCATGCCATTGGCAAGCGGAAAGGGATTCTCAAGCGCTTGCGCCATGTCATACACCGGTGCTGCGGGCAGTACGCCCTGCAGCTTGGCGAGCCAGGCTGCAGTGGTGTCTCGTTCGAATTCCGCATCAAGCAGCGGGGTCAGCTCGTCACGATGCTCGCGTCGTAGGGAGACCGTCGCAAAGCGCGGATCTTGGGCGATGTGTGGCGCCTCAATGACTTTCAGTAGTTCCTGCCAGAACTTCTCTGTCATGCACATGATGAAGATCCAGCCATCGCTCGTCTTGAATAACTGCACGGGCGTCGCGCTCGGGTGGGCGCTGCGAGGCGCTCGACCCGTCACGAGTTTTTCGTTGAGGTACCAGGTGCCGGGGTAGGAGAGTTGATGTAGAGCAACATCGAAAAGGCTGACATCGATATCACGTCCGAGGCCGCTGCGAGCGGCGCCGAACAGTGCCGATACCAGCGCCAACGCCGTGGTGATACCGGTCATGTAGTCGATGATCGATAGGCCCATCCGCGCTGGGGGGGTGCCAGGCTCGCCAGTGACGTGCAGAAAGCCCGCCTCGGCCTGCATGAGGTAGTCGTAGCCTGGCCAGGCTCGACGCTCGTTATCGCGACCGTAGGCGGAGAGATGCGCGCAGACGAGGCGCGGATTGCATTCGCGCAGCGCCGCGTAGGTCAAGCCGAGCTTGTCGGGTTGATCGCCCCGCAAGTTGTTGAGGACGGCGTCGGATTTTGCGGCGAGCTTGCGAAAGATTGCTTGCCCTTCGGCTGTTTTGAGGTCGAGACAGACGCTGCGCTTGTTGAGGTTGAAGGTTTGGAAAAAGTGCGAGTCATGCTCGCCCAAGAAATACGGCCCCATGCCACGCGTGGCATCGCCGCCTTGCGCGCGGTTTTCGATCTTGATGACCTCTGCGCCGAGGTCGGCGAGATACATCGACCCGAAAGGTCCGGCCCCGAACGCCTCGAAGGTCAGGACGCGAACACCTGCGAGCGGCAGCGGTAGGCTCACAACGGGTTCCTCTCGACCAATTGCTTGGCGATGATGATGCGCTGCATTTCGTTGGTGCCTTCGCCGATACACATCAGTGGTGCGTCACGGTAGTAACGCTCGACGTCGAAGTCGGTCGAGTAGCTGTACCCACCGAATATGCGCATGGCTTCGAGGCTGTTCTCAACACCAGCTTCCGATGCGAACAGCTTCGCCATACTCGACTCGAGATCGCAACGCTCGCCGGTGTCGTACTTGCGCGCGGCTTGCTCGATGAGCAGGCGTGCGGCTTCGACTCGGGTTGCCATGTCGGCGAGCTTCAGTTGGATGGCCTGATGTTGCGCGATCGGCTTGCCGAAGGTGCTGCGCTCTTGTGCATAACGCAGCGCGTCACGCAGGGCGCCTGCAGCGATGCCGGCGCCACGAGCCGCCACGTTGATACGGCCGAGTTCGAGTCCGCCTACCGCTTGCTGGAAACCACGACCCTCGACTCCACCAATCAGTTGCTCGGTCGAGACGCGATAGTCCTCGAACACGAGTTCCGCACTGTCGATCGACTTGTAGCCGAGCTTGCGAATTTTCTTGGCGGCTTTGAAGCCATCGCCCTTCTCGCAGATGAACATGCTCATGCCCTTGTGGCGCGGCTGCGCCTCGGGGTCGGTTTTGACGAGTACGCCGAAGCAGGTACCGTAGACGCCATTGGTGATCCAGGTCTTGGTACCGTTGATGACGTAGTGATCGCCATCGCGACGCGCCACGGTGCGTATGCTTTGCAGATCGGTCCCGGCATTGGGCTCGGTGAGGCCGATACCACCGCGGATTTCACCGCTCGCAAACTTCGGCAGCCAACGTCGCTTCTGTTCGTCCGTGCCGTGTCGCTGTACGCAGGCGGCCATGATCAGGTGCGAATTGAAAATGCCGACCGGTGCCATCCAGATCGAGGCGATGCTCATCACGATGCGCGCGTACGTCGAGGCAGAGAGGCCTAGCCCGCCATATTCCGGATCGATAGTGGCTCCGAAAAGACCGAGCTCTTTCATCTGCTCGACGATCTCGAGCGGGTACTCATCGGCATGGTCGAATTTCTTGGCGATGGGCTTCAGTTCCCGCTCGGCCCAGCGTTCGATCGATTCGAGAATTTCGTTGTCTACATCGCTCATGGCGTTCTCCGCGGTGACAGGTCGTAAGGGTCAGTAGTTCATCTTGTCTTCGACGGCGTGACCGTGCTTAGCCACGAGAACCGTGCGCTCGAATTCGCACACGATCTTGCCATTCTGGTTTTTGCCGATGGTGCGCACCGTGACGAGCCCGGCTGTAGGTCGTGACTTGGAGTCGCGCTTCTCGAGTACTTCGGATTCCCCGTAGAGCGTGTCGCCTGCGAAAACCGGCGCGGTCATGCGGATATCTTTCCAACCCATGTTGGCGATGGCTTTCTGGCTGACGTCGGTCACGCTCATGCCGACGAGGATCGCGAGCGTGAGGGGCGAGGCGACGATACATTTGCCGAACTCCGATGCTTTGCCGTACTCGGCATCGAAGTGCAGCGGATGGGTGTTCATCGTGAGCAGGGTGAACCAAGTATTGTCGGTTTCGCTGATGGTGCGGCCCGGCCGATGTTCGTACACGTCGCCGACGACAAAGTCTTCGTAGTAGCGACCGAAAGTCTCGCGATAGCGTTGGGGTGCTACGGGTTTGGCAGATTGGCTCATCGGGAGGATCCTCGGCGGCTTGGGTAAATGTACGGACAAATGCTAGGATGCGATCCGATGGGTGTCAATCGAAGTCAGCCACGTTACCGAGCGCTTGCCGAGGTACTGCAGAAAGACCTGCAGGACGGCCGATATCCAGTGGGCGCCGTGCTGCCAGGTGAGCTCGAGTTGGTTAGTCGTCACCGTGTGAGTCGTCACACGGTGCGTGAAGCACTGCGCTGTCTCGAGGAGCAGGGCTTGATCACGCGCAATCGCGGCATTGGCACCGTGGTCACGGCGCTCGAGTCGCCACCCGGCCGCGTGCAGCGGCTCGCATCGCCGGCGGAGTGGATGCGCTATCCGGAAGGCAGTCGTCTTGTGGTGCTCGCAACCGATGAAGTCGTCGCAGACGGTGAACTCGCGAGCTCGCTCGCCTGCAAGCGCGGGACACATTGGTGTCGAGTGCGAGCACTACGGCGCTTGAAGGGTCGCGGCGGTGCCGTCATCGGTTGGTCCGACATTTATCTACCCAAAGAATATGCGGCCGTCGCTATCTCCGTCGGCAAAGCGGGTGGCTACGTTTATGAGGCCATCGAGAAGCGCTTCGGGGCGCGCGTCGAGACGGTCGAGGTCGAACTTCGCGCGGAGGTTCTCGATGCCATTCGTGCCAAAGGGATGGGGGTGAAGTCCGGTACGCCGTCGCTCGCGTTGGTTCGGCGTTATCGCGGGCGTGATGGTCGGGTGTTCCTCGTCACTATCGCCGAGCATCCCGCCGAGCGTTACACGTACGGATTTCGCCTGCGTCGCAGCCGCGACGGAGCGGTGTGGCTTCCGGATTAAACGCTACTTTGCCGCGTACGCTCGAGATCGAGCACCAGAATGCCGAGTACGATCAGCGCGATGCCGAGCCATTGCCACAGGGTCAGTCGCTCATCGAGCAAGATCCAGGCGAGCACAACCGTCGTTGGCGGGCCTACGGTCGAGAGCACGGCACCTCGCTGCGCCCCGACTCGCCGTACGCCCTCCGCTTGGAACGATGCCGGCAGGAACATACAGACAATCGCCAGTATCACGAGCAGCGCCCATGCAGACGCGCTGAACGCGCCGAGTTCGGCAACGTCGTGCGTGACGAGAAAGTGCGGCAGCAGGCAAGCCGGTGCTGCCGTCATGGCGATCAAAGTAAAGCGTGCGCTGCCGATCTCGCGCGTGTACTTTTCGCTGACCACAAAGTAGATCGCGTACGACAGGGCGGAGCCGATGACCAGCAGCGTGCCGAGAAGGTTGGCGCGAAGTTCCGCTAAATCGAAGCCGCCCATCGTAAAGAAGATGCCGACGTAGGTCAGTGCCAGTGCGAGCAGCACGGTTCGTGTCGGCCAGCGGCGATCACGCCACGCGTAAAAGAGTACGACCATCGCCGGATAGCTGAAGATCAGCACGCGCTCGATGCTCGCTTCGATCATGGTCAAGGCGACGAAATCGAGCATAGCCCCGACGTAGTAACAGAGAGCGCCTACGGCCGCAGCCGTCAACAGGGCGCGCGGCGGCGTCGAGCGTATGGCGGCAAAGCTTTCGCGTCGCAACGCAAACCACCAAAAAAGCGGCAGTGCGAATAAAGCTCGCAGCGTGACGAGCGCCTCCACGCTGACACCCATCGAGTAGAGCTGCTTAGCGAAGATGCCCTTGGTGGCGAAGAGCATGGCTGCGAAACCAACCAGCAGTGCGCCGACCGGATCAACCGGCTTGGGTGAGGTGCTCAAGGATGGGATCTCAATTCGCTTTGCGCGAGAAGTGAGCAATGGCCCAGATGCACCCACCGGCGATCAGGATCTCACCGAAGTTGTCGAGTTTCAGTGCGCGAAAGGGCGGTGCGGCGCTCGCGAGCATCAACACGCCCCCGAAGAACATCCATGGAAAACGGTGACGCCACATAACGGCGGCACCCGCGAGAATGACGACGAGGCAGGTGAAGATCGAAGGCAAAGGTGGAGCGGTGGTCACCAGTTGCTGCCCCTCAAAGCAAAACGTCTCGGCCGAGACGGCGGTCGAATAACGCACCAGATCGAACTCGCACACCGGATGCAGTGAGTCCTGCCAGAAGTGCGGCAGGTCGTAGATCATGAGTGCGACGCTCATCGCGCAGAAGGCCAGTATCGCTTGTGGGTAGCGCATGAAAGAAAACCCTGCGAGACGCAGGATCGAGCCACAGGCAACGATCAGCCAGGTGCCCGACAACCAGTGCAGCCAAAAGCGTGGCCACGACAGCGCCTCTAGAGTCCCACCCAAGCCAATGAATTTGCCGAGACCGACGATTAGATTGTCCCAGACGAGACCGAATTGCGGCACCAGTAGCACGAGCGCGATCACAAGACCCTGATGGCACCAGATGCGCCACAGCCAAACGAAGAGGACCGCCTGTAGGAGAGCCTGCGCGAGGAATAACTCGGAGTACATGGCCGGAGCGTATCATCGAGCCGTCTTTGAGCCGTCTTTTTGCGGAGTGTGACGACGATGAGTGGACCTCTGGCTGGAATCAAGGTGGTGGAGATGACGAGCGTGGTGCTCGGTCCGTGGGCGTGCCAGATGCTGGCGGACATGGGAGCCGACGTCATCAAGATCGAGCAGCCCCGCGGTGACAGTAATCGCTCGCTGGGTGCCAGCAACAACCCGGGCATGGCCGCGCTGTACCTCACCTGCAACCGCAACAAGCGCAGCATCGTGCTCGATCTGCGCATTCCCGGCGCCAAGGAGGCGTTTTTCGCCCTCATCAAAGATGCCGATGTATTCGTTCACAATAATCGACCGCAAGTGATGACTAAGCTCGGTCTCGATTACGCCGATCTCAAGAAGATCAATCCGCGCTTGATCTATTGCGGCGCCTACGGCTACTCGAAGAAGGGGCCTTACGGTCGCTTGGGTGCACTCGACGATTCAATCCAGGCGGCGAGCGGTATCGCCATGCTCAATGAAATGGT
>CAISHQ010000199.1 GCA_903885195.1 uncultured Pseudomonadota bacterium | reverse complement strand
CTCGCGGGCGTTTTGTCAAAGTCGCACGACGGTACAAGGCAAAGAATTGTTAAAAAATACGTTAAGATGACGAGCAAATGTAACCAGTATTTCCCCGATATGTTTGATGCATGCAGAGCGCGCCGGGGCCTGGGTGATGGCGAAGCAGAGGCATGGCCGGCGAGGATATCTCCCAGGGTCCTCGGGATGCCGATATGCTTATTGGGCAGGTTCAGACGGCCACCCAGATGACCAAGCAGGCCAGGGCGCCTGGACAATCGTCGTGTATGACTTACCGCGGCGAGATCATGATGACTCCGAACTTGTCATTGGTGATCTCCAGTCGATCCACCGACAAGGCGCTGCTCGCGAGAACGCTGCGCACGGGTCGCACACTCTTGATGCGATCGAGCGGGATCTGCGTCCTGACCGGGCCACAACGCACATCAAGGGTTCCGCCTCCCGCAAGGGCGGTGACCAGTACGAGCCAAGCGTCCACGGCGGAGCGGTAGCGTGTGCTCACGCGCCGTGCACCATCGCCATGACGGCATGGACGGCGAGTGCGATGAGAAAAACACTCGAGATCAGGAACAGCGCGAAGCGCAGGCTGACGTTGTTGACGGTGCCCTGCACACCCGTATGCAGAATACGCGCGGCAACGTACCCCCACGCCAGACCGATGTTGATGGGGTGATTTCCCTGCCCGATGAACTGCAGGCTGAGACAGACGGCGTAAAAGATCGTCGGCTGCTCCATCAGGTGCATGTAGTTGGCTGAGACTTGTCGCGCGCGGTCGGGCATCAGCGCGTCGAGGTCGCGGGCGAACTTGCCCGCATCCGGCGAGAGGCGCAGGCGCAGGATATTGCGAACGCGCTCGTAGCCGAGCCACGCCATCACGACGAGTGACCAGCACACCAAGGCGATCACGGGCCCAATCAATCCATGGTCGTACATGAGTTGCCCTCCGAGAAAAACTATAGCAGTCGCACGCCGGCCTGTTGAGCTACTTCCCCGCGCGACCCCGGAACGTCTCGAGGTCGATGGCATAGCGGGCGACCTTGTCATAGAACGTCTTGCGCGGTATCTGCAAAATTTCGAGGCAGGCTTTAACGCTGCCCGCGCTCGCTCGCAGAGCTTCCTTGATGACGCTCGCCTCGAAGCGCTCGACGAGTTCCGGCAGAGGCTCAACGGCTGCATCGACCGAGCCATTCGGGCGCTGTTCGAGTCCGAGCACCACTCGATCGGCGTAATGACTGAGTTCGCGGATGTTGCCGGGCCAGGCGTATTCCAGAAGGCGACTTTTGACCGCTTTGGTAAGAGTCGGCGACGGGCGCTTCAGTCGCTGTGCCGCGCGTGCCAGCAGTTCAATGAACAAAGTCGCGATGTCTTCACGCCGCTCACGTAGCGGTGGCAGGTTGAGCGTGACCGTATTGAGACGAAAATACAGATCAGCCCTGAAGAGTCCCTCGGCGCACATCTTGCCCAGATCCTGCGTGGCAGCCGAAATCACCCGACAACTCACGTCACGGCTTGAGCTCGCGCCGAGCGCCGTGACACGCTTTTCTTCGACAACGCGAAGCAAACGCCCCTGCGCGGCAACAGGCAGGCAGTCAATGCTGTCCAAAAACAAGGTTCCTTGGTTGGCCGCCTCGATCTTGCCGGCGCGGTGTCGTCGCATACCGGCGACCGACTCCTCGGTGCCAAACAACTCCGCCTCAAGCAGCGCATCCGGTAGAGACGCGCAATCGAGCACTGAAAACGATCGTGTCTGCCGATTGGAGAGGCGATGCAGCATCTTGGCCACCGACTCTTTTCCCGTGCCGGTCTCGCCCACCAAAAGGACGCTGACATCGGTGCTTGCCAAATCTCGCACGATGCTGCGCAAATTCGCGATCCGTTCGCTCTCTCCCAAAAGCGGCAGCGGGACGTCGTCGATGCGTGAGCGTTGACGGATGGCTCGGTTGTCGAGAACGAGTTCGCGAAATTCGAGCGCATTGCGCACGCTCGCCAGCAAACGCGACGGAGCGAATGGCTTGGAGATGAAGTCGTAGACGCCCTCGCGCATCAGATCCACGGCCTCCTGCAATTCGCCGTGACCGGTAATGAGTATGACCGGGATCTCCGTGTCGATATGTTGCAAGGTGCGGAAGATCTGCCGTCCATCGTGACCCGGCAGCCGGATATCGCTGATTACCACGCCCGCGAACGATGGCGTGAATCTCCCCGCGTAGGCCTCGAACGACTCGTAGGCATCGACGGTAAAGCCCTCGAGTTGCAGTGACTGCGAAAGCGCATGTCGCAAGTCGATGTCGTCCTCGAACAGGATCACTCTGGCGCCGGTGACCGGATCGCTCACGTCGTGCACTCCGGTAATCGGGCGGTGAAAATCGCACCCCCGTCGGGCGCTGGTGCGAATTCGAGGGACCCGCCGAGATCGGCGATGATGTCGCGACAGATCACGAGTCCGAGTCCTAGCCCGAGGGGCTTGGTTGATGAGAACGGCGCAAACAACTGCGCGCGTCGTTCGGGCGGCACGCCAGGCCCGTTGTCCGCGATGCTGAGCCAGACTTCATGGCCGTTGCCGCCTGCATCGATGGATATTGTTCCGTCACGGGTCTCGCTCAGCGCGTCCATGGCGTTTTGAATCAGATTGACGACGACTTGCTCAAGGCGCGTCTTGTTCGCCAGTACGCGCTGGGTTTCAGGTGCGCGAGGTCGCAGCAGGGTGATGCCCCGCAGCCGCAACTGCGGCTCGAGCAGCAGTCGTGATCCTTCGATGACATCATGCAGTCGCACCGGCTCCTTGCGCCCCGGCGATCGACGGGAAAACTCCCGCAGTTCCTCCGTGATGAACCCGATGCGTTCCGACAGGGAAGCGATGGTGGACAAGGTGGCCAGTGCAGCACCGTGATCGCCGCGCTCGAAAAGTTTTCGGGCGTTATCGACATAGGTGCGAATGGCTGCCGTCGGTTGATTGATTTCATGGGCTACGCCCGCCGAAATCTGCCCCAGTATGGCCAGACGGTTGGCCTGCGCCAGATCCTCCCGTAGTTGCTGTACGGTGGATTCTGAGCGGATACGTTCGTCGATCTCGTGCAGGAGTTGACGATTCGAGGTTTCTAGAGCTGTGGTCCTGTCGGCGACCAGTCGTTCGAGTTCACTACGCTGGCGCTCGCGCCGTCGCCGATTGGCCTCGATCAAGACGACGCCGAGACCCAGCAGCACGCCAATGAGACCGCCGATGAGTGCGCCTGCAAGCCGGGCGGCCAGCAAGGTTTCGCCAATGTCGCGCTGCAGAATCACATTCCACTCGCCGTATCCTGCAGTCACGCTTTTGGAGATGACGGAACCGTCTGTCGTACGAGTGGTGTCGTAGCGTTTGAAGCGACGCTGCGAATTGGAAGTCAGCAATACCGTCCCGCTACGATCGACGACCAGCGTTTCGTCGTTGCGCGTACGCCAGTTTCGTTCCAGATCGGTGAACTCGACTTTCGTGACCACGACGCCTTTCGCGCTGTCGAGGCGTTGGGCGAGATACAGGCCCGGTACGCCGCTGACGGTGCCCTGTGCAAACAGCTCGCCGCTACCCGTGCGGATCGCATCCTGAAAATAGGATCTGAACGAATAGTCTTGACCGATGAAGCTCGTCGGCAGCCTGAAGTTGCTGGCGACCCGTGTTGCTCCCCGCGCGTCGACCAGATACAGCGTTGCGGCCCCATCTTCCCGTGCAAGACGTTCGAACTCCGCATTGAGTCGGGCGACGATCGCACTGCGCCGTGCGTCGGGGGTTGCCGGATCCACCGCGAGTGCGAGCTCCGGGTTGCCCGCGAGGATGGTGGGCAGCATCCGATGCCGCTCGATCTCGCTGCGCAGCAGCTCCCGACGCAGCACCACATCGCCGTCGAGTTGCTGGACCTGCTGGCGCAATTCAAATCGGCCGCCAATGACCCCACCGCCGGCGGTCGTCAGTGCGACGGCCGCCAGGACGGCGGCGATCAACCAGGGCCGGGTGTGTTCTCGCAGCACGCTGTCACGCTCCGTCCGGCAGGATAGGTGTAATGGCGGGAAATTGCACACTCATGCGGACGATTGTGTGAAAAACCGCACAATAAATTTTAATACCGGATTTAAATCAATGACTTATTAGGGCCGTGTTGCGCTTGTTCGTGGTCTTCGGGGCGGTTGTAATCACTTCACTGCTATGAGCGTTACGCCCGACAGCATCGACCTCGTTCGCGTCCCTTGGTGGCGCTCGCTGTACTTTCAGGTGCTCGTGGCGATTCTGCTCGGCGGCACCCTCGGGCATTTCTACCCCGACGTCGCCGTTGCCCTGAAGCCGCTCGGGGATGGATTCATCAAGATCGTGAAAATGGTGATCGCGCCGGTGATCTTCCTGACCGTCGCCGGCGGGATCGCGGGGATGAGTTCGCTCGGTCGTCTGGGCAGCACGACCGGCAAAGCACTCGCCTATTTTTTCGTGGTGTCGAGTTTCGCGCTGGTGATCGGTCTCGTCGTGGCCAACGTGGTGAGGCCGGGCGAGGGCATGAACGTCGATCCGGCCTCGCTCGACCCGACCGCTGTGAGTGGCTATGTCGGCAAGGCCGAAGAGCAGACGATTACCGGCTTCCTGCTGTCGATCATTCCCGATACCTTCGTCGGTGCTTTGACCGGTGGGCAAATCCTGCCCGTGTTGTTCATTGCCGTGATTTTCGGCATCAGTGTCGCCTCGCTCGAGGGTAGTCGCAATCGCATCGTCGCAGCGCTGCACGATGTGAGCGAGGCGTTTTTCCGCATGGTGTCGATGCTCATGAAGCTCGCACCACTCGGCGCATTCGGTGCATTCGCATTCACCATCGGCAAGTACGGCATCGACAGCGTTGCCAATCTCGCGGCACTCATTTTGACCTTTTACGTCACCTCGGCATTGTTCATTGCCGTCGTGCTCGGTGCCATCGCGCAGGCGAGTGGTTTTTCACTGTGGCGATTGCTGGTGTATCTCAAGGAAGAAATCTGGCTCGTCGTCGGCACCAGCTCCTCTGAAGCGGCGCTGCCTTCGTTGATGAAGAAGTTGGAAGCGGCCGGCTGTGCCAAGTCGGTGGTAGGGCTCGTCGTGCCGACCGGCTATTCCTTCAATCTCGACGGTACCAACATCTACATGACGCTCGCCGCCCTGTTCATCGCTCAGGCGACCGGCGTCGAGCTGTCGTTGCAGGACGAACTACTGCTGTTGTTCGTGGCCATCGTCAGCTCCAAGGGTGCGGCCGGGGTTACCGGCGCAGGATTCATCACGCTTGCGGCGACTCTCGCCGTCGTACCGTCGGTTCCCGTTGCCGGCATGGCACTGATCCTCGGCATCGATCGGTTCATGTCCGAGTGCCGTGCGGTGACCAACTTCATCGGTAACGCTGTGGCGACCATCGTGGTCGCGCGCTGGGAGGGTGGGCTCGACAAGGCCATCCTCGATCACACTTTCAATCATCCCAAGACATGACCATCCCAAGATTTGATTGCGCCGTTCGCGGAGGAATACACATGAAGACTCGCGTTGCATCAACCGTCCATCGACTGATCCACGGGCCGGCACTGGCCGGTGCCTGCGGTCTCTTGATTGCCACGAGCGGCTCGCCGCTGCTCGCGCAGCAGAGCACCGCGGCCGCATCCATCGATGATTTGCAGGAAGTCACGATTGTCGGTTCGCGCATCAAGGGGGTCGTTGCCACCGAGGCGCTGCCTGTGGTGGTAATCGACAACGAGCTCATCACGGCTACGGGTGCCGTCAGTGGCGATGAGTTGTTCCGCAACATCCCGCAACTGGGCGATGTGCTGTTCGAGGCGCAGAACAATCCACAGACCAGCAACGCAGCACGCGGCGACGTGAACTCGTTCAACCTGCGTTCGCTCGGCGTGGGCAATACGCTGGTGCTCGTCAACGGCCGCAGGATCGTGACGCACCCGACCAGTCAGGGCACCAGTGACACCGGCACGGTCCCCGTCCTCAGCTACAACTCGAACGCCATTTCGGTTGCCGGCATCGAGCGAATCGAGGTGCTGCTGGATGGTGCCGCCGCGATCTACGGTGCCGATGCCGTGGCCGGCGTGGTCAACGTCGTCACCAAGAGCCGGCTGGACGGTGTGGAGATCGAGGCGCAATACGGTGGCGCGGAAGACACCAGTCTGCGCGAGCTGGAGGTCAACTTCGCGGCCGGACGTAATTTTGACGGCGGCAACGTGGCGCTATTCATCGACCACACGGATCGCAAAGCACTCGATGCCGCTGATCAGCCGTTCACGGCGACCGACGATCGACGGTCGCTGTTCGTGGGTACCCCGTTCGAGACGAGCAGCACGCCCGACTCGCGTGCAACGCGCGGCGCTTGGCCCAATCTCGCGACTCCATCAGCTAACGGGATCATTCGTCGCGGCACAACGGCGCTGACCACCTCGTCGGGGACCTTCAACATCCGCCCCGCGGCATCGGGCTCGTGTGCCTACAGCTTCTCGACGGATCTCTGCTTGGCCACCGGCAACATCAGCTATACGACTCTGCGCAACCTGCGCTACGACACGGCATACGGTGTGAGCGTCCTGCCGGAAACACAACGCAGCAATGTCATGCTGGTTGGCGAGTACACGTTTGCAAACGACATCACGGCGTTTGCAGAGGCCAGCTACTACACGGCCGATACGTTCCGTCTGCAGCCACCGGTGATCCTGCTGAACAGCCTGTGGGTCCCGGCGAGCAATTACTGGAACCCGTTTGGACCCACCACGCTGCCCAACGGCCAACCGAATCCGAATCGCATTCCCGGGCTGACCAACGTGCCGGCCGCAGGTCTGCCCGTGAACCTCACCAACTACCGCTTCAACGACGTGGGGTTCCAGAACGTCAACGTCGATAACTACCAGGCACGCATCGTCGCCGGCCTTCGTGGCCAGCGTTGGGGCTACGACTGGGAACTCGGACTGGTATATGGCGAAGCCGAGGCCAAGGACGTATCGGACAACGTCAATGCGAACAAGCTGCAGGCCAATCTCGCCTTGTCGACGCCCGACGCCTACAACCCGTTCAACGGCGGTTGCGTTGCCACGCCCTCCTATGGCGATTGCACGCCGAGCTCAAAAGCCGCGATCGATGCCATCCGAATGGATCTAGTGCGTGAGACCCGCTCCACTCTGGCCCTGGCGGATCTGAAGTTCAGCCGGGCCGATCTGTTTTCGTTGCCTGCGGGTAACGTCGGCGTTGCCGCGGGTCTTGAGGCGCGGCGCGAGACTCAACGCGATGCACGAGACGAAAATCTCGACGGCACTGTCCCGTTTGTCGATCGGGTGACTGGCGCAGTGACCGAGTCGAACGTGGTGGCAGTCAGCCCCAATCCGGACACTTACGGCTCGCGCACGATCAGCGCGGCGTATCTGGAGTTCGCCGTCCCGCTCGTGGCACCTGCGATGGCCGTGCCGCTCGTGCACCGCGTCAACATGCAGCTCGCGGGAAGATACGAGGACTACAGCGACTTTGGCAGCGTCAGCAAGCCCAAGGTCGCCATGGCCTGGGATATCGTCGAGGGAGTGCGTCTGCGCGGATCCTACTCCGAGGGGTTTCGTGCGCCCAACCTCGAGCAGGTCAACGCCAAGGAATATGCACGTCTGTCGACGCAGACCGATTTCATTCGTTGCGAAGCAGACTTGCGTGCCAAGCGCATCACGTCGTTCACCGCGTGCTCGCGCAGCATCGCCACATCGCTGCGTGTGTCCGGCAACCCGGATCTCAAGCCTGAGGAGAGCACCAACCAGTCGATCGGATTGGTGTTCGAGCCCTCGTTCGTTCCGGATACGTTCGGCAAGTGGACCTTCACCGTCGACAGCTGGAAGATCGAGCAGCGTGACATCGTGGGCTTGCTCGGCGCGCAGACCAGCGTCGTACAGGACTACTTCGACCGTGCCAACGGTTCGAGCTTCGCGAAGATTATTCGTGCACCAGTGACGGCGGACGATACGACGCTGTTCGCCGGTACGGGCATCGCTCCGGCGGGCGCCATCCTGCAAATCAAGGATCAGTTCATCAACTTGCTGCCGCAGACGGTCGAAGGCATCGACTTCGGACTTGATTGGCGTCTGCGCGGCACGGCACTGGGTGACTTCAGCCTCTCCCTGAACGCCGCGAAGCTGCGAACCTTCTCGCGCGAGCCGGGCCCGGTGGTCGATGCACTCTATGCCGCTCGTGCTGCGGGCAAGATCAACGCGGCGACGCCGCTGCCGGATCCGAGCAATCTGATTCGCGTCAACGGACGGCCCGAGCTCAAGTGGTCGGGATCATTGCGCTGGAAGAAGGGCCCGGTACGTGCGGGTCTCTCGACCCGGTATGTGGGCGATGTCGAGGAGACCGGTTTTCTCGACGCGAACGCGAACCGCTGGCTGGTCGACTCGCAACTCACCTACAACCTCTACGGCGAGTACGAATTCAAGGAAGGCCCCTTGGGCCGAACCAGCGTACGCATCGGTGGACGGAACATCACTGACAAGGATCCGCCGCTGACGTCGAGTGGTTATCTGGGGTCGCTGTATTCGCCTTACGGTCGTTACTTGTACGCGTCCGTGAAGACGGTGTTTTAAGGGCATGTTGATGCGTCGCGTGGCAGGTTGGCGGGCGATCCTGTGTGCCCTTGCGGCTGTTTCGGCTTCGGTCGCGACGGCCGAGGCGCCCGCGGTGCGTAACCTGCTGTATGTCGGCAACAGCTTCTACTACTACAACAACTCCCTGCATGGTCACGTCAATCGGCTGTTGACGGGAGTGTTGCCGCGAGCAGAGCGGTCGAGGTATCAGAGTTACTCCGTCACGATCAGCGGCGGACACCTGAAATGGCACGACGTCGGTGCCTATCTCGATGCCGGCATCGGCAGTAGTGCCTTCAATGAAAATAACGAGGTAGTGACCGCGGCCGAGCCGTTCCGCTTTGATGCCGTGATGATGATGGACTGCAGTCGCTGTCCGTATGACGAAGCGACTCGACCGGTGTTTCATCAATACGTGAAAAAGCACGCTGCGACGATACGGGGCAAGGGCGCGACGCCGTTCTTGTTCATGACTTGGGCGTATGCGGACAAGCCCGAGATGATCGATGTGCTTGCGCGTGAATACGTTCAGGCAGGCAAGGACAACGCGATCGCTGTGGTCCCAGCGGGACTCGCCTTCGCCAAGGCGCTTGAGCGACGTCCGGATATTCGCCTGCACGTGGCCGATCGCCGTCATCCGAGTCTCGAGGGCACGTATCTCGCCGCGTGCACGGTGTTGGCCTCGGTCTATGGCCGTAACCCTGTTGGTAATTCCTACACGGCGGGTTTGGCCCCCGAGACAGCGGCATATCTGCAGCAGATTGCGTGGGAGACGGTCCGCGCGTTTCCCTAAGGGGTGGCCGCAGGTCTGACATTGATCGGCTGACTGCTGCGACGCGGGTTTGCAAGCCGGGCCCGCACTCCCCGATACTTCCGCTCGGCGGAGGTAGCGTGCATGCGGCATTTGATCTCGGCGATGTTGATTGTGGTAGGCGTCATCCATTTGCTGCCGCTGTCTGGCGTGTTCATGCTGATCGCCGCATTCAGACCGCTGTATCAACTCGTAGCCTTGATTGCCGGCTTCGCGAGTGTTCTTTCGTTTCTGTATCTGGCGTGGTCGGTGGGTGGCTATAACGCTGCAATCGCACGTGTGGTCGCGGCCGATGTCGTCGCGCTCGGCTGTCTCGTGGTGGCGACCACCGCCTATATGCGCGGCTACGGCGTCGCGAGGCGGCAGTGACTCCGGGCAGTTACGTCGTTGTGTTTGCGAGCACCCGTCAGGGCTGGTATGCCGACTATGCGGTGACGATTGCGAAAGTCGAGCGACATTACCGCAAGGGCGATTGATCGATGTGCGGGGTGTTTTCCGCCGACGGGGTACGGTTGAGACAGATGCTGATAGGCGCGCTGTGCGCCGTGCTACTTGTTGCGTGTGGTGGCTCGGGAGGCGCAGGCTCGCCGACCCCTCCGACCACTCAGCCGCCCATCGTCGATCGGAGTTTCGATTTTTCTTTGGGTAACGGCGGCTGGCTCTCAGGCCAGGCTGATTACACCATGGACACTGCACCTGCCGATGTCGTCAACGATATCCGCAGTCTGCCTGCGCCGTTTACTGGTTTGGGCTTCTACAGCGCGGGAACCAATCGCAGCGATGATCTGCTCATCTACGTGAAAACGAAGCTTAGTGGTCTCGTGGCAGGCACGACGTACCGCGCAAGTGTGACGGTCGAATTCCTGACCGACGTATCGTCCGGTTGCGTCGGCGTCGGCGGATCGCCCGGTGACTCGGTGTGGATCATCACGGCGGTTTCGACAGCCGAGCCGCTCACTACTTTCAACAGCGGTAGTTATCGGCTGAACATCGACCGCGGTAACCAGTCGGTGAGCGGTCGGGATGGCATCGTGCTTGGCACGCTCGCCAATTCAGTACCGAACTGCGGTGAGCGACGCTGGGAGTCGAAGACGGTCTCGACACCTTCTCCGTCACCGTTGTCGGTCCGGGCGGACGAACGGGGCGAGGCTTGGTTTCTGGTCGGCTTGGACTCTGGTTTTGAGTCTTTCAGCCGAGTGTATTACCGCCGTTTCACAGTGAGGCTATCGCCGACTTGACACCTACCAAGTGATATAGTGAACTATAACACTATATCTACTTGAACTGGGTTGGAGGTTTCCATGCGTCATGTCTTGCTGTTGTCCCTGTGCACAGGACTGCTTCTCGCCACCAGTGACCTGGCAGGTGCGGCCGAAGAAGTCACCCGCACGCGCACCTTGAATGCCACCGATGTGTCGGCGCTGGTCGTGACCGCCGAGGTCGGCGACGTGCGCATCGAACAGGGCGACGGCGATGCCATCGTCGCGCGCGTGACCCTCAAGGCCAAACGCACTACGGGAGTGTTCAGCTCGCTCCCCGACGTTTCGACTTTGGAGATGTCGGTAACGACCCGAGGCGACCAACTGCGTCTCGGTGTCGACGCCAAGAACATCGAGGAGCGCTGGTTGATTCGCATGCCGCGCAAGATGATCTCCGCTATCGAGGTGAAGGCAGGCGTCGGCGATGTCAGCATCACCGCCCCCGCGCGTCGAATCGAAGTCGATCTTGGCGTCGGCAATGCCACGATCGACGTCGCCTCGGGTGCGATCTCGCTACAGGTCGGCACGGGCGATGCGACCGTACGTACGACGCTCGCGAACGCCGGCACAATCGAAGGCAAGACGGGCGTGGGCGCCGTATCGCTCTCGGGCCTCGATGGGACGGTCAACAGCCGCGCGGTCGGCGGATCGGCCAGCGGCCGAGGCCGCGGTCAGGAGCCCATCGATGTCGCCGTGGGCGTCGGTAGTCTGTCGTTGAGCTTTCGCTAGAGCGCCGACGCCATGACTCGTCGCTACGTCGTCGTCGACGCATTCACGGCTGAGCCGCTGCGGGGCAACCCCGTCGCGGTGATTCTCGATGCCGCAGGCCTCGACACCGCCACCATGCAGCGCATCGCGGGCTGGACCAACCTGTCCGAGACAACCTTCGTGCTGCCTGCGACGGAGCCGGGCGCCGCGTATCAATTGCGCATCTTCACGCCGCGTAGCGAGTTGCCGTTCGCCGGTCATCCGACGCTCGGCAGTCTGCATGCGGCGATTGCCACGGGCTTGGTTGAACCGCAAGACAGCTTGATCCAGCAGTGTGCCGCGGGTCTCATCGAGTTGCGCTGCGATCCGGGTCGGTACTGGTTGCGTATGCCCGAGGCCAAATCCACGAAACCGGACAACACATCGTGCGAGGCATTGCAAAGCGCACTCGGTGCTCGCTTCGTTGATCCTGCGAGTCTTCGTCTTATCGATGTCGGGCCCCGCTGGCTCGTGGCGCAGCTCGGCTCCGTCCAGGAGTTGCTGTCACTCAAGCCCGATTACACGCGGCTGGCCGCTCTCGAGCGGCAACTGGGTGCAACCGGCGTGACACTGTTCGCGCCGTATACGGAAGGCAGCGCTACAAAGCTCGAAGTTCGCAGCTTCGCGCCCTCGGACGGTATCAACGAGGATCCTGTGTGCGGCAGCGGCAACGGTGCAGTCGCCGCTCTCCGCTATGGCAACGGGCACCTCGCCGCAGGCGCCGAGTACACGGCCCAGCAGGGGCAGTGCGTGGGACGAGCCGGTCAGGTGCAGGTGCGCATCGATCAACAGGGTTCGGTCTGGATCGGCGGTCAATGCGTCACCACGGCTGATGGCGTGCTGCATGTGTAGTGGTGCTGGATGTGTGGTGGTGCTGAATCTGTCGCGATGCTGGGTCTGTCTTAAATGAGTACTCCTAACGTGTCTGAGCCGATCGTTTCTAGCCACTTTCGTCGTTGGGCCGAAGAATGGCGCGATAAGCCTGCCGATTGGTGGCGCGTCGTGCTGGTACTGCTCGCCTACTTGGGCGGCCTCGTGCTCGTGATTCTGCTGGCTAATCTGCTGCTGGTACCGGCGTTGAAGTCGTCCTTCGGCACCGTGCCGTCGTTCTACAAGGAATTGCTCGAGATGAGCATCTTGGGCTTGTCCTTCGCGCTCGGCTCGTGGGGCTTGCTGCGTGCTCGACGCGCTTTGCACGGGGCCATGCCTTCATTGTGGGCCGTCTCGGGTGCGAAGGTCCGATGGGCCGATGTCGTGCTCTCCGGCCTCGTCTGGTGGGTCCTCTTCCTGCTTGCTGCAGCCGTCACGGGACTCGACGATATTCGCGACAGAATCATGACTTACGACATTGCGCAGTGGGCCTTGGTGGCTGTAATCGCACTGGTGACGTTCAGCATTCAGGCCACCAGCGAGGAGCTCGCGTTTCGTGGCTATCTGTTGCCACTGCTGGCCTCTCGCGCTTCACCGATCATCGCGGTACTGGTGTCGACGACGATATTCACGGTGGGGCACCCGGGCTCGGGTGTGTACGGCACGATCGGCGTTGCTGCCTTCGCGCTAGTGTTTTCGTTGTGCGTGTTGCACACCGCGACGGTCAGTTACGCGGCCGGCGCGCATGTCGCGAATAACATGGCCATGTTCCTGCTGTTTCCCACCGTCGAAAACGATGCGGCCACGCTGCTGGATCTGACCCAGTTGATTGTGGCCCTGATCATCTGGTTTCTATGGGTTCGATATCGTCACGCGCGCCGCCACTAGCGCTGCCGCGTCACGGGTTGCAGGGTCGTTTTCGAGTCCTCGTGCGACACCGGCCTGATCTTGCGGTAGTCGGTTCTGGCTGGCCTTGGCTTTGGCCGTGATACTTTTGACCGTGAAGGTCAAGGCGACGAGGCCCTTGAGCATTTTTTCGATATAGGGTGCGGGCGCATCGTCCACCGACCACGGTTCGGCGCGCGTTAGCTCCATCGCCTCGGTCAGCCGTGTAACGTGGTGCAGCTTGGTATCGCGCTCATGCGAATGCTCGAGATGACCGCGCAGGTGCACGCTCAAATAATTGTAGGTCGGTACCACTTCGTGGGTCTGCTGTTTCGATGGATAGAGCGACGGCGAGACATAGGCCGTTGCGCCACTGAACACGAGCAGAACCTCCGGCCGATTTTCGCCGAGCTTCCAGGTTGGATTGGAAATCGAGGTGTGTGCGATCAGCGTGCTGCCGAGAGCAAGCGTATCGAGGCACAGGAAGGGCAGATGATCAGCAACCGGCTTACCCTCCTGCACACCGATCAGCGTGGCGAGCGGATGGCGGGCAATGAACTGTGCCACGCGATCATGATCAGTCTCTTTGAAAACATCAGGTACGTACATCGTCGTGCTCTCGGCCGATCTGTCCTATGAATCATTCTAGGTTTTCATGTCGGTCGGGTGTGCGCTCACATCGGCGTCACCAACGCTCGCTCACTGATCCTGGCGCAACTTGATCTTCTCGAGGCTCATCTTGTCCTTGTAACTCATCAGCAGTGCAGCGCCTGCGAGAATGAGAATGCCGCCGGCTTCGTAAAGGATATTCACCGGATCAATGTCCTTGCTCTGCAGAATGATCATGCGGCAGAGCGCGGTCATGGCGATGATGATGGGCAGAGTCACGGGAATGCGGTGACTCTTGTAAAACGCGCCGACCATGCCGAGCACCTCGGCATAGATAAACAGCAGGAACAAATCGCTGAGATTCACTACGCCGCTGTCGAACAGGCGCTTGACCTCCACGCCCGAGGCATAGAGCGTCGCCAACCCGATGACCAGCAGAATCGCGTTTTCGCTGATCTGCACCAGGCGCGAACTCATCGTCTTTACATCGTTGGACATGGGGCTGCCCTCGTATTGCGGCCGGACGCGGCGCTTCAGCAAGCGTAGAGCAAGCGCTCAGCCGGCGCCACCACCATGCTCAGCCGGTGAGCAGATGCTCGCGGATCGCCTCGCGTAGACGAAGGCTGAAGGCCTTGCGCTCGTCCTCGTAGGTTTGGCGAGCCAGCTTGCCGGACTCACTACGCTGCTTGGATGACATCAAGCGAATTTCATTGATTCCGTGTTCGAGTTCGGCGACGCTCAACGACTCCGACCGCATGGCAAGGACCACGGCGCCCATGGCCCGAGCCTCGTTGTGATAGTGGCAAAAAGATTCGGGCGGGGCGAACGATAGTTGCAGGCCATGTCGGGCAAGCTCGGCAAAGTATTCGTCGTGCTTCGGGAAATGCTGCAGCAGCAGATGCACGTTGTCCCGCTGTAGCCATTTCGGAAAGTTGAGTGGGGCCGCGGCGTCGTACCACTGCACATGAAGG
>CAISHQ010000198.1 GCA_903885195.1 uncultured Pseudomonadota bacterium | reverse complement strand
GGCGCCTGCCGTGGCATCGGCAGCCGCACCGGCGCCCGTGGTCGGCGGCCCGGCGGCGGCAACGAGCGGCGAGCCAGAGAGTTACGTCACCCCGCGCCCGAATCCGCGCAGTTCGGCACCGGCCGTGCCGCTGCCCGCGCAGCTGGCTTCGTACGTCGAAGCGCACAGCGCCGTTTCCGCACCGATGATTCGTCACTCGGTGATCTCCGCCACGATGGCGGTCAGCGAAGCTGAGACGACCCCGCGGGTCGAGGCGGAGGACCGCTGATGCGGTTTCTCGTGTGCGGTTCGTGGCGGCAAGCACTCGGGGTGGTGCTCGTGGCCTGCGGACCGCTCGTGGCATCCGCCGACGAGGGGCTCGAGTGGATCGAGCGTATGAATCAGGCCCTCGTCAGCCGCAACTACTCAGGCACCTTCCTGCACGAGCGCGGCGGCCAGTCCGAGTCGCTGCAGGTCCACCACCGTGTGCGCGGCGGCCAGATCAGCGAACGATTGGCGTCTCTCGATGGATCGGGACGCGAGTTCATCCGCCGTGGCGAGGAGGTGATTTACGTGCTGCCTGATCAGCAGCGCCTGATCAGCGAGCGCAGGCCGCGCAACGCCTCGTTGCTGCCGCGCTTTCCGCAACTCCACGAGCGCAGCGCCGGCCTCTATGTCGTGAGCCCTGTGACCCGTACGCGACTCACCGCGCGTGACGTACGGCTGGTGTCGATCACGCCGCGTGATCCGTTCCGCTATGGGTATCGCGCCTGGATCGACTCGCGCACGCACTTGCCGCTCAAGACCGAACTGTTCGATAACGAAGGCAATGTGCTTGAGCGGGTGACGTTCACCAGTCTCTCGCTGCTGCGCGACCTGCCGGACGAGGCGTTCAATCCCGCGGTGGATACAAGCGCGTTTCAGCAGGTACGTCTCGAGCCGCCGCGACCGCGCATCCAGCGGGTCACGGGGCCGCAAGTGTGGAACGTGCAATCGCTGCCGCGCGGATTTCGACTGACGCAGCGCGGCGAGCAGAGCGTGCCGGGCTCCGAGTCGCGCGTTCCGCATTTGGTGTTCTCGGACGGGTTAGCCTCGGTGTCGGTGTTCATCGGCGTTGACCAGCCGCCGTTCGGTCCGGGCGAAGCCGGTCGCGAACGTCGTATGGGTGCCTCGACCGCGTACTCCGCCTTCGTCAATGGTCAGCACGTTGTGGTCGTTGGCGAGGTGCCGGTGCGCACGGCGCGGCTGATCGCCTCGCAGATTCGCGCGGCGCGCCCCGCTGCTCCGGCTGAACCGGGCAGCCCGGCGGAACCGTCAGCGCCTGCCGCGCCGGCAGTACCCTCAAAACCTGCCGTGCCCACGCAACCTGCGAGTCCGGTCGAACCGTGACCGGACGCCTGACGCTGCTGACCCGCGAGGGCTGTGGCTTGTGCGAGGAGTTCGCGCTCGAACTGCAGGATCTGCGCTCGCGGCTTGCGCTGCCGGAGCTCGAAACCCGTGACGTCGACTCCGATCCGGAGTGGTTGCGCCGATTCGGGCATCAAATCCCGGTGCTGCTGTGGGATGGCGTGCCCATCGCCGTCACCCGGCTCGATGCCGGGGAGATCGAGCGGCTTTTTCGCGTGCGCTGAGGCTGGCGTGACGGTCGCGGCGGGGCGGCAGTGCGCCCCCTCCGTTATACTGCGGCGCTTTTAATCGCCATTTTGGGCCGCCGCTGGCCCTGCTCCCGGAACCGATGCAAAACATCCGCAATTTTTCGATCATCGCCCACGTCGACCACGGCAAGTCCACGCTCGCCGACCGGTTGATTCAACTGTGTGGCGGCCTCGAAGCGCGCGAGATGCAGAGCCAGGTGCTCGATTCCATGGCGCTCGAGCGCGAGCGCGGCATCACCATCAAGGCGCAGAGCGTCACCCTCTATTACACGGCGCGTGACGGGCAGCGCTACCAGCTCAACCTGATCGACACGCCGGGCCACGTGGACTTCTCCTACGAGGTGTCGCGCTCGCTCGCCGCCTGCGATGGCGCGCTGCTCGTGGTCGATGCGTCCCAAGGTGTCGAGGCGCAGAGCGTCGCCAACTGCTATACCGCGATCGAGCAGGGCCTCGAAGTGCTGCCGGTGATCAACAAGATCGACCTGCCCTCCGCCGATCCGCCCAAGGTGATCCGCGAAATCGAGGAGATCATCGGCATCGAGGCGCAGGACGCCGTGCGTGTCTCCGCAAAGACCGGCGAAAACGTGCCGGATTTGCTCGAGGAGATCGTCAAGCGCATTCCGGCACCGAAGGGCGACCCGCAGGCGCCGCTGCAGGCGTTGATCATCGACTCGTGGTTCGACAATTACGTGGGCGTGGTCTCGCTCGTGCGGGTGGTCAACGGCTCGATCAAGATCGGCGACAAGATCCGCGTCATGTCGACCGGGCGTGCATGGCAGGTGGACAAGCTCGGCCGGTTCACGCCGAAGTCGGTCGGCGCCACGCAGCTTGGGGCGGGCGAAGTCGGTTTCGTCATCGCCGGGATCAAGGAAATCGACGGTGCGCCGGTGGGCGATACCATCACGCTCGATAGCAAGCCCTGCGCGGCGCCGCTGCCCGGGTTCAAGCAGGTGCAGCCGCGTGTGTTTGCGGGTCTTTTCCCGGTCAACGCGGACGATTACGAAGCCTTCCGCGACGCGCTCGCCAAACTGCGCCTGAACGACTCGGCGCTGCACTACGAACCGGAGGTCTCCGGCGCGCTCGGTTTCGGCTTCCGCATCGGTTTTCTCGGCTTGCTGCACATGGATATCGTGCAGGAGCGGCTCGAGCGCGAGTACAACCTCGATCTGATCACGAGCGCACCCACCGTGATCTACGAGGTCGGCCTCACGAGCGGCGAGAACGTCTACGTCGACAACCCCGCAAAGTTGCCGGCGCCCAACCTGGTCGCGGAGATCCGCGAGCCGATCATCACGGCCAACATCCTCGTGCCGCCCGACTACGTGGGCGCTGTGCTGCAGTTATGTACCGAGAAGCGCGGCACGCAGAAAAAGATGCAGTACCTCGCCAACCAGGTGTCGCTGCAGTACCAGCTGCCGCTTGCCGAGGTGGTGCTCGATTTCTTCGATCGGCTGAAGTCCGCAAGCCGCGGTTACGCGTCGTTCGACTACGAGTTCAGCCACTTCCAGACGGCTCCGCTCGCCAAACTCGACATTCTCATCAATGGCGACAAGGTCGATGCGCTCTCCATCATCGTGCACCGCGACAGCGCCTACCAGCGTGGTCGCGAACTCGTCGACAAGATGCAGGAGCTGATCCCGCGGCAGATGTTCGAGGTGGCGGTGCAGGCGGCGATCGGTTCGCATGTGATCGCACGCGCAACGGTCAAAGCGCTGCGCAAGAACGTGCTCGCCAAGTGCTACGGCGGTGACATCAGCCGCAAGCGCAAGCTGCTCGAGAAGCAGAAAGAGGGCAAGAAGCGCATGAAGCAGGTGGGCTCGGTGGAGATTCCGCAGGAGGCTTTCCTTGCGGTGCTCAAGGTAGGCAGGAAGTGACCATGGTCGATGTCGTCGCCTCGTTGATGTCGCTGTTCACGCTGCCGGTACTGCTGGTGTGCGTGGTGGATGATTGGTTCCTTCGGCCGCGTCGGCAGTTGCGCGGCACTGCTGCGGCGCCCGTGGACGATCCGCTGTTGATGAAGATCCTCTACACGCTGCTGCCGGTGCTGGTGGTCGCGAGTTTCTACAGCCTCATGACCGCGCAGCGCGCGAACTTCAGCCTGTTGCTGGTCATCATCACCGTGGTGTCGGGTGTGGTGTGGTTGATCGACCATCGCCTGCTGGCGCCGCGCCGCGCGGCCGCCGCGCGCGCTGCGGGCCGTGATCCTGCGACTCTGGAGATGCCGGGTACCGTCGATTATGCGCGCAGCTTCTTTCCCATCATGGCGGTGCTGCTGATCGTGCGCTCGTTCCTCTTCGAGCCGTATCGCATCCCCTCCGATTCGATGATGCCCACGCTGCTCGATGGCGATTTCATCCTGGTCAATAAATACGGCTATGGCCTGCGTTTGCCGGTCACACAGGAGAAAGTGGTGGACATCGGCGCTCCGCAGCGCGGGGATGTGGCGGTGTTTCGTTATCCGCCTGATCCGGGCGTGAACTACGTCAAGCGGGTGGTGGGTCTGCCGGGCGATCTCGTCGAGATGCGTGATGATCAGCTGATCATCAACGGTAAGCCGATGCCGCTGCGCCAACTCGGTCGCTACGAGGATGGCTGCTATCAGAACATGCGCCTCGCAGAGGAAGAGTTCGATGGCCGCAAGCACCAGGTGCTGCATTGCCTGAGCTCCGATCCGCTCGCCGTGCCGCCGCTGCCTGCCTGCAACCGCAGTATCCTGCAAGGCTACATCTGCAACGAGTCGACGGCCGGCATCAATGCCGACAGCGGCGATCGGATCATGCAGGTTCCAGCTGGGCAATACCTGATGGTCGGCGACAATCGCGACAACAGCTCCGATGGTCGCGTGTGGGGCTTCGTCGACGAGTCGCTGCTCGTTGGCAAGGCGAGCCTCGTGTGGTTCAACTGGGATCTGCAGCGCTCGGGCGGACCCAACTGGTCGCGCATCGGTACCTCCATCGAATGAGTGTGATGCGCGCCGATTGGCCGATGCGGTGGTTGCGCGAACGTCTCGCCTACGAGCCGCGCGATCCGGCGCTGTTCACGGCAGCACTGACTCATCGCAGCGCGTCGGGACGCAACAACGAGCGTCTCGAGTTCCTGGGTGATGCGGTGCTGAACCTGCTGATCGCCGAGTTGCTGTAT
>CAISHQ010000197.1 GCA_903885195.1 uncultured Pseudomonadota bacterium | reverse complement strand
TGCCAGCCGCCTAGCGCTTGCCAGCCGCCTAGCGCTTGCCAGCCCCGCCTAGCGCGTTCCGGAGCTGCCGAAGCCACCGCTGCCGCGCTCGGTCGCGGTGAATTCTTCGACGCGCTGCAACTCCACCTGTACCACCGGCACGACGACGAGTTGGGCGATGCGCTCACCCGGCTGCACCGTATAGGCGCTCGCGCCACGGTTCCAGCACGAGACCATGAGCTGCCCCTGGTAGTCCGAGTCGATCAGCCCGACGAGGTTGCCGAGCACGATGCCGTGTTTGTGACCGAGCCCCGAGCGCGGCAGGATCATCGCAGCGAGCGTCGGATCTTCTAGCCAGATCGCCAATCCCGTCGGCAGCAACTGCGCTTCGCCCGGACGCAGTTCGAGCGGTGCATCGAGGAGCGCTCGCAGGTCGAGCCCGGCGGAGCCGCCCGTGGCGTAAGCAGGCAGCGGATATTCGCTGCCCAGGCGCGGATCGAGAACGCGGATCTTCAACGCGGGTTTTGACATGGATCAGCTCGTGCGGGTGAAACGGAGTCGAGTAGCGATGAGTTCGACGAGACGCTCGGCAACCACCGTCTTGCACGCGGGGCCGATCTGCAATTGACCGTCGGACCACAGCACGAGCAGTGTGTTCTCATCCTTGTCGAACACCTTATCGTCGCCCACCTCGTTGGCGGCGATCAGATCGAGCCGTTTGGCGAGCAGCTTGCCGCGCGCATACGACTCGACGTCGTGCGTCTCTGCGGCAAACCCCACCGAGAACGGTCTGTCGGGTCGGGCAGTTACCGTGGCAAGGATATCCGTCGTTCGTTCGAGCGCGAGCTCGATGCGCTCGGCGGTCTTCTTGATCTTGTGGGAGGCGCTGAGCACGGGACGGTAGTCAGCGACCGCAGCCGTACCGATGAACACGTCGAGTCCCACACACTCACGCTCGACGGCCGCGAGCATGTCGGCGGCACTTTCGACATCGACCCGGCGCACGCCGGGAGGCGTGTCGAGCGACACCGGCCCAGCGACGAGCACCACGTCCGCGCCCGCGGCACTCGCGGCTTCAGCCACCGCGAAACCCATCTTGCCGCTGCTGCGATTGCTGATGAAGCGAACCGGGTCGATGCGCTCGCGGGTCGGGCCCGCCGTGACGAGCACGCGTCGCCCGCTGAGCAGACCGCGATGCGCCGTGAGTGGCACATCGACGGGTGTCGCGCCGCTCAGCGACGCAGCCATCCGCGTCTGATCGCCCAGGGACGCGGCAAGCTGTGCGGCGATCTGCGCAGGCTCAAGCATGCGTCCTGAGCCGACCTCGCCGCAGGCCTGCTCGCCTTCGCCCGGCCCAAAGAATTCGACGCCACGCTCGCGTAGTGCCGCGACGTTCGCCTGCGTGACGCTCTTGGACCACATGATGCGGTTCATGGCCGGCGCCACGCCGACGGGCGCCTCCGTGGCAAGCACCAGCGTGGTGAGCAGATCGTCCGCCCGCCCGGCGGCGAGGCGGGCCACACAATCCGCCGTGGCCGGCGCGATCAGCACGTAATCCGCCCACCGCGCGAGTTCGATATGTCCCATCGAGGCTTCGGCCGCAGGGTCCCACAGCTCTGCACGTACCTCACGCCCGGAAACAGCCTGGAAAGTGGTAGGCGTCACGAAGCGCTGCGCGCTCGCCGTCATCACGACCTGCACCTCGGCGCCGCGCTCGCGCAGACGGCGCACCAGGTCCGGCGACTTGTAGGCGGCGATACCGCCGCTGACCCCAAGAAGGATCCTGCGACCCGACAAAGTGCTCATGGACGGCATTATCGATCAGGCTCGTCGGCAACGTCGATTGACGTTTGGTTATGGGAGGATTCGCTGCAGTTTGCCGCTCGCGATCCCCCGCGCACCCGGCGGATCCTCGGCGCCATGGAAACACACCTCGCCGCACCACCCCCACCCTCCGCTGCCACGATCCGCCGGCGCCGTAGCCGATGGCCGCAGGATTGCGCACAACTGCCCGATGCCGAAGTGCTCGCGTTGTTGCTTGGCGCGCCGTGCAGCCGCAAATCCCTCGAGCGAGCCCAAGCCTTGCTCGGCGAATTCGGCGGCCTGCGCGCGCTGCTGGCGGCCGATCCGCGTCGCGACGCGCCTGCGCGAGCACTGGGTGCGCGGGGCCTGATGCGGCTGCAGGCGGCCCTGGAGCTTGCGCGGCGGCATTACGGCGCGGCCCTGCGCTGCGGGCCCCTGCTGGGTTCACCGGCCGAAACGCGCCGTTTCCTGACCGCACAACTGCGCGATCGGCCCTACGAGGTGTTCTGCTGCCTCTACCTCGATAACCGGCACCGTCTGATCGCCTTCGACGAACTGTTTCGCGGCACCATCGACGGCGCGAGCGTGCATCCTCGAGAGGTGGTGCGCGAGGCGCTCGCGCACAATGCCGCAGCACTGATCCTCGCCCACAATCACCCCTCTGGAGTCGCCGAGCCAAGCCGCGCCGATGAACTCATCACCAGCCGCCTGCGCGATGCCCTGGCCCTGGTCGACATCCGCGTCCTTGACCATCTGATCGTGGCCGGCCCCGT
>CAISHQ010000196.1 GCA_903885195.1 uncultured Pseudomonadota bacterium | reverse complement strand
GGGCGGACGATCGATTTTTCCGTCATGGCGACGCAGCACGCCGATGACCCGTTGCCCGTGTTTTCGTTTCTCGGGCGAGTCGAAGACCATCCAAAGCAAGTCCCATGTTTCATTACAGAAACAAACGAGCGTACACATGAGCTGATCCGGGCGGGGTGCAGCCGCTCGCCCATGTTCACCGGACAGATCGAAGGCGTGGGCCCGCGCTACTGCCCCTCGGTCGAAGACAAGATCCACCGCTTCGCCGGCAAGGCGTCGCATCAGATCTTCATCGAGCCCGAAGGCCTGACCACCCACGAGGTCTACCCCAACGGCATCTCGACCAGCCTGCCGTACGACGTGCAAGTCGAGTTCGTGCGCAGCATCCGCGGGCTCGAGAACGCGCACATCACCCGACCCGGCTATGCCATCGAGTACGACTACTTCGACCCCCGCGATCTGCAAGGGTCGCTCGAGACCAAGGTCATCGAGGGTCTGTTCTTCGCCGGCCAGATCAACGGCACGACCGGGTATGAGGAGGCGGGGGCCCAAGGCATCGTGGCCGGCATCAACGCCGCCCGCCGGGTGCGCGGCGAAGCGCCCTGGGTACCCTCGCGCGCCGAGGCCTACCTCGGTGTGCTAATCGACGATCTGATCACCCGCGGTGCGTCCGAACCGTATCGCATGTTCACGAGCCGCGCCGAGCACCGGCTGCTGCTGCGCGAGGACAACGCCGACCTGCGCCTGACCGAGACCGGTCGGCAAATGGGTCTCATCGACGAGGAACGCTGGAGCCTGTTCTGTCGAAAGCGCGATGCCACGGAGGCTGAGCTGGCGCGACTGCACAAGGCGCGCTGGCGGGGCACGACGGCGTTCGATCTGCTGCGCCGGCCGGAGGTCAGTTACGACGATCTGTCGCGACTCGCCGTGGAGTCACTGGGCGACATGGCGCAAGAGTTCATCGCACACAACCCCATGTCGGCGCTGGCTGCGCTCGACGACCGCCTCCCCGAGGCCGTGCGGCTGCAGCTCGAAGTGCGCGCCAAGTACTCCGGCTACATCGAGCGGCAGCAGGACGAAATCGAGCGGCAACGCAAACACGAGTCGCTACCGCTGCCGACCGACCTCGATTACCACTCAGTGGTGGGTCTGTCGAACGAAGTCCGGCAGCGCCTGAGCGAGCAACGCCCGGATACGCTCGGCCAGGCTTCGCGCCTGCCGGGCATCACGCCGGCCGCGGTGTCCGTGCTGCTCATCCACCTCAAGCGGCGATCGGCCTGAGGCGTCAATCACTCATCCATGAACAGCGCCGTGCCCTCGGTCAACTCACGCTTCGTGTAGACGCGAAACGCGATCAGCGTTTCCGATTCCACGATGCCTGGTAGGGAATGGACGCTGCCGCTGACGATGTCCGCCAGATCCTCGTTGCGCTGGGCACGAACGATGGCCACGAGATCAAAACGCCCGGCCACCGAGAACACCTCGCTGACGCCTTTCACTTCGGCGATTTCCGCCGCCAAGGCCGCGCTGCGTGAGGGCTGCGCCTTGATCATCACCATTGCTGTCACAGACATTCGATTGCCTCCAGATTTTCGTCACAGATCCCGCACCACGCTCAAGTCACCGACTGCCTGACCACGGCCGAAGGGCCGACCGTACGCCACCGCTGCAGTTCCTCACGTAAACCCTGCGCCGCATCCCAAACATCGACGTAGCGCAGATAGAGTGGCGTGAAGCCGAAGCGCAGCAGGTTCGGTGCGCGGAAATCACCGATGATTCCACGAGAGATCAGTTGCTGCATCAACGCGTAACCGTCCGGATGCGCGAACGACACGTGACTGCCCCGCTGCGCCGCGCTGCGCGGTGAAGCCAGCACCGCACCGAAATCGGCGCCGAACGACTCGACGAGCTCGATGAACAATTCGGATAGCGCCTCGGACTTGCGTCGAAGCACCTGCATGTCGACACCCTCGAAAACGCTCAACGCCCCCTCTAGCGCTGCGAAGGCCAACACCGGCGGCGTACCACAACGATGGCGGGTCATCCCTGCGGCAGGCACATACTCATCGATGAAGTCGAACGGCCGCGCGTGACCGAGCCAGCCCGACAGCACGGGCTGCAGATCCGCCTGCAGCTCACGACGTACGTACATGAACGCCGGCGCGCCGGGCCCGCCGTTGAGATACTTGTACGAGCAGCCCACCGCGAAATCGGCACCCGCTGCGGCGAGATCCACAGGCACAGCACCGACCGAGTGTGATAAATCCCAAAGAATTCTCGCACCCTTCGCCTGAACCTGCGCCGTCAACGTCGCCAAATCGAACATCTCTGCAGTGGCGTAATGCACATGGGTCAGCACGACGAGGAACGTCTGCTCGTCAATCGCACCTTCGAGCTGATCACGCTCCACGCAGACGAGCTCAAGCCCCGGAACGAGTGCGGCGAGCCCCTGCAGCATGTATGGATCGGTCGGAAAATTGCCGAGCTCGGTGACGATGCGATGCCGCTCTCCGCGCGCGCGCGCGGCGGCGGCGGCGATCTTGAAGATATTCACCGAGGTGGAGTCGCACACGATGGTCTCGTCAGGCGCAGCGCCTACGAGCGGAGCGATGCGCGCGCCGAGACGCGCCGGCAGCTCGATCCAATCGTGGGCGTTCCAGCTCTTGATCAAATCGGTACCCCACTCGGCGCCCAGGGTCTGTTGCACGCGACGCTCGGCGGCGTGAGTCAGCGCTCCCAAAGAATTGCCATCGAGATAGATAACGCCGGGGGGCAGTTGGAACATCTGCCGGCGCGGGGCGAGCGGGTCTGCCTCATCGAGCGCCAGGCAGTCCTGCCTGGTAGCCGGCCTACTAGCCTGCCGGCTGGTCTGTATGTCGGGCGATGCCATCACATGAACTCCCGCAACACAGCGCGGACGGGGGTGGCCTCGATACCCGTGACCGGCAGCGGTAGGGCAATCAACTCGTAGCGTCCTTCGGTGATGTGATCGAGCACGAGACCCTCAAGGATGGCCATGCCGGCGCGATGTGCCGCGTGGTGCGAGCGCAGAGCCGTGCAGGTTTGCGGATCGATGGAGGGCGCATCGGTGCCGATCAATCGACAGCCCCGAGCGGCCAAGGCGTCGATGAGTTCGGGGGCCAGGGCCGTGAAGCCCTCGGGCCAGCGCTCCCAATCACTGTGCTGCAACGTACGCAGCAATACACGCTCCACGCGCGCCGGCAAGCGATCGAGCACGTCGGCGGGCAATACCCGCTCTCGCGCCGCGCGTACGTCGCGCACCTCGCACTCGCCGAGGAACGCCGACAAAGCCAGCTCATCGAGCGCCGGCGCGTCGTCGCGAACGTGGCGTGAGCATTCAGCGTGGGTGCCCGCCTGAGTCGACACCGTCAGACGATGCAGGGTCACACTCGACCCTGCGGAAACGGCCGCGGTGACATCCACCGCCACGGCGACATCGCCCGGCCATACCGGCAGCGCGGGGCGCAGTCGCTGCGAAATGTCGAGCAGTCGGCCGCCGTTCACAGCCGCGTCCTCACGGTCCACAGTTCAGGAAAGAAGCGCAGCTCGAGCGCCCGCACCAGATACGACACGCCGCTCGACCCGCCTGTGCCGCGCTTGTGGCCGATGATGCGCTCGACGGTCTTCATGTGGCTGAATCGCCAGATCTGGAACTGATGCTCGACATCGACCAGCTTCTCAGCCAGTTCATACAGATCCCAATAGGACTCTGGATCGCGATACACCTCAGCCCAAGCCGCCTCGACTTCGGTGCGTGCCGAGTACGGCACCGAGAAGTCCCGCTCGATGACATCGGCGGGCAAGGTCAGGCCACTGGCGTGCAATAGCTGCAAGGACAGGTCGTACACACTCGGCTCTTGCAACACGCGTTCGAGCGTGGCGTACACCTGCGGATGCTGCCGATGGGCGCGGATCAGGGCGGGATTCTTGTTGCCGAGCATGAATTCGAGCTGGCGATACTGATACGACTGGAATCCGGAACTCTGCCCGAGTGACTGGCGAAATGCCGAGTAATCCGCGGGCGTCAGGGTGGAGAGGACGGCCCACGACTCGGTCAGCTGCACCTGGATGCGCGACACCCGTGACAGCATCTTGAACGCCGGTCCCGGGTTGCCTCGACCGATTTCTGTCATCGCGGCCGCAAGTTCGGCAATGGCGAGCTTGAGCCAGAGTTCCGCGGCCTGATGGACCACGATGAACATCAACTCATCGTGGGCCGTCGAGCGTGGCTGCTGTAGCGACAACAGGGACTCAAGTTGCAGGTACGTGCCGTAACTCAGTTGCGCGTCCCAGTGGATCGCCTGATCCTCGACGCTCACGGCGGAGGGTGAGGGATACGATGGTTCCGTCATGCAGACAGCCTCTCCGATACGCGCGGCCGGCACGATGCAGGGAGGCCGCTCTGACATAGAATCAATAGCGCAGTATTTAAGCAGATAACGAACACACGGAAGGCCACCATGCACAACACCCGCATCCTGCTCGACCGTCGCCCCGTCGGCGAACCCGTACCCGAGGACTTCCGTATCGTCGAAGAACCGCTCGCGCCGCTCGCCGACGGTGAGCTACGGATCCGCGGTCAGTGGCTCTCGCTCGACCCGTACATGCGCGGGCGGATGAACGAGGGCAAGTCCTACGTGAAGCCGGTCGAACTCGGCGCCGTCATGTGTGGCGAGGTCGTGGGCGAGGTCGCCGAGTCACGACATCCGGAATTCGCCGTAGGCGATCTCGTGGCCGGTGATCTGGGTTGGCAATCGATGCCGACTTCGAACGGCACGGGCTTGCGCAAGTTACTGCCGGGCATACCGCCCGCGGCGCAGTTGTCCGTCTGCGGCATGCCGGGCGTCACGGCTTGGTGCGGCCTGATGCTGATCGGTGCACCGAAGGCCGGAGAAACAGTGGTCGTCTCGGCGGCGGCCGGGGCCGTCGGCAGCGTGGTAGGCCAGATCGCCAAGCTCAAAGGCTGTCGCGTGGTGGGCATTGCCGGTGGCGCCGACAAGTGTCGGCATGTGATCGAAGATCTCGGCTTTGATGCCTGCATCGATTACAAGGCGGGTCGTCTGCGCGAAGACCTGAAGGCCGCCACGCCGAACGGCGTCGACATCTACTTCGACAACGTCGGCGGCGAAATCCTCGACACCGTGCTTGCGCGCATGAACCCGTTCTCGAGGCTCCCCGTTTGCGGGCTGATCTCGCAATACAACGCGTCCGAGCCCTACGGACTGCGCAACTTCCGTTCCGTGCTGGTCAATCGCATCAAGATTCAAGGCTTCATCGTGTTTGACATGAAGGAGCACCATCGCCAGGCCGTCACTGAACTTGCCGGTTGGCTTGCCGAGGGCAAGCTCAAGTACCGGGAAAGCATCGCCGAAGGACTACGCGCAGCGCCTGCAGCGTTTATCGGCTTGCTGCGCGGCGCCAATCTCGGCAAACAGCTCGTGCGTCTCTAAACCTGCGACCCTGAAGGAGAGCTCCGATGACCGACACCCCTCCTGTAATGGTTCGCAGTGACGGCACCTACCCGACCGTCGAACTGCGTGCGCCCGTAGTGCATGCCGCAGTGGTGCAAACGAGAGTCATCGGCGTCGATGGCGCCAACCCCGCGCCGGGTCTGCGGCGCAACCTCGATTACTTTCTCGAGTGCATCGACATGGCGCAGGGTTACGGTGGGCGCTGCAACCTGCTGCTGTTCCACGAGTTCCCGATCACCGGGTTCACGAACTGGACGCGCGAGCAGCACTACAACCTCGCCATCGAAGTGCCGGGCCCCGAGGTGGCGGAAGTCGCGAAGAAAGCCCAGCAGTACGGCTGCTACATCGTCTTCGGCACCTACGCAAAAGACCCGGTCAACTGGCCGGGGCACATCCTTCATCTGATGGTGATGTGCAAGCCCGACGGCAGCATCGTGTCGCACTGGAAGCAGCGCAACGTGCGCGGCATGTTCCCCGGCGCAGAGCAGTACACCTCGGTGATTTACGACGTCTACGATCGCTTCGTCGAAATGTACGGCATCGACGCCGTCATTCCGATCGAGCGCACGGACATCGGCAACATCGCCATGTCTGCCGTGCAGTTCGAACCGGAACTCTTTCGCTGCATGGCCTTCAAGGGCGCCGAAATCATCTGTCGTGTCGCGACGGGTGGCTTCGAGTGGGACGACATGCGCCTGACCTCGTACCACAACAGCGTGTACACCTTGATCGCCAACAACTCGGTCGCCACGCAGGAACGCAACCCGGGGTTCTTTGACGATGCCGGCTATGGCGGACCCGGGCGCTCGTCGATCTTCGGACCCCGCGGTGTGGTGCTATGCAAGGCGGGACCTTTCGAATGCCGTGAATCGGCGCTGCTGCCGATGGCCGAGTTTCGCGCCAAGCACCGGATTCCGGACCTGCACCTGAGTTTGTACAAGCCCGTGCTCGATCAGTACGTCGAGCGTTATCCGCCGAACGGCTATCTCGATTATTTGCCGAAGGACAAGCGCGAGGCCTTCCAGCACTTCGTCAAGCGCGCCAAATGGCAGCACTACTGGTGAGCGGTCGAAACGTCAACGTGCTGCTTGCACGAGGCCTCGCCATCGCCGGCTGGACTGCGCTCGTCCTGCAGTGCTACCTCAGCATCGATCTGCAGATGCAGCTCGGCCACACGGCGGGGTTCGGCCTGCTGATGTACACCGGGTATTTCACGATACTCACCAACGCCTTCTGCGCCCTCGTTGCCACGGCGTGCGGCTGGTCAACACCGCGCCTTACGGCCTGGCGTGAGCCGTGGGTGGTCACGGCTGCAGCCGCCTCCATCCTTTTGGTGGGCGTGATCTTTTTCGTACTGCTGCGCAGTCAATACCAGCCGACAGGTCTCGCGGCGCTGACCAATGCGGTGCACCACTACATTGTCCCCGCGGTATTTACGCTGTTCTGGTGGCGCGTGGCACCGCGCGGCACGTTGGTGTGGAGCGATGTATGGCGGGTGTTCGCATGGCCCGCCGCCTACATGGTGTACATCGTGGCCCGAGGCGAAATGACGGGGCTCTACCCGTACTTTTTCATTGATGTCGCCACGCTCGGTTACGCGCAGGCGTTCCTCAACGGGCTCGGTCTATCTGCGGTGTTCATCGGCACGGGAACGGCTTACGTCGCGTTGAAGCGCTAGCGCTCAAACACCGGCTGCTTGCCGATGCGAACCGCCTACTTGCCGATACAAAAACTTCCAAAGATCCGCCCGAGCAAATCATCGGAGTGGAACTCGCCCGTGATCTCGCCGAGCGCGCCTTGCGCGAGGCGCAGCTCCTCAGCTACGAGCTCACCAGCGCGGGATTGAGTCAACTGCTCGAAGGCGCGCTCGGCATGACGCTCGGCACGCTGCAGGGCTTCGACATGCCTCGCCCGCGCACTCACCAGACCCGTTTCGGCGGAGTCGTAGCCCATGCAGGCTTTCAGGTGCTCGCGCAACGCAGGCAGCCCCTCGCCCGTGCGGGCCGACACCGCGATCACATGATCGGCACCGGCGACCGTCGCCGCCGGCGCATTCAAATCGATTTTGTTGACGAGTAGCGTCACCGGCACACCGCTCGGCAGACTGTCTCGCTCCTCGTGCCACGCCAGAGCCTGCGGGTCGACGGCCGCGTCGATGACGAACAGCACACGATCGCTTTGCGTGAGCGCCGCACGCGCCCGGCGGATCCCCTCGAGCTCGACGACATCCGTCGTCTCGTCGGTCGCCGCGCGCAAGCCCGCGGTATCGATGACGTGCAAGGGCATGCCGTCGATGGCGATATGCTCGCGCAGCACATCGCGCGTGGTCCCCGCGAGCGGCGTGACGATCGCCGCCTCGTGACCCGCAAGGGCATTGAGCAGGCTGGATTTTCCCGCATTGGGGCGGCCGGCAATGACCACCGTCATGCCATCTCGCAACAGCCGGCCTTGCCGCGCACTGGCCAGCACGGCTGCAAAGCGAGCACGAAGCGCCGCGAGCCGCTCGTGCAGTGCGCGATCAGCCAAAAAATCAATCTCTTCTTCAGGGAAGTCGATCGCCGCTTCCACCCAAACGCGCAACTCGATCAAGGCGTCGACGAGCGCATGGACTTCGGACGAAAAAGCGCCTTGCAGAGAGCGCAGCGCAGCACGCGCCGCGGCGAGAGACCCTGCATCGATGAGATCCGCCACCGCTTCGGCTTGCGCGAGATCGAGCTTGTCGTTGAGGTAGGCTCGCTGAGTGAATTCCCCAGGCTCGGCGCGCCGTGCACCGAGTTGCAGCACGCGGGTGACGAGCGCCTCGAGCACCACCCGGCCGCCGTGGCCGTGAAGCTCCAGAACGTGCTCGCCGGTGTAACTGTGGGGTGCCGGGAAATACAGCACGAGACCGGAGTCGAGGGCCGCGCCATCGCCATCGACGAACGAGCAGAGCGTTGCGAGACGCGCCGACGGTAAACGTCCACACACGGCGGCGGCAATGGCGGGCACGCCATTGCCCGAGATCCGCACGACGCCGACTCCACCTCGCCCGGGCGCGGTGGCGATCGCAACGATGGTGTCAGTAGTGTCGAGATGCTTTTGCATAGAAAGTCGACCGAAACGCAGGGGTAATCACCGCGGCCGATTCAATATAATATGGGTACCCATATGAAAACCACCGTCGATATTTCAGACGAACTTTTCGCCAGGGCTCGCAAAATGGCCGAGCAGCAAGGAACGACCTTGCGCAACCTCATCGAAGAGGGGCTGCAGCTCGCGCTCAAGCAACGTCGCGAAACTCGACGGGAATTCAAGCTTCCCACCGTACGCGGCAAAACCGTTCCAAAAGACATCGTGGATCGCGGTCTGCACGCCGTCGTTCTCGACTCCTACGCGACGCGGGAAGAGCGGGCAGTGAACACCTCCCAGTTACCTGCCGACTCGGTACACGACCGCCGTCGATGATCGCTCTCGACACCAACATTCTCGTTTACGCCCACCGCGAGGAGTTGCCGTTGCACGCTGAAGCTCGTGCGTGCATCGAACAACTGGTCGCCAACGGTCAGCGTTTTGCGCTTCCTTGGCCCTGTGTCCATGAGTTCTTTTCAGTCGTGACTCACCCGCGTCGGTTTCACCCGCCTAGCACGACCCGGCAAGCCTTCGATTTTCTTGAAGCCCTGCGTCAAACCGGGCTGTCCGTGTGGCTGAGCGAGGGCGATTTGCACTTGGACCAGCTCAAGTCCCTGGCCGTCTCCTCCAGAGTCAGCGGTCCGCAAATCCACGACACGCGGATCGCGGCGCTGTGTCTTGCCCATGGCGTGCGGGAGTTGTGGACGGCGGATCGGGACTTCACCCGCTATCCAAGTTTGAAGATCCGCAACCCGCTGATCGCTCGGCGCTGAATCCGGCCGGCCGGTTTAGGCGGCCTTGCCTTTCTTCGCAGCCGCTTCAATGCGGCGGTTGATGTTCCACTGCTGCGCAATCGACAGCAGCGTGTTGGTCACCCAGTAGAGCACGAGGCCCGCCGGGAAAAAAGCGAAGGTCGCACTCATCACGATCGGCAGGATCATAAATACTTTGGCCTGAATCGGATCCGGTGGCGTCGGGTTGAGCTTGTATTGGACGAACATCGCGCCGGCCATGATCACGGGCAGCACGAAGAACGGATCGCGCGCCGAGAGGTCCTGGATCCAGCCGATGAACGGGGCCTGGCGCATCTCGACGCTCTCGAGCAGCACCCAGTAGAACGCAAAGAACACGGGCATCTGGATCAGGATCGGCAAGCAACCTGCGGCCGGATTGATCTTCTCGCGCTTGTAGAGATCCATCATCGCGCGTCCGAGTTTCTCGCGATCGTCCTTGTAGGTCTCCTGGAGGTTCTTCATGCGCGGCGCCAGCACACGCATGCGCGCCATAGATTTGCCGGAGGCCTCGGAGAGCGGATAGAACACGAGCTTGAGCAGCAAGGTGATAAGCACGATGGCCCAGCCCCAGTTGCCGACCAGGTTGTGGGCCTGCTCGAGCAGCCAGAAGAGCGGCTTGGCGAGCAGGGTGAGCACGCCGTAGTCGGCGACGAGGTCGAGCCGCGGTCCCGTGGTCTCAAGCTGCGCCTGCAGCTTTGGTCCCACGAACAGCGTTTCTTTGAGTGTGCCGCCGCTCTGGGGCGCGACCGTGACCACGGGACCCGCTGTCGAGAGCAGATACTGATTACCCTCGGTCTTCAGGGTGTAGCGGTAGTTCTTGCCTTCGGCCGGCACGACCGCCGTGACGAAGTGGTGCTGCATGCCGGCGATCCAGCCGCCCGTGATGTCGCGAGCGAGGGAACGATCTTCCGCATCTTCACGATCGAGTTTCTGGTACTTGGTGCCGTCGTAGTACGCCGGACCTTGGAACGCATAGCTCTCGACGCTGAACATCGAGCGCTCGACGGGAACATCGTCGCGCAGAATCTGGGCATACGAGGCGGCGGTCCACGGCGCATCGCCGCGGTTGTCGATGTCGTACTGCAGGTCGATGCGATATTCGCCGCGACGCAGCAGGTACGTCTTGGTGACCGTGACGCCCGTCGCCGGATCCGTCCACTGCAGCGGCACACGCAACTCGTTGGCGCCCTCAGCCAGCTCGTAACGCGAGGCGGCAGAAGTGAAGGTCGAAAGGTGCGTCGGCCGCGCGCCGCCCGCCGCGTCGGTGAGGCCCGTCTGCAAATAATAGAACTGCTGAGGATTGCGGTTGAGCAAGCGCACCCGCGTGTCCTCGCCCTTCACGAGCGGGTATCTACGCAGGTCGGCGCGAACGAGATCACCGCCTTGTAGCGATACTTCGAGATCGAGT
>CAISHQ010000195.1 GCA_903885195.1 uncultured Pseudomonadota bacterium | reverse complement strand
CCGCCGCGCGCGGCTCTTTACCGTGCTCGCGGCCGTGGGCTTCGCGCTGCTCCTCGCGCTCGCCTTGTGGCCAGAGCGGATCGAAGTATCGACGGCGAAGGTCGACCGAGGCCCCGTGCGTACCACCCTGATCGACGAGGGCCGCACCCGCATGCGTGAGGTCTACGTCGTCAGTGCGCCCTTCAGCGGTCGAGTGCTACGGGTCGCCGTCGAGCCTGGCGATGCGGTGCGCGCCGGAGAGCCGCTCGCCCGCATGACGCGCAGCAGTGCAGGGTTTCTCGATCCACGTCTTGAAGCCGAAGCCCGTGCCGCCGTCACGGCTGCACTCGCCCGCGAACGGGCCGCCACCGCCGAGCGGGATCTCGCGGCCAGCGAGGCCACGCGGGCGCGTCAGCTCGCGGCGACGCGGCTGATCGCCGACACCGCACGCGATGCGGCCATCGCCCGCGAGCGTTCGGCCGAGGCCGCGTTGCAGGCCGCGACCGCCGAGGTGCGCCGGGCGCGCAGTGCCTTGCTCGCGGCCGGCGAGACGGGCGGCGAGGGCGCCGTGCTCGTCAAGGCACCGGTGGCCGCGATCGTGTTGCGGGTGCCGCAGGAGAGCGAGGCGATCGTCGCTGCGGGCACGCCGCTCATCGTGCTCGGTGATCCGACACGGGTTGACGTGGTGGCCGAGTTTCTCTCGCAGGATGCTGTCACGCTGCGCCCGGGCGCAGCGGCGTTCATCGAGAACTGGGGTGGTGAGCCACTGGCGGCGCGCATCGAGCGCATTGAACCTGTGGCGCGTACCAAGGTGTCGGCGCTCGGCATCGAGGAGCAGCGCACCAACGTCGTGCTCAGCTTCGATTCGCCGCCACCGGCACCGCTGCGCGTACACGATTTTCGTATCGATGCGCGCGTGATCGTCGCCGAGCGTAACGAGGCCGTGCGTGTGCCGCTCGGTGCGCTATTTCGTGATGGCGACGCTTGGTCGGTCTACGTCATTCGCGGCGGTCGCGCCACGCTGACGCGGGTCGAGGTCGGTCTCGAGGACGAGCGCTTTCGCGAAGTGACGAAAGGGCTCTCCCCGGGCGAGACCGTAGTGCTCTTCCCGACGTCCGAAGTCCGCGATGGCGTGCGCGTCAAAGCGCTAGCGCGTTAGCGGCTTGTAGCGGATGCGGTGCGGCTGGTTGGCGTCTTCGCCACGCCGCTTGCGGTAGTCCTCGACGTATTCCTGGTAGTTGCCCTCGAACCAGACCACTTCCGAGTTGCCTTCGAAGGCAAGGATGTGGGTGGCAATTCGATCGAGGAACCAGCGATCGTGCGAGATCACTACGGCGCAGCCCGGGAAAGCGAGCAGTCCTTCTTCGAGGGCGCGCAGCGTTTCGACGTCGAGATCGTTGGTCGGCTCGTCGAGCAGCAGCACGTTGCCGCCCGACTTCAGCACCTTGGCCAGATGCACGCGATTGCGCTCGCCGCCCGACAGTTCGCCAATCAATTGCTGTTGCTGCGAGCCCTTGAAGTTGAAGCGGCCGACGTAGCCGCGCGAGGGCGTCTCGTAGGTACCGACCTTGATGAGATCGAGCCCGTTGGAGATCTCCTGCCACACGCTGTTCTTGTCGTTGAGCGCCTGCCGTGACTGATCGACGTAGGCGAGCTTGACCGTGGGTCCGATGCGAATCTCGCCGTCGTCGGGCTGCTCGATGCCCGTGAGCATGCGAAAGAGTGTCGTCTTGCCGGCGCCGTTCGGGCCGATGATGCCGACGATGCCACCCGGTGGCAGGTTGAAGTTCAGATTGTCGATCAGCAGCCGATCGCCGAAGGACTTGCGCAGGCCCTTAGCTTCGATGACGAGATCACCGAGGCGCTCGCCGGGCGGGACGTAGATTTCATTGGTCTCGTTGCGCTCCTGGAATTCACGCGAGGCGAGCTCCTCGTAGCGCTGCATGCGCGCCTTGCTCTTGGCCTGACGCGCCTTCGGGTTCTGGCGCACCCATTCGAGTTCGCGTTCGAGGGTCTTGCGCAGTGCTTCGCGCTCGCGCTCTTCCTGGGCGAGGCGCTTTTCTTTCTGCTCGAGCCACGAGGAGTAGTTGCCGTGGTACGGAATGCCATGTCCACGGTCGAGCTCGAGGATCCACTCGGCAACGTTGTCGAGGAAGTAGCGATCGTGCGTGACCGCGATCACGGTGGAGGGATATTCCTCAAGGTATTTCTCGAGCCAGGCGATCGACTCGGCATCGAGGTGGTTGGTCGGTTCATCGAGCAGCAGCATGTCGGGGGCCGACAGCAGCAAACGGCAGAGAGCCACCCGACGCTTCTCGCCGCCCGAGAGCTTGTCGATCGTCGACTCCCAGGGCGGCAGTCGCAGCGCATCGGCAGCGATCTCGAGCTTACGATCGAGTTCCCAGCCGCCCGCTGCATCGATCTGGTCCTGCAGCTTCGCCTGCTCCTCGAGGAGCTTGTTCATCTCATCGTCCGACATCGGTTCGGCGAAGGCTTCGCTGATGGCATTGAAGCGCTCGACCTTGGCGAACATGCCGCCGATGCCGGCGATCACTTCCTGACGCACGGTCTTGGCGGGATCGAGTTCGGGTTCCTGCGGCAGGTAGCCGACCTTGATGCCCGACTGCGGCCGCGCTTCGCCTTCGATGTTGTTGTCGAGGCCCGCCATGATTTTGAGCAGCGTCGATTTACCCGAGCCGTTCAGACCGAGTACGCCGATCTTGGCGCCCGGAAAAAACGACAGGCTGATGTCGCGCAGGATCTGCCGCTTGGGGGGCACGATCTTGCCCACCCGGTTCATCGTGTAAATGTACTGTGCCATGGCGGTGATATGGGGACGTTTGGGGCAGATGAAAGGGCGCGCATTATCGCCTGTGCTAGGCTCGGACGCATCATGTCCGAGGTCCTCGTCATTGCCGGCGATCGTCTCGCGCGCTACGGGTTCGGCAGCGGCCACCCGTTCGGGCTCGATCGGCATGCGGCGTTTTACCGCGAGTTCGTCTCCCGCGGCCTCGAGCGGCGCTGCCGCATCGAGGACACGCGGCAAGCGAGCCGGGTCGAGCTCGAACTCTTCCACGAACCGGCCTATCTCGAGCGGTTGATCGCTCGTTCGGCGGCGGGCACCGGCTACCTCGATGGCGGCGACACGCCGGCGTTCCGCGGCGTGTACGAGGCCGCGGCCGATGTGGTCGGCGCGACCTTGCTCGCCTGCGAGCAGATGATGCAAGGGCGGGCGCGGCGGGCCTTCGTGCCGATCGCGGGGTTGCACCACGCGGGGCGTGCGGGCGCGGCGGGTTTTTGTGCGCTGAACGATTGCGCCATCGCCATCGAGTGGCTGCGACGCGAGGCGGGTCTGACGCGGGTGGCCTACGTGGACATCGACGCGCACCACGGCGATGGCGTGTATTACGGCTTCGAGAGCGACCCGCAGGTGATCTTCGCCGACCTGCACGAGGACGGCCGGTTCCTGTACCCGGGCACGGGCAGCGCCGAGGAGTGCGGGCGCGGGGCGGCGGCGGGGACCAAGCTCAACCTGCCGCTCGCACCGGGCGCCGACGATGCGGCGTTCGAGGGCGCCTGGTCGCAGGTCATGCGCCACCTCGAGCACTACGCACCCGAGTTCATCATCCTGCAATGCGGCGCCGACAGTATCGCCGGTGATCCGCTTGCGCATCTGGCGTTCAGCGCCGAGGGGCACGGCCGCGCCGCACGTGATTTGACGGCGCTCGCCGAGCGGCTGGGGCATGGCCGTCTTCTCGCCACGGGCGGCGGCGGCTACCACCGCCCGAACATCGCGGCGGGCTGGAATGCCGTGGTCGAGGGGCTGTTCGGCTAAACTACCGGGCCGTTCCGCCTACCCGTCCGTCCGAGGCCCCCGATGTTTTCGAGCCGTATGACCATCGAAGGATTCGACCCCGAACTCGCTGCCGCGATGAGCGCCGAGCGGGTGCGTCAGGAAGACCACATCGAACTCATCGCCTCCGAGAACTACGCGAGTCCGCGCGTGCTCGAGGCTCAAGGGTCGGTGCTGACCAACAAGTACGCTGAGGGTTACCCGGGCAAGCGCTATTACGGCGGCTGCGAGCACGTCGATGTCGCCGAGCAGTTGGCGATCGATCGCGCCAAGCAACTCTTCGGTGCCGACTACGCCAACGTGCAACCGCACTCCGGCTCCCAGGCGAACGCCGCCGTTTACCTCGCGATCCTCAAGCCTGGTGACACCATCCTCGGCATGAGCCTCGATCATGGCGGTCACCTCACGCACGGCGCCAAGGTCAATTTCTCCGGCAAGCTGTTCAACGCGGTGCAGTACGGCATTCGCCCGGACAACGGCGAGATCGACTACGACGCGCTCGAGCGGCAAGCCCTCGAGGTCAAGCCGAAGCTCATCATTGCGGGCTTCTCGGCCTACTCGCGCTTTCTCGACTTCCCGCGTTTTCGTGCGATCGCCGACAAGGCGGGCGCACTGCTACACGTTGACATGGCGCATGTCGCCGGACTCGTTGCGGCGGGCGTTTATCCGAACCCGCTCCCCTATGCGGATGTCGTCACCAGCACCACGCACAAGACGCTGCGCGGTCCGCGCGGCGGCATCATCCTCGCGCGCGCCAACGACGAGCTGACCAAGAAATTCAACTCGCTCGTATTCCCGGGTACCCAGGGCGGCCCGCTCATGCACGTGATCGCCGCCAAGGCAGTCGCCTTCCTCGAAGCGCTGCAGCCCGAGTTCAAGGATTACCAGAAACAGGTCGTCGCCAATGCCCGCGCGATGTGCGCCCGGCTGCAGCAGCGCGGTTATCGCATCGTCTCGGGTGGCACCGACAATCACCTCTTCCTCATCGACCTGTCGGACAAGCAGATCAACGGCAAGGAGGCGGATGCGGCGCTCGGTGCCGCGCACATCACGGTCAACAAGAACGCCGTGCCGAACGATCCTCGTCCACCGATGGTCACGAGCGGTATTCGCATCGGCACCCCGGCGTCGACCACGCGTGGTTTCAAGGAGGCCGAGGTCGAGCAGGTCGCCGATCTCATCGCCGATGTGCTCGATGCCGGTGGCAGCGAGGCGGCCGTTGCGGCGGTGCGCGCGAAGGTCACAGCACTCTGCCGGCGCTTCCCGGTCTACGGGCTCGAGCCGGTTGACGGGCGCTGAGCGGAACGCTGCGCTGACGGGACGCCGCCATGCACTGTCCCTTCTGCGGCCACGAGGAGACCAAGGTGAACGACTCGCGTCTGGCGGCCGAGGGGCAGCAGATTCGGCGTCGGCGCGAGTGTCTCGCCTGCGGCGAGCGATTCACGACCTTCGAGACGGCCGAGCTCGTGATGCCGCTGGTCGTCAAGAGCCATGGCAGTCGCGAACCTTTCGATGAGCAAAAACTGCGCAGCGGATTGCTGAAAGCGCTGCAGAAGCGCCCCGTCGAGCAGGAGAAAGTGGAGGCTGCGATCGCGCGCATCGCGCATCGCTTGCGCGGACTCGGCGAGCGCGAAGTGCCGTCGCGTCAGATCGGCGAGTTCGTCATGGACGAATTGCGCCATCTCGACGAGGTCGCCTACGTGCGCTTCGCCTCGGTGTATCGAAGTTTTCAGGATGTCGAGGCCTTCCGCGACGAGGTCGACAAATTGCGTACGCGTCGGCGTCGCGAGCCACTCGCGGGACAGCTCTCGCTGCTCGCCGGCGAGGAGCCCGCCAGCAAGCCTGCGTCGAAGGGGCCGCGACGTGGCTCGTGACGCGCGCCCCTGGAGCGCCTTCGAACACCACGCGATGCGCCGCGCCCTGGAGCTCGCGGCGCAGGGTGCGCGCAGTACGCAACCCAATCCGCGCGTCGGCTGCGTCATCGCGGTGGGCGAGCGCATCATCGGCGAAGGCTGGCACCAACGCTCGGGCGAGCCGCATGCCGAAGTGTTCGCCTTGCGTGAGGCGGGCAAGGGCGCGCGCGGCGCCACGGCTTTCGTCACGCTCGAGCCCTGTAATCATCACGGTCGCACGCCACCGTGCAGCGAGGCGCTGATCGCAGCCGGAGTCGCCCATGTGATCTACGCCTGCGGCGATCCGAACCCGCGAGTCGATGGTACGGGTGCGGCGCGTTTGCGCGAGGCCGGGATCGTCGTCGAGCATGGGCTCGAGCAGGCGGCCGGAGAGGAGCTCAATCTGGGGTTCTTCAGTCGCATGCGTCGCGGCCGACCGTGGCTGCGGCTGAAGCTCGCGGCGAGTCTCGATGGGCGAACCGCACTCGCCAATGGCGAAAGCCGTTGGATCACCTCCGCCGAGGCGCGTGCCGACGTGCAGCGCTTTCGCGCCGAGAGCGCGGCCATCCTGAGCACGAGCGCCACGGTGCTGGCGGATGACCCCGAGCTCACCGCCCGCGAGGGCGAGGTGACTCGTCAGCCCCTGCGCGTGATTCTCGATGCGCACGGGCGGGTGCCCGCGACCGCCCGGATCTTCAGCGCGCCGGGCCGCGCCGTGTGTCTGACGCGCGAGCAGATTGCCGTCGATGCGGCTGGGCGGCTGAACTTGCCCGCTGTGCTGGCGTGGATGGGCGGCGCGGAACTCAACGAAGTGTGGACCGAAGCCGGCCCGACGCTCGCCGGGGCGCTGCTGGCGGCCGAGCTCGTCGATGAGCTCGTCCTCTACCTCGCACCGCGGCTGCTCGGGCCCACGGCCCGACCGCTCGCCGCGTGGCCCGATCTCGAGCGGCTTGCGGATTCGCCCTGCTGGCAGGTACGCGATCTG
>CAISHQ010000194.1 GCA_903885195.1 uncultured Pseudomonadota bacterium | reverse complement strand
GGCCGCGAGCATGTCGGCCATCATGCCGAGAGGCGTGCCGTTGGATTTCATCCAGCCCCAGAAGCGCGGATGACGATTACCGGCCGCGTACGGCAGCACGTGTTGCACAAACTGCGCATACACCTGTTCGGCGCCCTGCGGCGTCCGCGGCAACGGTTCTCCCGAGAGTGCTGCCGCCACCTCAGCCGGGGGCGGCGTCCAGGGTGGTCGATCGCGAAGCGTGGTCAGCTGATCGAGACTGTCATCGACCATGCGATGAGCCAGTGCTCTAAAGGCTTCCCAGTCCTGCGGATCGAGACTGACATCGGCCTCTGCTGCGGCCGGGGGCCGTGGCATCTCAGTGGTCATGTTGGCAGGCACCTCAAGAATATGAACGAGCTTCGATCAGGCAGTTCGCGTCCGCGGCCTGAAGGGACACCCGTTTGGTCCGACCTGCGACCCACTGTGTTCCAATTTGCTTAAATCCGAACCTATCGTGGAACGCGCGCGATGCAACGTTGGGAGGCTCGATATTGTACTCGCAGGTGATCGTGGTAACACCGTTCACCCGCGCAAAGCGAAATAGATCTTCGTAGAGGCGTGTACCAAGTCCGCGACCTGAAAACTCGCTACCCACGACCACGCGATCGACATACAGAAAACGACTCATCCGCGATGCGAACCAAATGTAATTGTCGTTCTCGTATGGCGCCCCATTGACGAGCGCGATGATAAACGCCTGCACTTGACCATGCAGGGTCATTACCTTCCTGTAAGCAGACAACTGCAGGAGCGTCTCGAGTCGCTGCCTATCTAGGTGGCTGGTCTCCCTCTCTGCCGCTGAATTGAGCGCGAGGATCTCAGGAAAGTCCGACTCAACGATGTCGCGAAGTTGCTCGATGATGCCTCCAGCTCACAACGAGTGGGTCACAGCGCCCACATCATCGGGCCATAGCGTTTTTCATGACATCCGACTTTTTCATGACCGTCATAATAGTTATTCTGTCCATCGCAGACCAGTAAGGTGACGCCTGTCTCGGTCACCGTCACCGTCGAACCCACGCCCGGCATCGACTGCAAAACGACCTGCGATCGGCATGACAGGCGTGCCCGGTTACTCGAGGGCTATCACAATGAGAGAACGCGTTTACGCCACTGACCTGCCACCCGACACCTTGCTGTATCGGCTACGGCAAGCGGGCTATTTCACCGACTGCTTTACTACCGTGGTGCCCAAGGCGGTGACGCTGCCGCAATTCGTCGAGGCGTTCTTTACCACCCCGCTATTCAAAGCCGAGCGGCTGGTGCTGCGGCTGCTACTTCGTCAGCGAACCACGGATCGCCAAGCGTACGAGCTCGCCCAAGGCACGAGAACGGCGTTCGCGGTATGGCGCCTCGTTGAGCGAACGGACCATGAGATTCTGCTGTCAGACGAGAGCGGCCGAACTTCATCGTGGCTGATGATCCGCGAGGACGCTGAAGGCGCAAATCGCGCGACCCGCCTGCTCTTCGGATCAGCGATCAAACCGACTGCACAGAGCGCCTCGGGAGCTCCTCAACTGAGCCCGATGTTCCGCGCCATACTCGGCTTGCACACCGTCTACTCCATCAAGTTACTGCAGGCTGCCGCAACGCGTCTGATGGATTGAAGGCCGTACGATCAAGAGTGCGGATGCG
>CAISHQ010000193.1 GCA_903885195.1 uncultured Pseudomonadota bacterium | reverse complement strand
GACGTCTATTTTCTGACCGGGCTTGGCGAATGCGGGCAATTCCGCAGTCACCATCACAGCAGCCACGTTCTCGACTTTGAAGTCCTTGACGGCGGTTGGGTCGAGATCGTAGCTCGACAACGGGCCGTCTACCGACGCGCCGAGGCGGCTCAAGGTCTCACGCAGCGACTGGATGGTGAAGGAGATGTCCTTACCGTCGCCCGAGCCCTGCAGGCCAACAACGAGGCCATACCCAATCAGCTGGTTCGGACGGGCGGCGGACAACGCGGCGATATCCTTGATCCGTGCCGCGTGCGCCGGTTGTGCCAGCATGACACTGACGACCGACAGCAACATCAAGACTAGGCGTGAAACGTAATTCATGGACATCCCCGGATCAAAACGGCCACAGGCTCAGCAGCGCCCGATTCATCCACCCCGCGCGACTGGCATCGGCCAATTCGCCCCGGGCGGCAAAGCTAATGTTTGCGTCGGCCAAGCGCCGCGAGCGAATCGTGTTGTCGGGCTGAATGTCTGAGGCTCTTGCCAGACCGGTCAGGCGCACGATTTGCGCACCGCGGGCGAGTTCCATGCGCTTATAGGCACGGATGGCGAGCAAACCGTTCGGTAACACCTCGGTCACGACGGCGGTCACCGTGCCGGTAATGCGCCCCTGTTGCTGCGCACTGCCCTCACCTGTCGATTCGATCGTGCTCTCACCCGGGTTGATGTCGCCCGGCCAAGGAATCCCTGCACGGTTGAGACGACGATCGATCGAACCGAGCGCCCCGGCCGTCAGCGCGGTCGTCGCTGAGTTTCGCGTGGCGTTAGCCGAGGCGGAGCTGGAGGCAGACACCTGCTCGTCGATCAGCACCGTGAGCAAGTCGCCCGGTCGACGTGCGCGGTCCTGCCCGAGGAGGCTGTCCTGGCCAGCTCTCGAGAAGATGGACCCGTCGACGTTCGCGACGACCTGACGACTCGCGGCGGGCACGTAAACCGGCTCCGGCGGCAGATCGCGCAGCGACGACTGCGCGCAGCCACTTACGCCAAGCACCAGTAACCCTACGATGATGATGTCTCTGATCATGGGTGACGATTACAGGTTGTTGTTGGCGAAGCGCAGCATGCCGTCGACCGCCTCGATCGCCTTTGAGTTCACCTCATAGGCACGCTGCGTCTCGATCATGGCAACCATCTCTTCGACCACATTGACGTTTGAGCTCTCGAGTGCGCCTTGAATCAACTGACCGTTACCCTGCTGCGAGGGAATGCCCACCTGCGGCGGACCACTCGAGGTGGTTTCACGAAACAAGTTCTCGCCTATCGCCTGCAATCCAGACGGATTGAGGAACCGCGCAAGCTGCACCTGCCCGATTGCCTGGGCCTGCGCCTCGCCGAACACCTGTACCGACACCGTGCCATCTGCGCCAATCGTGATGGTCTGGGCGTTCTGCGGAATAGCGAGCTCCGGTTGTAGCCGATAGCCACTCGAATTGACCAATACGCCTTCGGCAGAAATCTTGAATCCGCCATCGCGCGTGTAACCGAGCGTTCCATCCGGCTGCAGGATTTGGAAGAAACCCTCGCCACTGATCGCGAGGTCAAAGGAGTTCTGCGTCTGGATCAGATTGCCTTGGGCATGCAGCTTTTCGGTGGCCACCACGCGAGTGCCGGTGCCGAGCAGCAAGCCCGTAGGCGCCGTGGTGTCGGCAGAGGTCTGTGCACCACCCTGCCGAACGCTCTGGTACAGCAAATCTTCAAAGGTAGCCCGGTCGCGCTTGAAGCCCGTCGTGTTGACGTTGGCCAGGTTGTTGGCGATCACGGTCATACGGGTCTGCTGGGCGTCAAGGCCCGTTTTTGCGACCCAAAGAGCTGCTTCCATTTTTATCTCTCCTTACCGTGCTTACTGATTGATACGCGCCAGCGAATGGCTGCGCTCTGCCAAGTCACTCGCTTGCTTGAGTACCTTGACTTGCATTTCGTAACGACGACTCATGCTGATCATGTCGACCAGGCTCGAAAACAAGTTGGCATTGCTGCCCTCGAGTGCGCCGCTAGCCACCGCCGGCGTCTCCGCCAACGGAAAGGCCTGCCGGTTCTGCGCGTCATACAGACCGTCGGTGCGCAGCGTTACCTGCGTCGGGTCGGCCTCCACCACCTGCAGCCGGGCGATCGGCTGGAATACCACCGCGTCACCCCCGACCTGCTTCGCGAACACAGTGCCATCGGGGCCGATTTTGATTTCCGACAGATCGGGAACGTTGATCGGCCCGCCGGCGTCGCTCGCCATCTGCTCACCAGAGCCGATGCGCAAGCTCCCATCGGCCGCAACGGACAAGTCGCCCCGCCGGGTGTACGCGAGCTCGCCCTTCTCGGTGAGCACTGCAAACAACTGATTACCCGTGAGTGCCACATCGAGCGCACGGCCCGTGGTCATCATCGGACCCGCCGTCATATCGACATTCGTTGACGGCTTAACCACGGAGACGAATCGACTCTGAAAGCCGTCGCCGTCGTAACGGTAAGCCTCAGTGGCGGCCGCGTACGCCCGCTTGAAGCCGACCGTGCTGACGTTGGCGATTTCATTCGAAATCTGTTGCACGCGCTGATCAATGAACTTTTGTCCACTCAGCGATGTGAAAATCAGCCTATCCACGCGCGAAAGCCCTCAGTAGATCAACCACGAATGTTGACGATGGTGCTGGTCAGGTTGGTCGCCGTCTCAATGGCCTTGGCATTGGCCTGGAAGTTACGTTGAGCGGTGATCAGATTGACGAGCTCCTCAGTCAGATCCACGTTGGCGCGCTCAAGCGCACCACCCTGAATCGTTCCGTAGCCGTCAGAGCCTGCGACGCCCACCACGGCATCGCCGGAGTTCGAGGTCGCCACGTAATTCGCGTTACCAATCTGCTTCAAGCCGTTCGGGCTCGCGAAGTTGGCGAGAATCAGCTTGCCCAACGCTTCCTGCTGGCCGTTGGTGTAGTTCGCGCGGACCGTACCGGCCGAGTCGATGCTGATGCCATCGAGTCGGCCGGAGGTAAAGCCGTCCTGCGTCAAAGACAGCACCGAGAAGGGCTGCGAGTACTGCGTCGAGAACTTACCGTAGTCGACGTTCAGCACGATCAAGTCGGCGCCGTTTTGCGGATCGAACGGGGTGTATTGCGCACCCTCCTTAGGCGATACGAGCTTACCGGCCGTATCGAAGGTCAACTGACCCTTACTGAGGTAGATCGGCGCGTAGTTCGGCAAGCTCTCGGGCTTTTTGGTCGTTTCGGTGCCGTCCTTATCGATGTACAACAGGTTGCCGTCGGCATCCTTCGCCTGCACGAGCACCGTCACTTCGGGCACGCTGCCACGCACCTGGGTGGTCGAGCTAAGGCCGAAGTTCGGGTGACCGTTGACGTTAATGAACGATTCTTCGGAGGTTGTGCCCGAGGTGAACTTGAACCGGGCGTTGTCCGGGTCGTATTCGACCTTGACGCCGCTGACGGCCTTGCCGGTCGGACCTGCGATCGCATTGATCCGATCCTGCAGCGCCTGGGCAAACGTCGTGCCGGTGTAAGCACCGGGGGGGATGCGGATTGAACCGTCGATACCATCGACCGTGACGTTGACAATATTGTCGTTCGAGGTGACGGAGAACGTGCCCGTGATGTCGATGCCCGCCTTACTGCCGGTGGTGACCGCCGGCTTCGACGAGAGACCCGTACCCGCGGAGGAAACTATTTCCGTTGCGAACTCTTCTGAGATACCCAGAATGTTGGCGGCGCGATCATTGTCCGACACCGACACCTTGATCAGCGACTTCTCGCCCGTTGTGCCCGAGGCGAAGACGAACCTACGCTGATCCTTCAGGTAGTCGACACGAATGCCGTACCGACGCTGATCTTCGTTCAGGATATCGTTGCCGTTCGGGCGCAGTTCACCCGCCACCAAGGAACCTTGAGTGGTACCGGCACCCACCGCGGTGAAATCACCTGTGGCTGGGAATCCGAGCACGTCGTTAGCCTTGGGGGTTGTACCGTCGGCATCCAAGGGCCCAAGCACCTTCAAACTTTGGATCTTGAAGGAGTTGTCGTTGGGCTTGAAGGTGAAGGAGCGTGCACGCGGATCGTATCCAACCCGAATCACGCCTGCGCCGATGTGTGAATCGACCTCGCGCTGTACGGCAGCAACCAAATCGTTGCTCGCATTCGCTGCGTTAGGGCTATAGGTCTCGAGAGACGGAAGACGCATCTTGATGCCATTTTCAAGGGCGTTAGCGCGGGTTTTTCCGGCTCCGACCAGACCGGCATTAAGTGCGCTTGCAGTGTCCGCGTAGGCGGTGCGCAGCGGGCTGTCAGCCGGCAAATTATCGAGATCGATTTCGGCAAAAAGCCGAAAGTCGCTGTTTGCCGGGGCCGAAATGCTCGTGTAGCGATCGTCACCGTAGGCGTTGTTGATGGCCTTGGTGAGTTCGGCGGCAAGCTCGGTACCCGTCAAGGCCTGACCGCGCAGCTTATCCGGCAGCGAGATGGTGATCGGGTCCGAGTCGTCCACGGAGATCTTCAGGATGCCGCGATTGCTCAAGCCCTTCTGCTTTTCAACCGACGCGCCAATCGTCAACGGCGTAGAACTCGCAAAATCGGCGCCGGTGAAACCGCCGCCCTGCGACTTCATGGTGTTATTAACGGTGATCGTGAACGTCTCGTCACCGTCGATATCGAAGAAACTCAGGGAACCATCCAGCGCCTTGCCCGAGAACCCGAGCCCCAACGAGGTCAGCGCCGCCTGCACTGTCTGCGGCGCGGCGCCACCGGTGGCGATAGTTGCCGTACCCGACAGCAAGGTGTCGATGTCTTCAGCGCGTAATGATTTACCCGTCGCCGAATTGGCCGCCTGGCTGTGGAATGTCAGTGTGCGGCTCACGGCCGCGGCGCCTGTGCCCTTGGTCAGCGTGATCGAATACTGCTGCGCCGGTGTACCGTCGCCTGAGGTCGAGATCGACGTCGTCCAGCTGCCGCTTGCAGTGGTGCTGACTTCCGACGAGCCGATGCGAATCTTATTACTGTCTGTGCTACCGAAATCGAAACCGCTGGCCCGGTCAATGAAACCGCCGGTCAACTTTGCCGGTGTCGAGTTGACCTTATTGGTCTGATCATTCAGGTAATACAACGGGTGCGGCGCACCGGCGTTGAAGGTCGGGTCAAACTCGGTCGGATCGGTCGTCTGCTGACCGAACTTGTCGATGTAGAGCGTCTCGCTCTTGTCGGTCTTGGCGTTGAGCAATGCTGGCTTAATTTCACGATCACCGACGTAGATGTACGTTTGCCACTTGTTGGTGGGGTCTTCGATGGTCGCGTTCGAAACCTTGACGTAGTAAATCGTCGCGATTGAGGGGTTGCCGAGAGAGTCGAACACCGTGATCGAGGTCGATCGGTTGAAGGTGTTGGGATCGTTTCGGTCAAACCGGTAAACAGCAGCGCCCGACTTGTACTCCTCCTGCTGCGGGATGATCTCCGCGTCGGCAGGCAAGTTCACACCGAGGTCGATCTTGGAAGACGCTCGCGGCAGACCCGCGGTGCTCGGCAGCTGCAGCGACTTAGCGGAGCTCAAACCGGTCGCGACGACTGATCCGTCGTCGTTGACCGGGAAGACCTGGACGAACTGTCCCGAAGAGTCCACCACATAACGATCGTTATTGACGCGGAACGAACCGTTGCGCGTGAACACCGTCTGGTTCGATGTAAGGTTGGGCTTAAGAACGAAGAAGCCCTGCCCTTGGATCGCCATATCGAGGGAGTTCTGCGAGAACGCCACGTTACCCTGCGAGAACTCCTGCGCCACGCCCTTCAGCAGCACGCCTTGGCCGATCGATCCCGACGCGTTCTGCAGGGGCGACGTCGCGAAGATATCGCCGAACTCGGCACGGGCTTTCTTGAAGCCGATCGTACCCACGTTCGCGATGTTGTTACTGACGATACCCAGTTCCGCTGTGGCGGCATTGAGGCCGGTGAGAGAGGTGTAAAACGACATGGTGCTTTTTCTCCGAGACGTCGTGCAGCGTGCACGTCAACGCAATGTGGTGACTTGTGAGAGCGGGACCTGACTCCCGTTCTGTAAATTCAAGGTGACTTCTTGGCCATTCATCGAGACGCTGGTCACAGGCGTGTACAACAACGCCTTGGCTGCCTCGATCTTGCCGGCGCGAGAGACCGCAACCTCGACCTGGTAGCGTCCAGGCAAGGCGTTTTTGCCGCCGGGAAGCGATCCATCCCAGGAGAACGGATAGTCCCCTGCGCCCGCAGGCCCGAGCTCATAGCTCTCCATGACCTGACCCACGGCATTGCGGATGTAGACCACTGCACCGTCGACGGGCTCGGTGATCCGTACGGCACCGTCGAGCGCCTGGCCTTCGCGCAATTCGCCGTAGTTGCTCGCCGAGAGTACCGAGCGTCCGATCAGCGAGCCGCTCGAGAGCATTCGGTTCGACGACATCTGATCCGCAAGCGCCTTGAGCTGCGTGGCCATCTCGCCGACCGAGTTGACCGTCGAAAACTGCGCCATCTGACCCAGAAACTCGCCGTTCTCCATCGGAGCAAGCGGGTCCTGGTTCTTCAACTGCGCGGTCATGAGCTTCAGGAACTCCGCCTGACCGAGCGAGGTCGAGCGGGCGGACTCCTTATCTCGTTCTGCTTCGTAGCTGGAGACGCCTGACGGAAGTTCCGTACGGGCGGACGATGGAATTGTTGTGGCTACCATGGCTGTCTAGATCACTTGGTGTTCATGTCTATCGTGCGCATCATCAACTCACGAGCCGTGCTGGCCGTGGTGAGTGCGGTTTCATACGAACGCGCGGCATCGAGCATGTCCGTCATTTCCTCAAGGGGATTGACGTTCGACCGGTACACATAGCCCTCTTGATTCGCCAACGGATTCTCCGGATCGAACATTTGCTGATTGACCCGCCGGGTTTCAGCGATGGTCTGGACCTTCACGCCGAATCCGCTCTGCAGGTCGTTGGTGGCGTTTTCGAGCACAGCAGTAAACACCGGGCGCTTTGCCCGATAAGCCGACTGCGCACTTCCCGAAACGGTTTCGACGTTCGCCAGGTTGGAGGCGATTGTGTTGAGTCGAACCGTTTGGGCGTTTAGTGCACCGCCAGCGAGTTTGAAGACGTTCGTAAGTGACATACCCTATCTCCCGTAGTGCGTCGTTTAATCGCCCCGATACGCCTTGCGCATTCCTGAAAGCGCTCCTTCCGAAAAGCGCAGGGCGGCCAAGTAGCGGCCAGCAGCATCACCAAAGGCGGCTTCTTCAATGTGTGTCTCCACTGTGTTGCCATCGCGCGCGGGGGCGAGCGGTATGCGGTATCGGAGTGCATCGCGAGTCAACTGATCCGGCTCGGCGATGTGTTCGGGCTGAGTGACTGCAAGACGCATGTCATCACCCGCTTCACGCAGCGCCTGTCGGAAATCCACATCGCGAGCGCGATAACTCGGCGTGTTGGCATTCGCGATGTTTCCCGAGATGATCTCGAGGCGCCGCGCTTGTACTGCGGCGGCCGTCGGAAAAATCCCGAGTGCACGATCGAACTGCGACATATTTTTCAGCTCCACTCGACTGCGTCCGCAGGGTGTGGAGCAAAAGCCGTGCCAGTTGCCGAAACAGCGCGCATTCGGCTTTTTTCAGCGTAACTGACCCGCAGACCGGCAAAGTTCGCCCTCTCGTACGCCGACACAGCGGCAAACCTTTGCCGGTTGAGGGGCGCGCGGCAGGCGGCGCGTTGCCGGTGCGAGTCGCCAAAGGAGATGGCTGTCTCCCACTTATATATATGCACCACTGCGCGTCGTAGCCGCGCTTCAACCGGGATAAAACCTCGATTTGAGGCCGAATATCCGCACTTCAGGACATGTCGAGGTCCACGGTGCCGCCGACGGATTCCCGTTGGCACGCCCTTTGCTTTAACTCCCTGCCGACCATTTGGCCGGCGAGATTCCGACGGAGACCCACAATGGCTCTTGTGATTAATACGAACATCGCCTCGATCCAATCTGAGCGTGCCCTGGCACTCAACCGCGGCAGCATGGAACAAGCCATGCAGCGACTGTCCTCGGGCAAGCGCATCAACAGCGCCTCCGACGATGCGGCCGGCATCGCGGTCACGCAGCGCATGCGCAACCAGATTCAGGGTCTCAACATGGCCATCCGCAATGCCGGCGATGGCATTTCGATGGCGCAGACCGCTGAAGGTGCCATCGACGAAATCCAGAACATGCTGCACCGCATGCGTGAGCTGGCCGTACAGTCGTCGAACGGAACTTACACGGGTGAGGATCGCAGCTTCCTCAGCGTCGAGTTCAACGAACTCGTCAAGGAAATCCGCCGCGTCTCCAACCAGGCTGCTTGGGACGGCGATCTGAAACTGATCAGCGAAGATGCCAAGGCCATGAACGTGCAGGTTGGCATCTCGGCTGCGGATTACATCAAGATTCCGCTCGGCCCCCTCACCATCGAGGATCTGAACCTCGCCGAGCGCACGACGGTCAACAATACGGCCGGCGCGCAGATAAATACCTGGAACCTTGATGCGTCAACGGTTGGTGTCACGACGTCCGGCGTATCGGGTGCTCGAGTGCTCGATGCCAACCTCAACGTCATCGACGTCAATTTCACGGATGCGCCGCTGCCCAACTTCGAAGTGAAGCTGTGGGATGGCACGCGCCAAACCGACGGCACACCGAACCCCACCGGAACGACGACCCTGACGGCCGCTGGCGTCACCAGCGTGTCGGATCTCGTCAAGCAGCTGAAGGGGCACGTGAACTACGACCCCACCACCTGCGACATCCAGAACGTGGGCGGCCAGCTGAAGGTGGTGTGGAAGATCCTCGGCAGTCCGATGCCCTCCGGTACGCCGGCGCTGCAGTGCACGAACGCGAGCGACGCGGCCCGTGCCAACGACAAGTATCAGAACTTCACCGCCACGACTCTTTCGGCGGCTTCTGTGGTGGACTTGTCGGGCACGCAGACCGACTATCTCCCGCAATCGTTCGATCTGAGCGGCTTCACCTGGCACGATGCCTCGGTGCCGACCAGCCCGCCGAACTTCTTCGAGTACCGGGTGGGTGCACGGACCGTGTCCGCGCACAACGTCACCAGCATCGAAGATCTGCGCAAGCAGTTCAAGGAAGACAGCGATTACGAGTTCATCCGCAAGGAAGCCGGTCTGCCGGATGGCTACGAGGTGTTCGATGTGGCCAGTGGCACGACGCTGACGGCCAAGTTTGGCCAATACGCGCAAAACCTCGGACAGCTCCGCTACTCCGAGAGCAACGTCAACATCGCCAACACGCAGGATGCGATCACGGCGCTCGACTACATCGACAAGGCGCAAACGGTGGTCAACACCATGCGTGCCGAGATGGGCGCGACGATGAGCCGCATCGAGTACACCATCAACAACCTGATGAACATTGTCGAGAACACCGAAGAGGCCAAGTCGCGGATCCTGGATACGGACTACGCGAAGGAATCTGCGGCACTCGCCAAATCTCAGGTGCTCGCACAGGCGGGCACGGCGATGCTGGCGCAGGCGAACCAGTCTCAGCAGTACGTGCTGAACCTGCTGCGACAGGGCTGATCGGTCATCGGTGTAATGCGGTCGTCCATTCGTCATCGTCGCCTACTCGTCGCACTGCTGCTCGCAGGCGGCGGGTCGTCGGCCTTTTCGCTCGAGCGAAGCTTGGCCGAAAGTGCTGAGGCGTTCGCGGCCAGATCACTCGGCGTGCCCGAGGCGAGCGTGCGTGCGCAGTCCATCGATCGGCGACAGCGCCTGGGCAGTTGCGCGGGTGAGTGGCTGTGGCGCTTTGCGTTCGACAGCACGCAGACGGTGCAAGTGGAGTGCCCGGGTGATCCGAAATCCAGACGCTTCGTGGCGATTTCGGTGAGTACCCCCCGCGAGGCCGCATCGGTGGCACCCGCCACCACCATGATGGTCGTGGTCGACCGTGATTTGCCTTACGGACATGTGCTGACTGACCGCGATGTGCGACTCGAAAGCCGACGCGCGACATCGCCCGGTACCTTGGTCGCATTCACGTCTATCGAGCCCGTTCTCGGTCACTCGCTCACCCGCCCGCTTGGGGCCGGTACACCTGTGGGCCGAGCCGACCTGCGGCTCGGTACCGTGGTCAAACGCAACGCGTTAGTCCACGCCTGGACCGAGTTCAACGGCGGCCGGGCCTCAACCAAGCTGCTGGCGCTCGGGCCCGGTAAGGTCGGAGACTGGATCGAGCTCGAAAATCCACAGAGCGGTCGAAAACTGAGAGGTGAGGTTCAAGTTGATGGGTCGGTACGGCTCGGGGTGCGCGATGCGGCTAAAGTTACGGCCAGTGTGGTCGACTGATAGGTCGCAGGAAAAAGGATCAAGCCCATGACCATCGACAAAACCATCAATCCTTGGCTCGGACTCGCCGTCGAGCAAAGCACTACCCGGCCCGCCAAGCCTAATGGCACGGTGAAGTCGGATGCCGGCCTCAAGCCGAGCGCCCGACCCACCAGTGCTGCCGAATTCATCAGCGTCTCGCCGGCGGCGAAAGGGATCATTCAGGCCGTTCGCGACACCAGCGACGACGCGGCCGGCTTCGATCCGGCCAAAGTCGAGGCCATTCGTCGGGAGATCGCCGAGGGGCGGTTCCCGTTGGATGCCGACAAACTGGCGCGGAAGTTCCGCGAACTTGAGGAACAGCTGGGGGATCTCGGCTGAGAGCTGCCATGAGCGTCACGCCCTCCACTTTCGAAGAACTCGAAGCACTGTGTCAGCGAATCTGCCACGTGTTGGAGCGCGAGAACGCCATTCTGCGCAGCCGTAACGGCTTGATCGGCGAGGGTATCGAAGAACTCGAAGGCATTCAGGCCGAGAAAGACTCGAGCATCGCCCTGTTGGAGCGAGCCTCCAGAGACGATTTGTGCATTGCCGAGTCGAGGCGCTCACCCGAGCGGGCCGAACGGATCCGAACGGCCATCGGGCGCTGCAAAGACCTGCAGATGCGCAATCACCAGATTTTTTCCCGCGTGGTTTCTGCCCAGCGCAAGATCATCTCTGTTCTCCGCCAGCCGGAGGACGACGTCAATCTCTACGATCGTGCAGGCCGAAGCCGTGATTACGGTGTCGCTCATCGGAGCGAGCTGGCCTGATTCAGCGTGTTATCTAGCCGTCCGGCTCGCGACCTTCCATCCAGTAAACCCACGCGAGGACGACCGCCACCGCGCGGTAGACATCCTCCGGGATTTTTGTACCCACCGGTAACTCAGCCAGCCGGGCCGCAAGCATCTTGTCGCGCATGATGGGAACGCCCTGTTTTTGCGCCTCCCGCACGATCTCCTGCGCCATGAGTTCGCGGCCCGTCGCCACGATGAGTGGCACCGGATGAGTCCCGTATTCAAGGGCGACAGCGCGTTGTTGGGTATCAGGGGTCATACGAATAGTCACACCCGCACAGACTGCAAACGCCCAACGTAATCACCGCTCGGTTGCTCCGGTTCGCGATCGATAACCGCCCAGCGCGACAGGACTAAACCCGCCTCCTCGAGACGACGGGATAATTCCTCACGAGACCGCGCCCATCTACCCTGTTCCTCGGCGGTGTCAGTTAGTACCGTGACGCCTACTCCATGAACGCCGAGCTGTTCGATCCGCAGATCGATGTCGCCGAACGGTAACGATACGCCCACCAATCGGATTCGCCACGGATCCGTTCGACGTTCCTCTCGGCCGTCACCGCCCGCGTAATCGAGACCGTCACGAGCGACATCCTGCTGCAAGGTCACCCACCACGCGCCGACCCCATCGGGGGCAGGCATGACGAACGAGAGCAAGGTTCCGCCCGAGCGTTTGGCGAGGCCAGCGGCGCTTTGCAATCCGACCAACTCGTCGAGCGCCGCCCACGCCTCGACTGCGCCCCCCTGGGATCCGCGTTTGTCGATCGCCTCGAGCAATTGTCGCTTGACGTCCGCTGCCGGCACCGGTCGTCGTTCCCGAAGCCTCGACTCGAAGAACAAGCCGCTGTCGGCGACGGCCGCGGAGAGGGCTTGCATGAGTGTGGCGAGGCCGCCATTGCCGCTGGATGCCGCGGCGACACCCGGTGCCCCCGACCCGACGGCGGCGACCCCGACAGCAGGGGCACCCGAAGCCCAAGACGCCAGGGCCGACGGTAGATGCAAGCGCTGCGACAAGTTACGCACCGCACCGGTCGAGACGGCGGGCGACACCGACCGCGCGGCGGAGAACAGCGCTTGGGCGCCCAAGACCTCCGCCGTTTCGTCAACGGCCGCCCTTGAAGCGGCGATGTTGCCGGCCGCAGGCGGCGCGCCCCCCACGCGGGCGATTGCCGCGCCAGCCAGCGGCAAAAGTGGCACCAGGGTCATCGCGCCGCTCAAATCGCGGGCTACCAACATCGACATCCGCGAGTATTCAGAAACACCCGGTATCGGTCGACTGGTGAAGAAGTGGTCGCCGACCCGAAACACGAGTTCATCGTTTTGTACCCGAACGGCGGCCGTCAGTACCGTGCCAGCCTCCCAACGGGCCGCGGCGCCGATGGCCGATGGCACAGGAATGGCGCGATCGGTCAACGCGACGACGCCTGGATTCGATCCAGGTAACTGCGGAGGTAGGCCAACGGGACTTAGCATGGACATAGAACAGTCGTCGCTTCGCGAAGCGGCTTTAGAAAACCGTGATCCAGTATAGTCAGAGACAGCACAACAGGATTCAACAGTCGATGCCATCGATCGCCACACGCCACCTGCCCCCCCCTCGCCGACCCGCCTCATCGCCGCTGGCATCTGTCGCACTGGTCTGCCTTGCGGCCTGTGCGCAACTGCCAAGCGCCTCGGCGGCTCAACCCGTTGCCCCCCCTGACCCTCGCTCGCGATCCGTGCCGGAACTACTGTGCACCGGCTCGCGCGCCACCACCGTCGCCCACGACACGCTGGAGGCCGCCACGGAGGATGCCCCGCTGCGGCTGCGAATCAACGGTAACTTGCTGTATCTCGGCCAATCCACCAATGCTGAAAAATTTGTCGGCTTGATCTCGAGAGCCGATAAGCGCCGTTGGACCGCGGGAACCGGTACGCTGATTCTTGACGATGCGCTGCAGAGCGGCGTGTGGGTCCGGCTTGAGGCAGCCTCGACGCGGATCGCATCGGTGCGTTGTCAACCGCTGCCCCCGTCACCGTAAGCACGCATGGTCTTCAGTACGCCCAAGTGGCAATGGCCCGGCCCGTTACTGGGCGGCGTTTTGCTGAGCGTCATCTTGAGCAGTTGCGGCGGAGGCGGCGGCTCTTCGGGCGGCAGCGATGCAGCACAGCCGGCTGCCTTGAGCGGCTCCATCGCCGATTTTGGCGTCGCGGGGCTCAGCTACTCCACCCCTACCGTCTCGGGCACGACCGGCGCGCGCGGGTCGTACTCGTATCGCTGCACCACCACCTGTGAGGCACTGACGTTCAAACTCGGCGGTATTACTTTTGGCACAGCAACCGCCGCGCCGACGTTGACCCTGCGCGAACTGCAAGGGGGACTCGAGGGTGGCGTGTTATCCGAGGCCACCATTCGACGCGTGCAATTATTGACCTCGCTCGATGCCGATGCCGAGCCAAGCAACGGCATCACCGTCCCGCAAGAGGTCGCAGCGTCTCTCGCTACACGCGCGATCGACTTCAATGCGAATTCGTTCGACGCTGACCTCGAAGCGCTGCTGACTTTCCTGCGCGGGGACAACCGGTTGAGCAGCAGTTACCGGGCAGGCCTTAGAGCCCCGACTCGCGCCATCGCCCGCGCACTGGCTGAACAATTTGAGGCGCTCGCCAGAGGGGTTTTCGTAGAAACACCGACGAGCGCCAATTCCGTCGTGGAGCAACTCCGCAAGTATGTGGTGCGGCACCCCGAAGCGTTACTCGTCCCTTACGCGGGCGCATCGTCTGCGCTGAAGACAAATTACCCCCAAGGGCTGCGGGCCGCTGTTGGCGCGGGGTTGACCGTCGCCAGCGACAGTTCTGCAGCCAATATCCGCCTGCGCGTTATCAGCTCGCGGGGCATCGCCGTGACGGCTCCACGATTTTTTGATGGCACCAGTGCACGGGCCGCCAGCATCCTCCTCGACTCTGCCGCCAGCGGCGGACCGAGCGTCGGCATCATCGCCTTGTCACCGACGGGTGCGGAGCTCAATTCGCTCACGGCACTTCGAACCACTGATGGCGCCACCTTCTCCGGTCGCCCGACACCGACCGATTCCTCGGGCAGCGACGGCGCACGCAACCTCGATGAAGCTCTACAACCGCGCAACCCCGAATTCGACCAGCGCGGACTCGATCTCGCAGGCGTCGCCGAAGGCGAAAGCAACACGACGTGGCTGTGTGACCGACGCGGTCCGTTTCTGCTGCAGATCGACGCCCAGGTGCGCGTTGTGCAGCGACTTGGACCGGCTGGTAATGCTGGCGCACTGCCCGACGTCGTTCGACGCCTTCCTGCCATCCTCGAGGCGCGGCAGGCGGATCTCGGTTGCGGAGGATTGGCGACCCGAACGAGCAGCGGCGAAATCCTGATGGCCGTCGGCGCAGCGCTCGACGTTGCTGGTCGTACCGCGAACACTGCGCGTCTCATTAGGCTCGTGGCGCTCAACCCGAGAACCAATGCTGTCAGGCAATTTGCCATGCCCATCCGGGACAATGAGAGCGCGCTACGAATCCTTGATCTCGAATCTTTGAGCGAGCAGCGCGTACTGGCCTTGGTCCGATATCGCGAGGGCAACCCGACAGGCCCCTACCGCTTCGAAATCCGCACCATAGATCTGACTACGGCAAGCGATGTGTCCACCAAAACACTGAGCGGCGGCGCCAACGCAGGGCTCGCGCTCGAATATGGATCTCTATCGGAGGTCGTGGCAAGCGGGGTTACTCTCGCGACGGTGGCCTCCATCGTCGAACTCGGCAGTCTTGGTTGGATCGCCGAGAACGCCGAAGGACTGGCGCGAGTCGATGCCAACACTCTCGTTGTCGTTAGTCAATCGAACGGCGGAATCACCAGTCGTTTACTCGGTGGCAGCAGTTCTTTGTCTGTGAGCGAACATCAGGTCGATCGCAACGGCGTGATCACTCCTCGCGCGACCGGCAGCACCACCGCACCGACCTTTGAATTGCTGCCGATGCCGGCTGAGGCGCGACAGACAGTGTTGTGGTCGATCAAACTCCGCAGCGCCGTGAACTGACCTATTACGGCGATGACGACGGCACACACTCGGCCCCGCCGCGCTTAAGTGCCGCACACAGCAGATCGCCCTGCTCTTTCGAGGCTAACACCAGCCGCAGTCGATACAACGATGAGCCCTTGACCGGGCGCGAATCGATGCGTGGTTCAAAGCCCTGTAATTCGACGAACGAGCGTTGCATACGCTGCCACGATTGTCGAGCCGCTGCGTTCGAGGAGAACGCACCCAGCTGAATTACGTAGTCGGCCCGCACAGGCACGCTGGCTGGAGCGCTCGCCTCCGTCGGCAGAGTCGGCACACTTGCCGACGCAGCGTCGTCGAGCGGCGCGGGTGCCGCCGGCGGCGTGGAGGGCGAATCGACCGGAGCTTGCAGCTTGAGCAGCGCCTCGCGGCGACGCGTCGCCAGCTCAGACCATACGCCATCCGCATGCGCCGCCAAATATGCCGAATATCCGTCTATGGAGTTCGTGCGGCGCGCCACCAACCAGTCGCGCTGATCGACCAATGCATCGCGCCGAACACGCGCCTCGGCCGCCCGCTGGCTGCGAGGGTTCTTCTGCAGGTAGCTATCGTAGGCGTCAGGGGTATCGGTTTTGACCGCCTCCTCCCAGCCATCGTCGCGGGTAGAGCAGCCCAGCAGCGCCACTGCAAAGAAGGTGCCGAGCAAGGCGCACGATAATGCACGAGCGACTTGGTTTACCGACGAGACGCTCTTCACAAACAGCTCCTAAAGCGATTCCACGCCGTGAATTGTACATGCCCCGACTGCTCGGCTCGGTGTCGAAAAATCGACGCTTGCCCCGGGTGCCATCAGGCAATAACGTACGTTGTCAGTTTTTTCCCGCTGCCGAGGATCTACGCGGATGAGCGCCATCAAAATCGCCCACGTCAAAGCCGCCGGAACCGAATTCGTATTCGTGCCGCTCGCGGCGGACGTGGCTCGGCTGGCCACCGCTGAACAGGGGGCCGTGTTCGCTCAGGTGAGGGAGATTTGTCACAGCGCGGGACTCGCCGGCGTGGTGGTTCCCGTCTGGCGCGGCGCCAACGGCTTGGCATTTTTAGCCGACAACAAACTGCAGCCCCTGCTCGCGCGCTTTTTAACCGTCGACTTCCTGCGGAAAAATCTGAATCGGCAACTCACCGCCGCCCTCTCGCCGCTGCTTACGCGATTGACGACGGACCCGCTGGCGGAGCCGACCCTGCGACCGCCCGCCACCCAGCCCCCCGCCGCTGCCGCGGCCCCCTCTGCTGCCGCCGCCGCGGGCGCCCATCCCCCCGCTTCAACCGCTGCCCGAGCCGCACATACGGCCCCCGCGAATTGCCTCAAGGCCATGCTGTTTTCCGATCTCGTCGGCTCCACGCAATTGAAGCAACAGTACGGCGACGCCGAGTCGATGGCACTGATCCGTCGCCATCACGAGGAAGTTCGAAAGCTTCTAGCCAGCACCGCGACCGGGCAAGAGGTCTCAACGGCGGGCGATTCGTTCTTCATCGTCTTCGCGACCCCCTCGGAGGCGGTTATGTTCGCCCTCAAGTGGCAGGATCTGACCCGTCGCCTTGCGGAGGCCGAGCAAGTACCCATACAAAATCGCATCGGCATCCACGTCGGCGAAGTTGTGGCCGACACCCGCAAGGTCGCCGGCAAGGAGATCGATTTCAATGGCATCCAGGTGGATACGGCGGCCCGAATCATGTCTCTCGCACAGGGCAATCAAGTCTTGTTGTCGAGGTTCGCCTTCGAGAATGCCCAGCAGATGCTTGAGGGCATGGAAATCTCGGGCATCGGCCATCTCACGTGGAAGGCGTACGGGTTATACGAAGTCAAAGGCGTAAAGAACCCGCTGGAAATCTTCGAAGTCGGCGAAACCGGATTTGCACCCCTGCGTGCGCCGCAAGATACGGAGAAAGCCAAGCGCGTTTCCAGAACGTGACGCCTTCAGCCCCCTCCGCACAGACGCTTCCGTAACTCAGAGCCAACACCCTTGCCACCCGCCCCCATTGTTCTTGACGATGCAGTCATCCGCGTCCTCGGCGAGGTCAGTCTGTTTTCTGGCCTTACACGGATGCAGTTAATTTGGCTGTTAAGTGCAGTCACGCGCTTCGATATGCCCGCCAATGGGCTTTTTTTCGAAGAAGGTGAAGCGGGCGACAAACTCTATGTGCTGATCGTTGGCTCAGCGGTGGTCGAGAAAGTTAATGGCGGCTCGTGGCACACGCTAGCGACACTGCGCCCAGGGGAAACCTTTGGCGAAATGGCTGTGGTAGACGGCCTGCCCCGTTCAGCGCGCGTGCGTGCAAGCGTCGATAGCGTTGCTCTCGGTCTAAATCGCATGAAACTCGAAGGATCGGCTGAGGTCGCCGTCGTGGTCTACCGAAACATCGCCATAATGCAGACCCTGCGCCTTCGCGCGGCCAACCAACGTGCCAACGTACTCGCTTGAGCAGACCACTTCATGAGTGATGGCGAACAACAAGTAGATTATTTTGAGTCAGACACAAAACTCAGCGAATGTCGTCGCCAGAGCGATCAACTCGAGTACTTCTCGCATGCGTATTGCCAACTCTATGGTGAATGGCGAGACGCCTCGGCACGTTTGGCGGAAATCCAGAAGACGCAGCCCTTACTGATTGCACTGACCCTTCTCGCGGGTGCCGTGCTTTTGATCATCGCGGCGTACCAAGGAAATAACGCCATCTCTGCAGCGGTAGCGATCGTAACCGCCAGCATCGTATATGCCGTCATCGACCGGTCACGCCGGGAGTCGCTGCGTCACGATGAGATTCGGCGCGCGAAGGAAAGCTTTGGCGTATCACTCTATCTGGCGGGAGTCGATCTGTCCTTGTCGATCCTTGAGGAGTCGATTTCAAAAGACATTTCCGGCCACTGGAGCTTCAACGACAAGTACGCTACGTGGCGCGATCGTCAACTGAACAACGTGTTTTTCAGAGTCTACGGCGTCGTCGTACCGAAAGAAGTCATCCAGACGATATGTCGTCGGCCTGCTTGATACGTCAGGGGCGACCGCGGTCAGGACTGACCCAGGTGGCCCTTAGCCCACGTCGTCTCATAGCCACCATCGGGTAAGCCACCACGGTCGTTGTGGTCTGCAGCAACCAGAAGACCAACGGATACCAAATGAGATGCGCCACGATTGAACCGATTTCCGGATCGTAGCGCTTATCCAGCGCAACACCGACCGCCATCTGCGTAATACCACAGCCTGCCAGAACCAAACCGGCTGAGCCTAGACCCCAGTCAAGCGACCCTGTGTCACCTGAGAGAAGCGTGACGACGAGCGCCCCAAGGCCGTAGAGCGTCGTCGCCACCAATAGGTAACTCCACGCGACACTCAGCAACATTTCCGCCATCAGAAAACGCAAACTAATGGGCGCTGGCATCCATAGCGTTTCCACGTTCCGCGCCATCACCTGCGCGCCGCCCATTGCCCAGCGCAAGCGCTGCCGCCACAACCCTTTCAGCGTCTCCGGCGTGAGGATAGCGACCAGCGCTCGCGGCTCGAAGGTGGTTCGCCAGCCCGCACGCTGTAACCGCCAAGTAATGTCCATATCCTCGGTGAGCGCATCAAGCCCCCAGTAGTCGACGGCTACGACGGCCGACTTGCGAAAACCAGCGATGACACCCGACAGAGTGAATAGGCAGTCGAACAAGGTCTGAGTGCGCTTGATCATGCCGATCATCGCGGAGTACTCACCGACTTGGATCTTGCCAAGCAAAGTGCCCCGGTTTCGAATTCTCGGGTTGCCCGTGACCGCACCGAGCTCTGAATCTTTCGCCAATGCGGCCGCAAGCCATGCGGGAGCATCGGCATCAATATAGGCGTCTCCATCGATACAAATGAGTATCTCGTGGGCGGCAACCCGCGCCGCCGCCCGAAGCGCCGCCGCCTTGCCTTGATTGACACCGAGAGACAGCACACGCAACCTCGGATCGCTCTTCGCGAGGTCGGCCAGGATTCGCGCGGTGTCATCCGTACTGCCATCATCGACGGCAATCACCTCAAAGTTTCGGCTGTTGATCGCCAACGCCTTGCCGACGGTCGAACCCAAATGCCGAGCCTCGTTGAAACATGGGATCACGAGACTCACCGGAATATCGAGGGAGGCTGCGGCAGGACGTCTGCCCGCACGCTTACCGACTTCACTGAGCAAGAACCGCGCCGCTCCGCCCACGGTCCAAGTGACCGACATGACGAGCGGAAAGAGAAACAGAAAGCCCGCGAGTATCGGATTCACGGCGCAGGCAACAGCGGATCGCTGGAACGCCCGGAGAGGGCTTGGCGCATCACAGCCGGATCCGGATGCGACTGGAACAACATATCGGGGTAATAACCCACGTGGATCACCCCGTTCGCGTACAGCATTTCGATGGTTCGCGCCATCTCGAGCGAGGGAATCGGAGCCTGCGCACGCTTCCAATCCACGGACTGCAACTCAAAAATTGTCTTGCGCAGCGCGCCAGGGAACCGTCGCAGACTCTCGAGCAGGTCGAGTTGAAAACGCACGGGATCCGCGGCGCCCTCCATGTACGGCATGGCCATGATGGCCGTGAAATCGTAATGGCGGAGCGAGTTCTCAAGGGCCTGCGCGTACCAGACTTCAGCCCGCGGATTCAACGCCACCTGTGCATAGAGGTTGCGCGCAGTGAAAAGCGCCGGAATATCGCGGCGCATCACGGCCGCGGCTTGGGACGCCAAGTCATCCAATGAGTTGATCTTGAGGACGGTCCAACGCCCCAATAGCTCGTCGTTCGCGGCGATCTCGCGGACGGACCCAGGGAGCCCCCAATCACGGTAGGTAGCCAGGGCCATCTCACTGGAATCTTCCAGATCCGACAGCGTGATGTCGTCATGGAAAATCACTCCCTCGATGCTGGAGTGGTGAGCGAGATCCTCGTAGATTTCAAGAATTGTCTGCCGCGCCAACGCTGAAAAGGGCGACAAGCGGTGATACCCCATGTTCACACTGCCACGAGCCGGGCCTGCCTCAGCCCGCACGAGCTGCGCCTGTGCGGGGTGCCCCGCCGGCAACTCCCACGCCAATAGCGGCATCCAGGCGTACACCCGACGCACCGGCGTACGCGTACGGATCTCCCACGCGACGTAACTAAATACGTCCGCCGTCACCGGAAGATGCCGATTGGGGAAATACACGGCTGCCGCCGAACCATTGGCGTCCGGATCGGAAAACGCCTGTAGGTAGACCACATTGACACCGAGCCAGGTCAAGCGATCTACGAGGTGGTTGACATTGCGCCGCAATTGCTCCGGATTCGGATCGTAGATGTAGTCGAGATCGATATGCGCGATTTTCTGTGGTCGATCGTTTTCGCTAACTCGCGCGTCCCGCAGACGGATCTGATACCGAAGTTCCCCGATATCGGTGTTCGCTTGGATCAAGATGCGCCGCAAACGCAGGAGCGAGACTTCAGCGGCGTTGGCGCCATCCTCTAGCGTCAATCCAACCTGCATGCCGAGTGCGACAGCCTTTTGCTGCATCGTCTCGTTGTAACGACCATACGGCCAAGTCCACACCCTAGGAGTACGACCCGCCCGGCGCCGCAGCAGACTCGTTGATTGACGCAGATCCGAAGCGATGCGCGCGGCGTACTCAGGCTCCGTCTCGTAACGTCGGGTTGCAGCATCAAATAACCGTGTCGTGGCTGCAGCCCTGAGGCTTCCCTGCGGATTACCCGGGATGCCATGGTGAAGATCGTGGGTGTGACTGGCGAGCTCGACGAGACCTGAGTCCTGAATTTCACGTAACTGCTGCCAACTCATGAACCGCTCGCGAGACACCGGCTGCCCGTCCAGGTTGATGTGCCCCGCCGCCTCGTGCCAGCTCGTAACGACCGACACCACCGCCGGTATCCGCAGCATTTTCAGCATCGGCCACGCATGCTGGTAGAACGAGGCATAACCATCATCAAAGGTCAGCAGCACCGCTCGCGCCGGCAACCGCACCCTACCCTCTCGAGCGGCGATTACCTCCTCGACGCTGACGAAAGTGAAGCCGGTGTTTCGCAACCAATCGATATGTCGAACAAACATCGTCGGCGTGACGGCGTACTCGGGTGCGATCGCCTCCGTCGGCGAGGCGATTTCGTGGTACGCCAGAACCAGCAGCGGACGCTGCTCGGACTCTGATTGGCCGAGAGCGAATGAGCTGGAGGACCCGAAGAGGAGCAGCACCAACAAGGTGCGCAGCATGCGAGTGAAATTCAAACTTTGCGATCGACCAGAATGCCGGTCAGACGGTCAATGTTACGGGTGACCTGCAGCGCCTCTTCCGGGGGGATTTGGCGAATCGTTTCCCCGCTTTCGCGATCGCGCACCTGCACCACCACGGTGTTGGTCGCCTTGTCGATGGAGATATCAATCTGCTGCCCCGCCTCGGCCAACCGCTCATTCGCAGCCTCGACCGATTCACGGAAATTTTCTTGCAGCGCCCTAATTGTTGCCTCGGCTTGGCGAGGATCGGGGCTCGAAGGCTCTTGCGGGACGCTGCGGGCGGACTCCACAGGCGCCTTGGGTGGGGCTTGGGTCTGTGGAACCCGAGCAACGTCAAGTTTTACCGCTTCCATAGTGGACTAATCTGCCAAAGCGCCTGAATTTTGTCTACCTTACTCGAGCAGTTTGAAGAGGATCGAAGCCAGGAATCCGCTCAAGGTCGACAACCCCACGGCATTGGGATTGGCGAGGTGCGCCGCCTCCGGAAGCATGGCGGCGCAAATCATCGTCAGCATCGCCCCCGCAGCAACGCCTTCGACAAAGATCAGCGTGCCATGCTCAATGTGCTCACTAACCGCGGCGCCGAGTGCAGCGCCAACCCCCGTCAGGACGACGAGCGACCCCCAAAGCAGCAAAATCCTTCCAACCGGTATGCCCTGCAGCTTCATTTGCTGCGAACTTGACAGCGCTTCGGGAAGGTTTGAAAGAAACAAGCCCGCGATCAGGGTGTACGGCAGCACTGACCCGAATGTCGGCTCGCCGCCGGCGACAGTGATCGCTGCCACTGCTGCGATCATGGTGCTTCCGATGATAAAACTCTCAGGTATTCCATCAAGCAGGATGCCAAGCCAAATGGCAAACGCAGCATTCTTGTGTTCGGCATGCCGGGCGCCCATCTCTTCACGCGTCGGCATCTGACCGCCATGGTGTATGGCATCGATGGCCAAAGCCGCCCACCTCTGCTTCTCCAAGGTGGCCACCGCCGCCGCGTTCTTGTTCTCCTCCAGACGCGAGGCCACCAGCTGCCGCAACTGGCGCTCGAGCTCGGGCACCCGCTTGCGAACGCTCTCGAAGTCCTCGGGCGTCAGTAGCAATAGCTCGACGTCGGTCTTGGCCTCACAGTCCGCGCTGTACGGACGGCGAGCCACGAGCGAGATCTCACCGACAATCTCCCCATGCCCGAGCTCGATGGGCTCATCGTGATCGGGGTGGTGGATGCTCAACACACCCGTCCGCACCAGATACAGTCCGTGCGAATCCTCACCGCGATTGAAGATGCGTTCGCCCGCAGTGAAAAACCGCGGCCGGAGGTGGCTGAGGAGTATCGACAGCTTGTCTGCCGGCAGATCGAGAAACATCGGTACCCGCATGATCTCGGCGAGCGCTCGCGCGTGAAACGCCTCGCGTTCGATGGCGACTTTGGACATGACGTAGGCGGTCTTGCGAAGGTATCCCCCGCGGGCATTAACAAGTTGATCCAACAGCACGAACAACACGCCGCCTATCGCGCAGCCCGCCACCAAAGACAAAAAGTGCCCGGCTTCTCTGGCGCGCTCGAGCTCCGTAGTCGCATCGGCGAACGCAGCGATCGTCGGCGCCACGAGCTCGATGGCCAACGCAGAAAGCAGAGCGCCGGCGCCGAAGGCGGCGAGCATGCCCACGGCGGCTCGCGGTAGGCGCATGCCGACTCCGATCAGCGAGCCGATCAACAGCGACATCGCACTCAAAGCCCCTAGAAGCCCTGCCCAAATGACATAAATGTCCATGCGACCTCCCGGTCTATTTCAGCAACACGCGCAGCGCAGCTTTCTCGGCATCGGGCAGGTTGAGCTTGTCGATTTCGAGTACGGCTGTATCGGCAGGCACGGCATGTAACGTTTCCCGGAGCTTGGCGATTTCCTCCGAGGCCTTGATGATGGTTTGCGCTGCGCTCAACTCGACCGAATGACGGGCCATGGCGCGTTGTTTGAGCTTTTCGAACTGTGCTTCGGACAAGTGGAGCCGGATGCGCTCCTCCTCAAGTTGCCGCTCTTCGTCCTCGGTCAGAATGCCATCGGCGAACGCATCCTCCACCGCCTTCAGCATCTGCTCGCGCTGCTGGTGGAGTTGGTCGGAAAACGCCGAGCCCAGGATGCCGGCGGGCAGCGCCACGATACCGATTCCGAGAATCGCGAGCATCATGGTGAAGGCCTGTCCAATCGGCGTGACCGGCGAGATATCCCCATAGCCCACACTGGCCAGGGTGATCACCGCCCAGTACATCGCGCGCGGCATCGTATCGAATTTTTCCGGCTGAACCGGGTGCTCGAATTCATAGACGATCGCCCCAGAAAGGATCGTGATCAGCACCGTAATGAACATCGCCGCAGAAAAGGCTCTCTTTTCTCGCTTCAGCACCATCGCGAAGGTGGTCAGCGCCGTGTTGTACCGTGTCAGCTTGAGGATACGCAGCACTCGCAAGATGCGCACGAAACGAAGGTCGACGGCTAAGAGAAACTGCAGATAGAACGGCGCAATGGCAATCAGGTCGATCAGACTGCCTGGCTTTTTCATGAAGGAAAATCTTCCGACGAGGGCGGAACTGTCCGGCTCTTGCTCTGGCGCCGCGTAGAGGCGCAGCAGGTATTCGAGGGTGAACACGGCGATAGCGACCGTATCGAACCAGGAGAACTCGCGCCGAAGCGGCTCATGGACCGCAGGAATGGTCTCGAGGAATACGGCCGCTACACTGCTCAAAATGAACAGGATAAAAATCAGATCAAGCTGGTGGTGGAGACGACCCGAGGTTGGGGTGTCATTCATCAGCGCGTGGACTTTTTGGCGCAGGGTTCGACCCGCGTTGGCGCGCCGAAATTCGTGCACTGCGGGCACGAAGTCCCGCAACAGCTTCAGAAGTCGAAGCAGTCGCAGTGCGCGCAAGGCGCGAAGATCGAGATCGATGATGCCAAGCAAATGCAGCCAGTAGGGTGCAATTACCGCAATATCGATCAGTGCGAAGGGAGTAACGGCGAATCTCAGCGTCGCAAAGCCTCGTCCGGCGAACCGCGGATCCCCTCCTGCGGCAAACAACCGAAGCGCGAATTCGATGGTGAATATGTAGATTGAAATTCTGTCGAACAGCCCGAACGATGCTTCGTGTGTCGCATACAGCGTCGGGATATGCTCGATGAGCAGCGCGAGCAGATTGGCAACGATGAGCCAAGTGATGAAGGAGTCTAATTGCTTCGCGAGCCGACTCTTGCCCTCGACGTTGAACAAGGTTTCGAACACGGCTTTGCGCGCCGTTGAAATACCGCTCATGTCGCCCCCTTAACCCTGAAAACGATGGATTTACATCCATTCTGGATTTATCTGGGGTTGACAATCTACCTTTACATATGGTCTGTCAACTTTTGCGGTTAAGGCCGCAGCTCGCGAGGCAGCCCGAAGATGACCTGCTCGATACGCCCCGCTCGCTCCTCGGGCAACTCGCCGCCCCACTCGCGCAGACGACCGATGACTTCCTGCACCAGCACCTCGGGCGCTGAGGCACCGGCCGACACGCCGACCGACTGCTTGCCCTGGAACCACTCGGGGCGCAGATCCGCGGCCCCATCAACGAGATAGGCGCCGACGCCTGCGCGATGCCCGAGTTCGACGAGGCGGTTGGAATTCGAACTGGTCTTGGAGCCCACCACCACGAGCACGTCGCAGTCGCGCAGCAGATCCTTCACGGCGTCCTGACGATTCTGGGTTGCGTAGCAGATGTCTTCCTTACGGGGGCTCACGAGATCCGGGAATCGCCGCTTCAAAGCCGCGACGATTTCGGCCGTATCGTCGACCGACAAAGTCGTCTGGGTCACGAAAGCGAGTTTCTGCGGATCGACCACCGGCAGCGTCTCGGCATCCGCCACGGACTCGACCAGACGTATCTGCCCACCCGCGCTTGCATCGAACCGGCCGAGGGTGCCCTCGACCTCCGGGTGCCCGTGGTGCCCTATGAGGATCACATCGCGGCCTTCGCGGGCGTAGCGACGAACTTCCATGTGCACCTTGGTGACGAGCGGACAGGTGGCATCGAACACGGTCAGGCCGCGCCGCTTCGCCTCGTCCTCGACGGCCTTCGATACACCGTGGGCGGAAAAAATCACCGTGGCACCATCGGGCACCTCGTCGAGTTCCTCGACGAACACCGCGCCCATGTCACGCAAGCGCTCAACGACGTGGCGGTTGTGCACGACCTCGTGACGCACGTGGATCGGCGCGCCGAATAGCGTGATGGCCCGCTCGACGATGTCGATCGCCCGATCGACCCCGGCACAAAATCCGCGCGGATTGGCGAGTACGATCTTCATCCTCGTCGCAGGTCCCGTATCGCATCGACGATGAGCAACGCCGCCCCGACGCTGATGGCAGCATCAGCGACGTTGAACGCCGGAAAATACGCGCCCTGCCAATGCAGGTGGATGAAGTCGACCACGTAACCGTGCTCGAGCCGATCGATCAAATTGCCGATGGCTCCGGAGAGCACGAGCGCCAGCGCCACCGAGAGCAGCAACTCGCGCCGCGCGTGCAACTGCCGCATCCAGACCAGGATGCCGACACTGACACCGGCCGCCAACACGGAGAGAAAGTGGCGCTGCCAGCCGCCTGCGTCGGCAAGAAAACTGAATGCAGCACCCGGATTGTGCAAGCGCGTGATGTCGAGCCAGAAAAACACCGGCGTGAACTCGCCGAGCAGATAGCGCGCCTCGACCCACGCCTTGCTCGCCTGATCGGCCAGAACGAGCAACAGCGACACGGGCAACCAGCGCCAGGCGCTGTCCTTCCAACGAACGGTCACGGCCGGCTCACTCACGCGCGCACCCGGGTTTCGCCCTCACCGGCGACATTGGTGACACAACGAGCACAAATCAACGGATGCTCCGGGTGAGCGCCGACGTCCTCGCGACGATGCCAGCAACGCACGCACTTCGGTGCGTTCGTTGGACGCACCGTGATCCGGCGTGCCGTGAGCTGCGCATTGGCGAGGACGCGTGCACCGGAGGTGATGAGAAAGAACCGCAACTCATCGCCGAGCGCCGCGAGTCGCGTGTACTCATCGGGCGGACACTCGATCTCGACTTCGGCCTCCAGCGGGGCGCCAATGCTGCCCGCTTCGCGAAGACGCTCGAGCTCGCGAGCGACCTCGCCACGCAGTGCGAGCAGCGCATCCCAGTCGATATCGGAGGCCGGCATCGCCGGCAGCGCATGCCAGGTCGAATGGAACACCGATCGCGGCCGATCACCCGGAAGGTACGACCAGATTTCTTCGGCCGTGAACGACAACACCGGCGCGAGCCAGCGCACCATCGCTTCGGCGATATGCCACATCGCTGTCTGGGCCGAACGCCGTGCGAGGCTGCGCGTGGGCGTGGTGTACAGCCGATCCTTCAGCACATCGAGGTAACAGCCGCCAAGATCCGTCACGCAGAAATTGTGCACACGCTGGTACACGCCGTGGAACTGGTAGGTCCGATAGGCTTCGATGATCTCCGCCTGCAGCGCTGCGGCACGCTGCACTGCCCAGCGATCGAGCGCCACCATTTGTGCAGGTGGCACGGCGTCGGTCGCCGGATCGAAGCCGTGCAGGTTGCCAAGCAGGAAGCGCGCGGTGTTGCGGATACGCCGATAGGCATCAGAGGTGCGCTTGAGGATCTCGTCCGAGACGCTCATTTCGTTGGCGTAGTCGGTGGTCGACACCCACAACCGCAGCACATCGGCACCCAAGGTCTGCATGACTTTCTGCGGCGCGATCACGTTGCCGAGCGACTTCGACATCTTGCGGCCCTTGTCATCGACCGTGAAGCCATGGGTCAGCACACCCTTGTATGGCGCACGCTCGTAGAGGGCCTCGGACATGAGCAGCGACGAATGAAACCAGCCCCGATGCTGATCTGAGCCCTCCAGATACAGATCCACGGGCCCTGCGATCTCGGGACGGGCCGCCGCCACGCATTCGAACGACAAGCCAGAGTCCGCCCATACGTCCATGACGTCGGTGACCTTGTCGTACTCGGCGGCCTCGACACCCAGAAACTCCTGCGGATCGAGTGCAAACCAAGCCTCAATGCCACCCTGCTCCACTCGATCGGCGGCTCGTTCGATGAGTTCGGCGGTGCGCGGGTGCAGTTCGCCGCTGACTTTGTGCACGAACAAGGGGATCGGCACACCCCAGGTGCGTTGACGGGAAATGCACCAGTCCGGCCGCTTTTCGATCAT
>CAISHQ010000192.1 GCA_903885195.1 uncultured Pseudomonadota bacterium | reverse complement strand
GTCGTACTTCAGATGGTGGCCGAGTTTCGCCTTATGCGAATCTTCGAGCAGCGGTTGCAGGCGTCGCAGTACGCTGTCGCAATCGAGCTGGGTGGGTGCGCCCACATAGTCGTGGCCGAGCGGCACGTATGCCGCGACGCCGGGTTCGATGCAGAACGACACGCCGACGATACGCGCCTGCATATAGTCGAGACTGGTCGTTTCGGTATCGAAGGCGATGAGCTCTGCGGCCTCGAGTCGTGTGAGCCACTGCGCGAAATGCTCCTCCTCGGTGACGATCTCGTAGGCGCGCGGCGCATCGACGATCTCGGGGCGGCGAAGCGATGAGGATTCGTTTGTAGGCTCGCTCGGCGTACCTGGGTTCGTCACGGCGGGCTTGTCCGCGGTTTCGTCCGTGGTTCCGCCGAGCGCGCGCAGCAACTGCCGGAACCCGAGGCGTGTGTAGAGCGCCTTGAGCGCGGCTTCGTCCTGGGGCCGACGGCTGAGATCTTGCGCGTCGGCTGGCAAGTCGAGGTCGCAGCGGATCGTCGCCAGTTGGCGCGACAGCTGCAGCGTATCGAGTCCGGCGCGTAGGTTTTCGCCCACCTTGCCCGGCACCTCGGCTGCGTGGGCGATCAGGTTGTCGAGCGAGCCGTACTGTCCGAGCCACTTGGCCGCTGTTTTCGGGCCGACTTTGTCGATGCCGGGAATATTGTCCGCGCTGTCACCGACCAGGGCGAGATAGTCGATGATCTGCTCCGGCCACACGTCGAATTTCGCTTTGACGCCTTCACGATCGTAGCGACTGTCGCTCATGGTGTTGATGAGCGTGATGTGCGGTCCGACGAGTTGGCACATATCTTTGTCGCCCGTCGAGATCAGCACCTGCTGGCCGGCGGCGGCGGCGCGCGTGGCGAGGGTGCCGATCACATCGTCCGCCTCGACTCCCTGCAAGCGCAGCAGAGGCAGACCGAGCGCGCGCACCGTATCGAGCAGAGGTTCGACTTGCACGCGCAAGTCGTCGGGCATCGGTGGGCGGTGCGCCTTGTATTCGGCGAACAGTTCGTCGCGGAAGGTTTTGCCCGGGGCATCGAAGACCACCACCATCGTGGCGGGCTCGTGCTCGCGGAGGAACTTGAGCAGCATGTTGACCACACCGAGCACCGCGCCGGTCGGCTCGCCCGCCGCGTTGGTGAAGGGTGGCAGCGCGTGGAAGGCGCGGTAGAGGTAGGAGGAGCCGTCGACCAGCACCAGATCGGGCTTGCTCATGTGCGTCGTTTCATTCTTTGGCGACGAGACGGCGCAGGTCGGCGACGAAGGCGTCCATGGCGAAATCGGGCTGCGCGATCAGGCGCAGGCGATTGTGCCGGTCGTAAACGTAGAGCGTGCTCGAGTGATCGATCGTATACGAGGTGCCATCCCTAGAGGGTACTTGGACTGCAATCGCGTGGAAGGCTTTCACCACGGCCGGGAGCTCTTCGGGGGTGGGTCGCAGGCCAACGAAAGAGGGGTCGAAATTATCGAGGTACGCGCGTAGTTGCTCAGGCGAATCGCGTTGCGGGTCGACGCTGACGAGCAACACCTTGACGTGTTGCGCATC
>CAISHQ010000191.1 GCA_903885195.1 uncultured Pseudomonadota bacterium | reverse complement strand
TCATGCCGGGGTGCGCGAGGCCTGCGAGCTGACTTTGGCTGCGGTCGATGGCCTGCGTGATGCCGCCGGACACATTCCGCCGGCTTTTGCCCAGGGGCCCGAGCGCGCGCTCGCGATTTCGGTGCCGCTGCTGCGTCTGACCGGCATCGTGCTCGGCGCCTGGTTGCTGACGCGTTCGGCGGCGATTGCTGCGCAGCGTCTGGCCCGTGGCGATGCGGATCGCGATTTTCTGCAGGGCAAGATCGCCTCGGCGCGTTTCTACGTGCACCACGTGTTGCCGCAGGCCGCGGCATTGCTGCACACGGTGCGCCATGGCGCGGCGAGCGTGCTCGAGACCGAGGTCGCGGCACTCTGATGCAGCGGCGCGAGTTCATCGGCGTGACGACAGGCGCGTTCGCGGGGGCGCTGGCGGGCTCGCTGGTTGCGAGTGCAGAGGGCTCGGCTGCGACGCCGCTGCTGCAGCGGATCATTCCCTCGAGCGGCGAGAAGATCCCCGTGATCGGGCTCGGCACGTCGGGTCCTTTCGAGGTCGGCTTCGCTGCCGAGCAGCGGGCCCCGCTCGGTGCTGTGCTCGAAGCGTTCTTCGCAGGTGGGGCGACGTTCATCGACACCTCGCCTATGTACTCGACGGCCGAGGCCGTACTCGGCGACTTGCTGACGCCCGCCATGCAGGAGCGTGCGTTTATCGCCACCAAGGTGTGGACCCGTGGCGAGCAGGACGGCGTGCGCCAGATGACTCGCTCGCGCGAATTGCTGCGCCGTCGCAAGATCGACCTGATGCAGGTTCACAACTTGCTCGATCTCGATGTACATCTGCGCACGCTGCGTCGCTGGAAGGCCGAGGGCCGCATCCGCTACATCGGCATCACGCACTACACCGTGGCCTCGCAGGAGACGCTGGCCGAGATTATCCGCCGCGAGCCCATCGACTTCGTGCAGTTCAATTATTCAGCCACGACGACGGCAGCGGAGAACACGCTGTTGCCGCTGTGTGCGGATCGGGGCGTGGCGACCATCGTTAACCGCGCCTTCGACGACGGCAAGATTTTCGCGCAGCTGCGCGGTAAGGCGCTGCCCGGCTGGGCGGCGGACATCGGTTGCAGCAGCTGGGCTCAGGTACTGCTCAAATACGTGATCTCGCATCCGGCAGTGACCTGCGTCATCCCGGCTACCGGGAAGGTCACGAACCTTCAGGACAATCTGGCAGCCGGGCGTGGTCCGCTGCCCGATGCCGAGCTGCGTCGCACCATCGCTGCGACGGTGCAGCAGGCGGGATAAGCGATCGGGCACGTAGGTGCCCGTTTTATCGGCGCGCGCTTAGCACTGGTAGTCGACTACGCGACGCTCACTGACCAGCTCCTTGACCTGCAGCACCACAGACAGGTGCAGCGGATGCTGCTGATAGCCATCGAGCGCATCCCGATCGACGAATTCGCTGTACAGCACCACGTCGGAACTGTTGGTATCGGTGAGGAAGTTGCTGCCCACCTCGATGTGTGTCATTCCCGGGATCTGGCCGGCAAGTCCCTCAAGCAATGATTTGATCCGTATCGCATCGGCAGTCTTTGCCGATTCGTTCTTGAGCCGCCACATCACGATGTGCTTAACCATGTTTACTCCTTCACTTGCCTGACGTGCGCAGCGTTTGGAAGGCCGCGAGGGCCTCCAGCCGCGACGCTTTCAAATCGACGATGGGTGCAGATCTCGGTCCGCTACCGAGCCAGCGCCGCTGGTACTCGCCTTGCGGGTCGAATTTTTCGGCCTGGCTTTCGGGGTTGAAGACCCGAAAGTAAGGCGCCGCGTCGGCGCCGCATCCGGCGGCCCATTGCCAGCCGAGCGTGTTGCTGGCGAGGTCGGCATCGACCAGCGTGTCCCAGAACCAGCGCGCGCCATGCAACCAGTGCATGCGCAGGTTCTTCACGAGGAAGGAAGCCACAACCATGCGCACGCGATTGTGCATCCAGCCGGTTGCCCACAGTTCGCGCATGCCGGCATCGACGAGCGGTATGCCGGTGCGCCCCTGCTGCCAGGCGAGCAGATCATCGGCATTCTCGCGCCAAGGAAACCGCGCGAAGTCGGCGCGCAGCGGCTCGTTGGTGGTGCGCGGAAAGTGATACAGCAGATGGTGCGCGAACTCGCGCCAGCCGATCTCGGTGACGAACTGTGTGCTGCGCCACTCGGGCGCCGCGTGCCAGATTTGCCGCGGCGATATTTCACCGAAATGCAGGTGCGGCGACAGTCGCGAGGTCCCCGCCACGGCGGGCAGGTTGCGAGTCTCGGCGTAATTTTTGACTGGGCCTTCGAGGAACTGCTCGAGCAGCGCCTGAGCCCCGACTTCGCCCGGGCGCCACGCCTCTGCCATGCCGTGGTACCAGCCGATGCGCGGCATCAGACCGAGGTCTTCGATCGTGGCCGTACGCGGCCACGTCGCGGGTGCTGCAATGCGCGTCGGTGCGGCTGCGGGCTTCGGCGGATCGATGGCCGTGCAGGCTTTGCGCCAGAAAGGCGTGAACACCTGGAAGGGCTTGCCGCTGAGATTTTGCACGTCCCACGGCTCGATCAGCAGTGCGGTGTTGAAGCTGCGCGCCTCGATGCCGGCCTCGCGCAGTTCGTTCTTGATGTGCGCATCGCGGGCGATGATCAGCGGCTCGTAGCGACGACCCCAATACACGGCGGTGGCACCGGTCTCGGCGAGTAGTTCGCGTAGACAGGCAAGACTGTCGGTGGCGCGGCGCAGTATGAGCTTCGAGCCACGCTTCTCGATCGCGGCGCTGAGCTTGCCGAGGGACTGATGCAACCACCAGCGCGACGCGGCGCCGTGTTGCCACTCGCCTTCTTCTTCGGGCGACCAGATGAACACCGGAATGATTGAACCGCCGCGCTCGATAGCGGCCTGCAGCGCCGGTTGATCGGCGAGTCGCAGATCCTGACGAAGCCAGAGCAGCGTAGTCGTCATAGTCCGTGCTCCCGGATGACTTGCGCCACCTGTTCGATGGCGAGGTGTCGTGGGCTGCTCTTGCGCCAGATGGCGCCGATCGTGCGTGTCGGTGTGGGTTTTGCGAACGGCCGTACGGCCACACCGCGCGTGTGCGCATGGATGCCGCGCGTGGCGAGTTCGGGCAACAGCGTCACACCTGCTCCCGAGGCC
>CAISHQ010000190.1 GCA_903885195.1 uncultured Pseudomonadota bacterium | reverse complement strand
GCGACACGGATCCCGTGGTGGTCGCTTCTGCCCGCGGCGGCATCGCTCGCCGCGAGTATCTGGCTGCATCGACTGTTGCTTCGCGGATACACCAGGGGGTTCTTGGTCGGAATGCTCGCGACCGAGGTGATGCTCTGGACAGCGGTCGCGACGATCGGCTTCCGCGGGGCGTTCCTGCTGTGGGGGTTGGCGCAGATCGGCGCGGTTGTGCTCATGGTCCCAGTGGTCTGGGTGGAGGTGCAGGTGCGCCGTGCGCAGGGCTACCTCGACGATGAGCTCCTGCGAATGGGCGCCGACTACGCCGCGGTCTTTGCCGTCGGATTCGCGGCGATCGCACTGTTCGTGGGGGCGGTCACGCTGAAGTAGCCGCGTTCACGCCTGCAAACATCCACCCCACCACAACACCTCACCCCCACGCGTTCAGCACCGCCGCCAGGTCCGCTGCGTCCACTGCGCCGTTGCCGTCGAGGTCCGCGGGGCAGCCCTTGCAGGCGCCCCAGCTGTTGAGGAGCGTCGCGAGGTCCTGCGCGTCGACCGCGCCGTCGCCGTTGAAGTCGGGAGAGACGCCGTTTCCGCCCGTGAAGGTGGCGGTCAGCGCGTGGCTCGCACCCGCGCCGTCGCGCGTGCGCACGATGTCGATGGTGGCGGCGTAGGTACCCGGCTTGGACGCGCGCACCCATGCGGTGACTTGCGTCGACGCGCCCGCCGCGAGGGGCGCGCTCTCGGCCGGCTCGAACTCGATCGACAGCCCCGCGGCCGTCGCGCGCGGGCGGAACGCGGTCGCGTCGGGCCCCGTGTTGGTGATCGACACCGTCACGGGCACGACCGTGTCGAGCGAGCCCTCGATCGAGGTGGCCGAGAGCGCGCTCGTCATGCGCGCATCGCGTGTGGCCGTGGTGCCCGCGACGGGCGCGGCGCCGCCCCAGACCTGCGCAAATCGCGCGGCGTCGGTGCGCAGGTGCGTGTTGAAGAACGCGAGCAGCAGGGCGCGCGTCTTGACGAGCTGCTCCGCCCGTGGGATCGCGCCCGAGTCGCAGGCGATGATGGCGCTGTCGATGAATCCGCAGTGCGAGCCGCCGGTGATGGTCGTGAAGATCCGCGGCGCATCGCAGGCGTTGAACTGGTTCTGCGTGGTGGCGGGCGCCACGATCGTGTCCTGCGAGCCCACGATGAAGCACGATGGGCGCTGGATCGCAGCCGCCGCCGCGCTCGACGATGGATTGGTCTCCGCCGCAGCCAGCGTGGCGAGGCACTTGATGCGTGTGTCGGCCGCCGCTGCAAGCGCCGAGGCTCCGCCGCCCATCGAGTGGCCCGACACGCCGAACGCGGACTCGTCGACCGCGCCCGAGAGCCAGCTCGCGGGGTTTGCGTCCTCCTGCTCGAGCCAGGTGAGGCACTGGCGGATGTCGAGCGCGAAGTTCGCATGGCTCGGGAACAGACTGCCTTCGCTGGTGGTGGCGATCACGATGTACCCGTGGCTCGCGAGGTGGTCCATCGTGGAGTCGTAGAGGTCGACCGCGCTCAGGAAGCCGTGGCCGAAGCTGACGGCGGGCGCCGGCGCTGCGGTGGGCGCGAAGGGCGCGTTCGCCGAGGCCGCGGTCGCCGGGTAGCGGATCTGCGCACTGAACGACGAGCCGTTGCTGCGCGTGACGGTGACGGTGCGCTGCGAGACGGCGAATGCGCCGGGCTGCGAGTCATCGGCGGCTGCGGTCATGCAGGCGAGGGCGGCGAGGACGCATGCGGCGGCGTGTGGAGCGGGCATGCGTGGAGTCTCGCACAGGACCGCGGCCGCGACCGCATCCTCGGACGGGTTTTTAGGATTTGCAATCTCCCTGGTGGTCCGCTGACCGTGGAGCCGACGGTTCTCGGATTGCCCGTGCAACCCGAGCATCCCACGGGAGGTGTGCCTTTCGTGCCCCGTGCGGGTTGTACGTGTCACGGGGCGCTTCCCACGCGAACAACGCTGCCGCTGGCACCGTTGCCAGCGGCAGCGTCGATGCTGCCGACCTCGCCGCGCTGCGTGGCGGCGAGTGCGGTTGCGCCCTGGGTCACCCGCTCAGCCGCGGCGACGACGCTGCGTGAGGCCCGCGAGCGCGAGCAACGCAACCGCGCCAGGAGCCGGCACGTAGCCCGTCACCTTGTCGGATCCTCCGTCGTTGAACCCCTTGAAGCGCGTGACGAAGCCGTAGCCGAAGTCGTCCTCGAAGAAGTCGTCCGCGTCGAGCACCGCCAGGAGCGCGGCATCGGCGCAGACCTCGAACACGAACTCGCGCGTTTCGCCCACGGCGATGCCGGCCTGGGGGCTGCCGCCGCCGAGGAAGTTGCCACCGAGCGCGGCGCCCCAGTCGAACGTGCCGTACGGCGCTGCGGAGAAGTCCGTCAGTTGCGACCAGCCATCACCCGTTGCCACGTAGGTGACCTCGATCCCCTCGATGGCCTGGAACCCGAATCCCGTGAGAAACCCTCCGTTCGCGACCTCCGATGTGTTGGTGAGCGTGACCGTCAGTTGTCCGCAATCCGATCCGTCGACCGGGTAGACCCACTCCATGCTTCCCGTGAACGAACCCAGGCCCTCATTCCCCGGATTGCTGTAGATCATGAGCATCGACGCGTGCGCGCCGAGCGACGCGCCCAACGCCGCGATACCTGCTGCGATTCCAGTCATTGCCATCCCCTTCATGTGTCTCTCCTTGCGAACTGCATGCGAACCGCCTGCACCGGTTGCAGGCCAAGCGAGGCTAGAGGTGCGGTCTCGAGGGACAAGCGCCTCGGCTCATTTCGCAGCGACTCGCCGCGGATGCGGGACACGTCCTCGCGGAGCGATGCGATACTCCGTCCATGCAACCGCTCATCGGCGCCACAATGCTCGCCCTCGCACCGCTCATGCAGGATGCGCCTGCCAAGGTGCCTGCGGTACAGGCGCCAGCACCGGGTCGCATGGGTGCGCCTGTCGATGTGTTCGTGGGCGGCGAGGGCGGCAGCCCCGTGTACCGCATTCCCGCGATCACCAGCGTGCGCACGAAGGAGGGTGCGACGCGCCTGCTCGCGTTCGCGGAGGCGCGTGGGACACTCGCCGATGTCGGCGCCAATGACCTCGCGCTGCGCATGAGCGACGACCGGGGCGCGACCTGGTCGGACTACCGCGTCATCGCCGATGTACCCGCGCGCTCACTCAACAATCCCTGCGTGGTCGCGCTGCACTCCGGCGCGCACGCGGGGCGCGTGCTGCTCATGTTCCAGTCGTATCCCGAGGGCAAGAACGAGGCCGCGGTGACGGAGGGCTTCGGCACGGGCGCGCCCGGCGAGCTCATCTGCCGCACCTTCACCATGCACTCCGACGATGCAGGTAGGACGTGGTCCGAGCCCCGCGAGGTCACGCGCAGCGTCAAGCGCGCGAAGGGTGCGACGAGCACGGCCACCGGCCCCGGGATCGGCATCCAGCTCGCGCACGGTCCGCACGCGGGCCGCGTGATCATGCCGTTCAACGAGGGCCCTTACGACCGGTGGCGCGTGTACGCCGCGTACAGCGACGATGGCGGCGACAGCTGGATGCTCGGCGATGCCGCGCCCAACGATGAGCGCGGCCTCGGCAACGAGGTGCAGATGTTCGAGCGCGTCGACGGCTCGGTGGTGCTCAACGCGCGGCAGCATCTCGGCGCCAAGCGGCGCAAGACGGCGGTGTCGAGCGATGGCGGCGCAACATGGTCGCGGCTGGCCGATGTGCCCGATCTGCCCGACCCCACCTGCATGGCGGGCGTGCTCGCACTCGGCGGCGGCGTCGTGGTCTTCTCCGGTTGCGACAGCGAGTCGCGCCGCGCGCTCGGCACACTGTGGATCTCGCGCGACGAGGGCCGCACCTGGCCCGAGAAGGTGCTCATCGAGCCCGAGGGCTTCGCCTACAGCGTGCCGGTGCGGCTCGACGGTGGCGCCGATGGCGCGGCCGCCGAGGTCGGTGTGCTCTACGAGGCAGCCGGCTACAAGCGCATCGCGCTGCGGCGCGTCATGGTGCCGGCTGCAGCGCCGTCCGCCGCAGCGACGCCCGCTGCACGCTGACGGGAACAAGGCTGCGAACCTCTCCGTCCGGCCCGGTGGCGAGCGTGTCCCGATCGGCGGCCGTGACCATCTCCACCTCGATGCGCTCGCCGTTTGCATCGCGCACAAGCTGCTCGCGCACGGTCACATTCGCGCCGCCGATGCTGAACCAGCTGTAGAGCGCCTCTCCATGCACGCGTGCCTCGAGCACGATGCCGTTGCGCTCGTCGATGGCGTAGCTGCCCGCGGCCGGGTCGCGGGTCAGCAACTGGTACTCGCGCACCTGCCTCCCGGCGGCACCGTCGTACACGATCGTCCACGCCAGGCGGTCGGCGGCGATCGATGGACCGATGACGAGCTCCATGCGCACCTCTCCCTCGCTTGGCCGCGCGCCGTGCATCTCGAGCGTGCCCGACCAATGGCCCATCCAGTCGTCGGGAAATCGCGCGGGCGCGCGCGGGTCCGAGGTGCAGCCACCGAAGAGGGTGGCGGCGGCCAAGGCGGTCGCGGCGGCGCGGGACCGCGCGCGTCCGGCGTTGTCTGCGATCACGGCGAAGTGGGCGTGCATCGCAGCACGGTACCGAGATGCCTGTAGGATGGGCCTCGATCCGCACGACTCCCGAGGCAACCATGCACCGACTCATCGCCGTCTCACTCGCCAGCTGCGCTTCCGCGTTCGCACTCGCCGCTGCGGTGCCGTTCATCGGACCCGCCAGCGCGATCACCGCCGCGTCCCCGTCCGCCACATCCAGTGCGCAGGCCGCTGCGGCCACCGCGCCCAACATCACGCTCGACCCCGTGCACTCGATGGCGGTGTTCCGCGTCCAGCACCTTGGTGCCGGGTTCTTCTGGGGTCGGTTCAACGAGCTTGGCGGCACCGTCACCTGGCCGCTCGACGGCAGCGCCGCGCCCGTGTTCGATGTCACGGCGCAGGTGAGCAAGGTGGACACGGGCAGCGAGAAGCTCGACGGCAACCTGCAGGGGCCGAACTTCTTCAACCAGGCCGAGTTCCCCACCATCGCCTTCAAGTCCGCCGGCGCCACCAAGGTGGGTGACAACCACTGGACCGTGCAGGGCGACCTCACGCTGCGCGGCGTGACCAAGACGATCGAGGTCGACTGCCACATGGTCGGCGTGGGCAAGGGCCCCACGGGACCCAAGGTCGGCTTCGAGTGCACCTTCACCATCAACCGCGCCGACTACGGCATGAAGTGGGGCATCGATGCACCCAAGGGTGCGCTCGGCAACGAGGTGCGGATGATCATCGCCCTCGAGGGTGACGCGGCCAAGCCGCAGCAGTGAGCGGAGCGCGAGGCGATCCGGCCGTGGTGTGCGCGCACGCGCACGCGGTCGGACTTGCGCGGCGCCGCATCGGCACGCATGAACGAGCCCGCGTGATGGAACCTGCATGAGCGACCCCGCATGAACGAAATCGCAGCCTACATCCTCGAGGTCGTGTTCATCCCCGCGCTCATCGCCACCGTGTTCGCGGGGTTGTTCCTCCGGCGGCCGCTGCGGCGGCGCAGTTGGCTCGTCGAGGCGGGTGTCGCGAGCGGGCTCGCGCTGGCCTTCCTCCT
>CAISHQ010000189.1 GCA_903885195.1 uncultured Pseudomonadota bacterium | reverse complement strand
GCGCAGGCTGGGCCGTGTACGCCACGCGTCATCCGGCCGGCGGCTCCGCCGGCATGGGGCCACCCGGGATGGGTGGGCCTGGAGCGGGTGGGCCGGGCCGGGGCGGACCCGGCGGCGCCTCGATGGCCAATCGCGGCGGCGGTGCGCCCGGCGCGCGTGGGCCCGGGGGCGGACCTGGGGGCGGCATGCCCGTTCCAATCGTCAGCCAGAGCGTTCGTGAGCAAGCGATCTCCCGTGAATTGAAGGCGCTCGGCACGGCGGCCGCCAACGAGGCCGTGGTGGTGACGTCGAAAAGTTCGAATCTCGTCACCGCAATCCGCTTTCGCGATGGCGAGCGGGTGACGCGCGGCGCCGTGCTCGTCGAGCTCGACAGCGCCCAGGCGAGGGCGGATCTGGCCGTCGCGAATGCGGCACTCGTCGAGAGCACCGCGCAGTACGAGCGCGGTCGGGACTTGCTGCCGACGCAGGCGTTGTCCAAATCGCAGTTCGATCAAATCGTGGCCGCGAAGAACGCCAACACCGCGCGGGTCGATGCGGCGCGTGCGCGGCTCGAGGACACCGTCATCCGCGCGCCCTTCAGCGGTCGCGTGGGCTTGCGGCGGGTGAGCGTGGGCAGTCTCATCAGTCCTGGCACGGTGATCACCACCCTCGATGACAGCAGCGTGATCAAGATCGACTTCGCGGTGCCAGAGAGCAATCTGACGGCACTGCGCGCGGGGCTGCCGGTGACGGTGACTTCGGTCGCCTATCCGGGCAAGCAATTCAGCGGCAAGGTCGCAAGCGTGGATTCGCGCGTGGATCCGACCAGTCGATCGGTGTTGGTCCGCGCCGAGTTGCCGAACGGCGAGGGTTTGCTCAAGCCCGGCATGTTCCTCAACGTCGAGCTGCAGCGCGACCAGCGCACGGCGGTCGTCATCCCCGAAGAGGCGTTGGTGCCTGAGCAGAACCGTCAGTTCGTGTTCGTCGTCGCCGGCGGTATGGCCGAGAAGCGCGAAGTGCGCATCGGCAGTCGCAGTCCGGGCAGCGTCGAGATCATTCAGGGCTTGCGCGTCGGCGAGCGCATCGTGGTCGAAGGCACGGTCAAACTGCGCGACAGCGGTCCCGTGCGTGATTTGGCCAAAGATCTCGGCGGCGCGGCGCCCCAGGCTGCGGGCCCGCGCTCATGACGCTGTCGGATCTGTCGATCCGACGACCGGTGTTCGCCACCGTGTTGTCCTTGATGCTGCTGATCCTCGGCATCATGGCAGCGCTGCGGCTTTCCATTCGCGAGTATCCGGATGTCAGTCGACCCGTAGTCGGCGTGTCGGTGTTTTACCGCGGCGCGAACGCCGCGGTGATCGAAGCGCGTGTGACGCAGATCCTCGAGGACGAGATCGCGGGCATCGAGGGCGTCGAGAAGCTGAGCTCTGCAAGCCGCGATGAATTTGCACGGATCAACGTCGAATTCGCGATCGATCGCGATCTTGATGCTGCGGCCAACGACGTGCGCGAGCGCGTCTCGCGCGTGGCTTCGCGCCTGCCGCAGGAGGCCGAGGCGCCGCAAATCACCAAGGTGGACGACTCGGCCGAGCCGATCATCTACGTCAATTTCTCCAGCACCCAGCGCAGCGCGCTTGAGCTGAGTGAGTACATCGACCGCTACATCGTCGACCGTTTCAGTGCGTTGCCCGGCGTGGCCGCTGCGCGCCTCGCGGGCGGCAGCCGCTATGCGATGCGCGTCTGGCTCGATCGTGAGGCGCTGGCTGCTCGGCAGCTCACCGTCAACGATATAGAGACTGCGCTGCGGCGCGAGAACGTCGAGCTGCCGGCTGGGCGCATCGAATCGCGCGAGCGGGAGTTCACCTTACGCACGCGGACGTCGATGGAGACGCCCGAGGACTTTCGCTCGCTGGTGATCGGCCGTTCGGCAGATGGGTACCTCGTACGACTCAGTGATGTGGCGGAAGTAGGTCTCGCGGCCGAGGATCAGCGCAATCTTGCGCGCTCCAACGGTTTGCCCGGGGTCAGCATCGGCATCGTCCCGACCTCCAAGGCCAACGTTCTCGATGTCTCCAAGGCTGTCACGCGCGAAGTCGAACTCGTGCAAGGCGCGCTACCGAAGGACATCACCGGCGAGATCAATCTCGATTTCACCGTGTTCGTCACCGAGTCGATGAGCAAGGTGCTCACCGTGCTGCTCGAGACGCTGCTGATCGTGCTCGTGGTGATTTTCGTGTTCCTCGGTACCTGGCGCGCAACGCTGATCCCGGCCGTGACCATTCCGGTCTCGATCCTCGCGGCCGCGATCGTCATGTCGCTGCTCGGGTACTCGATCAATACGCTGACGCTGCTCGGTGCCGTGCTCGCGATCGGGCTCGTCGTGGACGATGCGATCGTCGTGCTGGAGAACATTGCTCGGCGCATCGAGGGCGGAGAGCCCGCCCTGCTGGGTGCGATGCACGGCAGTCGCGAGATCAGTTTCGCGGTGATTGCCACGACGCTCGTGCTGATGGCCGTGTTCGTGCCGGTGTCCTACATGGAGGGCTCGCTCGGGCGTTTGTTCGGCGAATTCGGCGTGACGGTCGCAGCGGCTGTCGGCTTTTCGGCGATCGTCGCGCTGACGCTCACGCCGATGATGGCATCGAAACTTTTCGCCAATGGCATCCAGCGCGGCCCGCTTGCGGTCAAGCTCGAGTCGAAGTTCCACGATCTCGCCGAGGTTTACGAGCGGCAGCTACGCCGCGTCATGCAGGGCAGGGGGCCGCTGCTCATTGCGACCGCGGCCGCCGTCTCGACGGTGTTGCTGGTGTCGCTGATGGTCTTCGGCAAGCCGGTGCCCTGGTTCAAGTTGCAGCAGGAATTCGCGCCCACCGAGGATCGGGCGATGATGCCCGTGCTCGTCGGTGCGCCCGAGGGCGCGAGCCTTGCCCACCTCGACCGCTACATCACTGAAGTCGAGCAGATCATGCTCGATGAGGTGAAAGCGGGGAACGGGCGGCGCATCATCACGCGTTCGGGCTCTTTCGGCTCGCAGGCCGAGGTCAACAACGGCACGGTCTACATGCCCATGACTCTATGGGATGAGCGCGAGGAGACTGCGCAGCAGATCGCGCAGCGCGTGCGAGCGCGGACGGCTTCGATCACCGGAGTGCGGATCGTGGTGATCTCGCCACCCTCGTTCGGCATGCGCGGTATCGGCAAACCGCTGCAGGTGGTGCTGGGCGGAGGCGACTACGACGAGCTCGCTGCGTGGCGAGACAAGGTCATCGCGCGTGTACAACGCGAGAACCCGCGCATCATCGGTCTCGAGTCCGACTACCAGGAACGCAAACCGCAACTACAGGTGCGTATCGACCGCAATCGCGCCGCCGACCTCGGCATCTCGCTGCAAAGCGTGGGGCGTACGCTCGAGACCATGCTCGGTTCGCGCATCGTGACGACGTTCATGCGCGCCGGCGAGGAATACAACGTCATCTTGCAGGCGCGCGAGGAAGATCGCGCCACGGTCGATGATCTCGGCAACCTGTACGTGCGCTCCGATCGTAGTGGCGAGATGGTGCCGCTGTCGGCGCTCGTCAGCGTGCAGGAAACGGCAGGTTCGAGCGCCTTGCGGCGCTTCGACCGACTGCGTTCCATCGCGCTGACGGCCAACCTCGCGCCGGGGTACTCACTTGGTGAGGCGCTCGATTACATCGAGGGCGTGATCCGCGAAGAGATCCCAGAGGGCGTGCAGATTGGTTACGACGGCGAATCACGTGAGCTCAAGCAGTCGGGCGGGCGCCTATGGGTGACCTTCGCCTTCGCGCTGCTCATCGTGTATCTCGTGCTGGCTGCGCAATTCGAAAGCTTCATTCATCCGCTTGTGATCCTCGCAACCGTGCCGCTTGCGATCTCGGGTGCGCTTGTGGGGCTCTGGCTCTATAACGGCTCGATCAATGTCTTTAGTCAGATCGGCGGCATCATGTTGATCGGTATCGCGTGCAAGAACGGTATCCTGATCGTCGAGTTCGCCAACCAGCTGCGCGATCGCGGCATCGAATACGTCGAGGCGGTGATCGAGGCCTCGGCGATCCGCCTGCGGCCGGTGCTCATGACAAGCTTGTGCACGGCGTTCGGTGCCGTGCCGCTGATGATCGCGACGGGCGCCGGTGCCGAGAGCCGGCATGCCATCGGCGCCGCAGTGTTCTTCGGCACGGTGTTCTCGCTGGTGCTGACGCTGTTCGTCGTGCCTGCCTTGTACGCGCTGATTGCACGCAACACGCGCTCGCCGCACTATGTCAGCGACTTGATCGACCGACTGTCCCGAGCCAATCCACCGTCTGATCCTGCAGGAGTATCGAAATGAGCACTGCGCTGTGGACCTTGTTGATCGCTGCTCTCATGCCCGTCGTCTGCGCCGGAATCTCCAAGGCAGGCGCCACCGACCGTTACGACAACCGCAATCCGCGTGACTGGCTGGCCCGTCGAGAGGGTTACCGAGCCCGCGCCTATGCCGCGCAACAAAATTCGTGGGAGGCGCTGATTGTCTTTACTGCGGGGCTTGCCGCCGCGTTCATGGGCGGTGCCGATCCCGCCGCGATCGGCACGGTCGCAGTGATTTTCACCGTCGCCCGGATCGCGTATCTCGCCTGCTATCTCGCTGACCTCGCCACGCTGCGCTCGCTTGTTTGGCTCGTGGGGTTCGGCAGCTGCATCTGTCTCATCGTGATGGGTGCGCAAAACGCCGCATGAGTGAGCCGGCCGTGATGGATGCGGTCGCGCAGCCGCCGACCTCGGGCACCTTCCGCAAGCTGCAGGCGCGGCTGCGGGGGCTCGTCGGCAAGGCGATCGAGGATTACGCCATGATCGCCGAGGGCGACAAGGTGATGGTCTGCCTCTCGGGTGGAAAGGACTCCTACACCTTGCTCGACATGCTGCTGTCGCTGCAACGCAGCGCGCCGGTGGAATTCGAGCTCGTGGCCGTAAACCTCGATCAGAAGCAACCTGGCTTTCCGCCCGAGGTGCTGCCGGACTACCTGCGCGGCCTTGGCATGCCGTTTCACGTGATCGAGCAGGACACTTACAGCGTCGTCAAGCGGGTGATCCCCGAGGGCAAGACCATGTGCGGTCTGTGCTCGCGTCTACGACGCGGCGCGCTCTATCGCTGGGCGGCGGAGAACGGCGTCAGCAAGGTGGCCTTGGGTCATCACCGTGACGATATCGTCGAGACACTGTTCCTCAACATGTTTTTTGGCGGCAAGCTCAAGGCCATGGCGCCCAAGCTGCGTTCGGAGGATGGACGGCATATCGTCATCCGCCCGCTCGCCTACGTCGCCGAGCGCGACATCGAGCGGTATGCACGCGCACGCAACTTTCCGATCATCCCCTGCAAATTGTGCGGCTCGCAGGACAATGCGCAGCGCCGCGCCGTGAAAGCGATGTTGCAGCAGTGGGAGGCTGCATACCCGGGGCGCACGGAGTCGATTTTCAGCGCTTTGTGCAGCGTCGAGCCTGCGCACCTCGCCGATCCCAGTCTGTTCGATTTTCGTGCGCTGCGTACCAGCACGCATGAGCTCTGAGCAGGATCCATCGGCCGAATCTCTCGCGCTCGTAGCGCGCTTGCGCAGCCGTTTTCGCGGCGCTTTGCTCGGGCTTGCCGTCGGTGACGCCTTGGCGGCGTCCGTGCAGTTCGCAAGACCCGGTAGTTTCGCCCCCGTCCGAGACCTGCTCGGGGGCGGTCCCTTCGATTTGCCGCGTGGCGCTTGGAGCGACGATACGGCCTTGAGTCTCGCACTCGCCCGAAGCCTGCTCGATCGCGGTTTTTGTGACGCCAGCGATCAGCGCGAACGATTTTGTCGTTGGCAGCGTGAGGGCGAAGGCTCAGCCACCGGCGAGTGTCTCGGCATCACGGCGAGTGTTGCCCGTGCGCTCGCTGCCGGCGTGCCGGATGCAACCATGGCTGATGGTGCGGACGCGCTCGTGCGCACTGCGCCGCTCGCGATGTTTCGTTTCGGCGACGAACGTCGCTTGCTCGAGGACGTGAATGGCATGGCGGGCGTGACGAGTCATGAACCTGAGACCGTCGAGGCCGTGCGGGATTTCGCCCTGGTGTTGGGCACGGCGCTCGCCGGTCGTCATGCGCCGCTCGAGATGCACGCCGTGCGTCGCACGGGCGAGGTCAACGAAGCCGCGCGCGTGCTGGCGCTCGCCACTCAGGCCGTTGCTGACACGACGAGTTGGAAGCAAGCGGTGCTACAGGTCGTCAATCAGGGCGGTGATGCCGATGTGGTCGCTGCGGTATGCGGGCAGTTGGCCGGTGCAATTTACGGTATCGAGGCGATTCCACTCGCATGGCGCGCGGCACTTGTACAGCGCGAGACGATCGAGGAGACGGCCGACGCTCTGCTAACCGAAGCTTTGATCGCACTCGCCGAGGCAGGCGCGGAGCTGCCGCCATGAGCCGCGCGGAGCGCCGAGGTCGACGTACGCCGGCGTGGGCGCGCGACACCGACGCGCGGCTGCTGCGTCGACGATTTCGTGACCTGCATCTGGGCTTGCCGCAGCGGGCGCCGCTGCGACGCGCCATCACCCGGCTGCACCGCGAACTCGATGCCGCGGGCATAAGCCTGCAGCCGCACGTCTGGTTCTCGGAAGAATGGTTTTCACCCGATGGCGTGCCGGGCATTGCCATTCCCTTCTATCTCGCGCATCCGCGACTCGAGCGGTTGGAGCGCCGCATGGCGCGTACCGTCGAGGGCGGCAACTCCACGAGTCTGCTGCGTATCTTGCGGCACGAGGTCGGACACGCGGTTGACACGGCTTATCGATTGCGCCGCCGAAAGTTATGGCGAGACACGTTTGGTCCGCCACGCGCACCGTATCCGGATCGATATGCGGTCGACACGGGCAGTCGTGAGTACGTACAGCACCTGGATGGCTGGTACGCGCAGGCGCACCCGGCCGAAGATTTCGCCGAGACTTTCGCCGTCTGGTTGTCGCCGCGTTCGGGGTGGCGCAAGAAATACGCCGGATGGCCCGCGCTCGCCAAGCTTGAAGCGATGCAGTCGATGATGACGAGCATCCGCGAACGCGACCCGCCCGTACGCTCGGCAACGCGCATCGAAAGCGTGGCAGCCAACGAGCTGACGCTCGGCGAGTACTACCGGCAGATTCTGGTGCGGCGCGTGCACTGCGATTTTTCGGCCATTGATCGCCTGCTCGGTCGCGCGTTCGGCGGCAAGCCACGCGAGGGTCGTGCGAGCCGCGCCGATACCCTGCTGCGTGCTCGACGGGTCGAACTCGTAGGCTTGGCCACACAGCGCAGCGAGATCGATGCCTACAGTGCGGGTCAGCTCCTCGATCTTGCGATCGAGCGTTGTCGCGAGCGGCAGTTGTGGCTCAAAGGTTCGCGGCCCGAGTGCGTACAACACGCGCGGGCGATGGTGGTACGACTCGCCCGTGCGGGTCGACGAGGGATCAAGGTGGGGTTTGCATTGTGAAGAGTCTGCGCATATTGCTGGTGGTGCATCAGAGCTTGGTGCCGCCGACGAGTTTGGAGGGATACACCGCGCAGCAGATCGACGAGTGGCGTACGGAATACGACGTCATCCGGAATCTGCGCAGCCTCGGGCACGAGGTGCAGTGTCTCGGCGTGATGGATAGCCTGACCGAGTTGCGTGCTGCCATCACCGACTGGCATCCGGATGTCGTGTTCAACTTGCTCGAGGAGTTCAACGGCATCGTCACCTACGACCAGCATGTCGTCGCGTTTCTGGAATTGATGCAGCAACCCTATACCGGGTGTAACCCGCGCGGCCTGCTGCTCTCGCGCGACAAGCCGCTGTCGAAGCGGCTGCTCACCTCCCACCGCATTCCGACGCCGCAGTTCGCCGTGTTCCGTAAAGGCGTGAAGACCCGAGTGCCTGCCGGTCTTCGCTACCCGTTGTTCGTGAAGTCGGCGACGGAAGACGCCTCGCTGGGTATCGCTCAGGCCTCGGTGGTGGAGACACCGCAGCAGCTGCAGGATCGGATCGCCTTCATCCATGGGCAGGTCGGTACCGACGCGCTGGTGGAGGAATACATCGCAGGTCGCGAGGTCTATGTCGGGGTGCTTGGCAACGAACGCATCACCTGTCTGCCACCCTGGGAGCTGTCGTTCGGATCGATGGGCGAGGGGCAATCGGCCATCGCCACCCGCAAGGTGAAGTGGGACCGCAAATATCAGCAGCGGCACGGTATCACGCGTGCTGCGGCGCTCGATTTGCCGGCACCGCTGAAGGCGACGCTGGATCGCCTTTCGCGGCGCATCTATCGGGCACTCGGACTGTCGGGCTATGCGCGCATGGATTTCCGCGTACGCGACGACGGCCAGGTGTTCGTGCTCGAGGCGAACGCCAACCCCTGCCTCGCCGAGGTGGAGGATTTCGCGCAGTCGGCCCTGTCGGCCGGCATCGGCTACCCGCAGCTGCTGCAGCGCCTCTTGCAACTCGGCATCCAGTACAAGGCCGAGTGGCGCGCGGGTTACGGCTAAAGCCTTAGCCCGGCTTGCTGCGCCCGTAAGTGTCCTCGAAGCGCACGATGTCGTCTTCGCCGAGGTAACTGCCCGACTGCACTTCGATGATTTCGAGCGGCACCTTGCCAGGATTGGCGAGTCGATGGGTCTCGCCCAGCGGGATGTAGGTGCTCTGGTTCTCGGTGAGCATCAGCGTCTTCTCGCCGCAGCGCACCTCGGCCGTGCCGCGCACGACGATCCAGTGTTCGGCGCGGTGATGGTGCATCTGCAGGCTCAGCGACGCACCGGGCTTGACCATGATGCGCTTGACCTGGAACCGATCGCCCATGTCGATGCTGTCGTACCAGCCCCAGGGTCGGTGCACCTTGCGATGCTGGCTGTGCTCGCCGCGACCGCTCGAGCTGAGTTCGCTGACGATTTTTTTGACGGCCTGGCTGTGGTTGCGATGGCTGACGAGCACGGCGTCGGGGGTCTCGACCACGACGATGTCCTCGAGGCCGATGGCGCCGACCAGTCGGTGCGTGGCATGCACCAGCGTGTTGCGGCTGCCGTTCAGCAGCACGTCACCCGAGGTGACGTTGCCGGCATCGTCCTTGTCGCCCACCTGCCATACGGCCTCCCAGGCGCCGAGATCGCTCCAGCCCGCCGCGCAGGACACCATGCGTACGGCAATCTTTGAGCCGGGGCAGCGCTCCATCACGGCGTAGTCGATGGACTCCGAGGGCACTTCGGCGAACAGCTCGCGGTTTGGACGGATGAACTTGCCGTCGACCTTACGCGAGTCGAATGCGGCGCGCGTGGCGTCGAGGATGTCCGGCCGGAAGGTGCTGAGCGCCTTAAGCCAAGTGCTGGCGCGCAGTACGAAAATACCGGCGTTCCAGTAATAGCCGCCCTCTTCGAGGTAGCGCACGGCCGTGGCGAGGTCGGGTTTCTCAACGAACTGTTCGACGGCAGCCGCCGTACCGGCGTTGGCCGACGACGTGGCCCCGCTGCAGCGGATGTAGCCGAAGCCCGTCTCCGGCCGTTCGGGCGCGATGCCGAGCACTACGATGTCACCGCTCGCGGCCGATTCGGCGGCCTGGGCGAGCGCTGCCGTGAAGGCCGCAGGGTCACGTACCGTCTGGTCGGCAGGCGTCACGACGAGCACCGGATCCTCGCCCGCGGCACTGGCATGCAGCGCGGCGAGCGTGATGGCGGGCGCGGTGTTGCGACCCAGCGGCTCGAGCACCACGTGCGCGGGTTCGCAGCGAATCTCGCGAAGCTGATCGACGATGAGGAAGCGGTGTTCCTCGCCACCCACGACAAGCGGCGGCTGCACCGCAGCGCCGGTGCTCGCGAGTGCGGCCACGCGCTGCGCAGTCTGCTGCAGCAGGCTCGTGTTGCCATCGAGGATCAGGAACTGCTTCGGGTAGCCCTCACGCGAGAGCGGCCACAGGCGGGTGCCGGAACCGCCGGCGAGGATGACGGGCTGCAGGGAGTTTTTCATGGGGACCTATGCTCTCGAACGTTGCCGTTATTTTACGCTGCTCGCCGCGGGGCTGTCCGCCTTGGGGCTGTCCGGCGCCTTTAGGTGTTCGTTCAGCCAGTCGAGCACGGCCCCATGCCATTGGATGCTGTTGGCGGGCTTGAGAATCCAGTGGTTTTCGTCGGGGAAGAACAGCAGCCGGCTCTTCACGCCCTGACGCTGCAGAGCTGTGAAGGTGGCGAGTCCCTGAATGTAGGGTACCCGGTAGTCGAGGGCGCCATGGGTGACGAGCATCGGCGTACGCCAGCGGGTGACGTAGTCGGCGGGGTTGAACTTCTCGTGGATGCGCGGCGCCGCATAGTAGGGGCCCCCGTTTTCCCACTCGGTGAACCACAATTCTTCGGTGCCGTAGTACATGCTGCGCTGGTCGAAGATACCGGCGTGGTTGACGATGCAGCGAAAGCGATCGGGCCAGTTGCCGACGATCCAGTTTTGCATGAAGCCGCCATAGGACGCCCCGAGCGAGCAGGCACGATCACCATCGAGCCAGTCGTATTTCGCGAGGGCGGCATCGAACCCCTTCTGCAGGTCGACCAGGGGCTTGCCACCCCAGTCCTGGCTGATTGAATCGGTGAAGGCCTGGCCGTAGCCGGGTGAGCCGTGGAAATCGATGAACACGACGCCGTAGCCCGCGCCGGCGTAGACCTGCGCATTCCAGCGCCAGGACCATTGGTTGGCGAAGCTGACCTGAGGTCCGCCGTGCACGATGAAAGCGATCGGATATTTTTGGCCTTTCGTATAGCCGTGCGGCTTCATCACGTGGCCATACACCGTCGCCTCGTTCCAGCCCTTGAACGAGAACTGCTCGAACTCGCTGAAGCGGCGTCCCTCGAGCCGATTCGCGTTGACGGCGGTCAGCCGACGCAGCGGCTGGGTCGCATCACGCGGTCGGGCCTCGAGCAGGTAGAGATCAGGCGGCGAGTCGAGCGCAGCCCACTCGACCACTACGCCGTCTCGGGTCGCGCTGAATGCCGCGACCTGACCGCGATTCAAGCGCGTCGTGCGCTGCAAGGTGGCGGGGTCGATTTCGAACAGGGCGACTTGGCCGATGTCATCGCTCGTGGCGAGCAGCCGTCGCCCGTCAAAGGTAGTGCCCAGCGTCGACACGGAGCGATCCCAGTCGGCGGTCAGCGCGCGCACGCGGCCATCGGTGGCACTGCGCAGCATGATTTGAAAGCGATCGGCTTCGAATCCGGGGCGCGTCATGGCGAGCCAGGCCAGATCGCCATTGGCGAGGAACACCGGCTGCGCATCCCAGGCCGGGTTGTTGGCGGTCAGGTTGCGCGCTGCGCTCGAGCCATCCGCCGGCACCTCGTAGAGATCGAAATTTGTCGACCAGGCTTCACCGCGATCGGCGAGTCGCGCACTGAACACGAGCCGCGTCCCGTCAGGGCTGAACGCGTAGTCCTCATCGCCGCCGAAGGGTTTCGAGGGCACGTTGCCGCGCACTGAGGCGGACACATTGATCGGTGTCCCTGCGCGGCGGTCTACGCCGAGCGCCGCGCTGAACAGCATCGACAGTGTTCCGTCCTTCCAGGTATCCCAATGGCGCACGAACAACTGATCGTAGCTTTGGCCGGAAGATTTTTTCTTTTGCTGCGCCGCGAGTCGATCGCTGCTGCATTGCAGGTCGGCGCAGTCCGCAAAGACCTCGAGCGAGAGGGCGATGCGATCGCCACGCGGCGATATCTCGAAGGAGCCCACATCGAGCGGCAGTTCGGTGACAGGCTGGGCCTCCCCGCCGGCGAGACTCAGGAACCACACCTGCGAGGAGCCGCCGCGACTCGAAAGGAAGTACACGCCGGAACTGTCCGGTGCCCAGCGAGGCGAGGAGTCTGCGGCCGGGTGCTGCGTCAGGCGGCGCGCCACCGGCGCGGTTGCGGCGGTATCCACGAGCCACAGGTCCGTACGGCCGCGGTTGGCGGCCATGTCCGTCTCGCGCAGCGTGAAAATGACGTGGCGCCCGTCCGGCGATACCCGTGGATCGCTCAGGCGGGACAATTGCACGAGATCCTCTGCGGTGAAGGCACTCGATGAGGCGGCGCCCTGCGTGGCGGGTGTGGCCGCCATCGCCCGGCTCATCGCCCCGAGATTCGTCATGGCGGCGAAAGACAGGACGGCGGCGAGCGACAGGCGGGTACGACGAGAAACGACGGCCATGGTTGTGCTCCGAGGTCGGTGTCGGTAAAACGTGGCCCCCATTGTAGTCGAGGACCCCTGCGGCGATGTCCCTGCGAGTTCGAGCAGTCTGTTTTGACCTGGATGACACGCTGTGGCCGGTGCAACCCGTTCTGCAACGTGCAGAGCGGCTCATGCACGAGTATTTGGCGCGCGAGCACCCGCGCCTCGCGGCGTGTTTTGGACCGGAGGAACTCTGGGCGGAACGCATGAGCCTCGCGCGTGAACATCCGCAGCTCGCGCACCACATGACCTGGTTGCGCACGGAGGCGCTGCGCCGGCTCGCGGTTCGCCACGAGCACGACGCCGCGGTGGGCGAGGCGGCCTTCGGTGTGTTCAAGGCGGCGCGCAACGAGGTGGACTTCTACGCCGATGTTGCACCCTCGCTGCAGCGACTCACTGGGCGTTTTCGGCTCGCCACCTTTTCGAACGGTAATGCCGATGTGGCCACCACCCCGCTCGGCAGTCACTTCGAAGTCACCTTGACTGCCGAGGCGGTGGGCTACGCGAAGCCGCACATTGAGGCGTTTTCTGCGATTGCGCGAGCGCTCAGTTTGTCACCGCAGGACATTCTCTACGTCGGCGACAACCCGCAGGCCGACGTACAGGGTGCTCTCGAGGCGGGCTGCCGCGCGGTGTGGGTCAATCGGCAGGGCGGTGAATGGCCGGAGCAGCTCGGCGTGCGCGCCGACCTCGAGGTGAGCTCGCTCACCGAACTCGTTGATCACCTGCACGGGTGAGTTGCCACAGCGTCAGGATGGCGCCACCGTGGATGAAGACCTCGCCGAGGTTGTCTAGCCGGTGCCGGTTCAGTACCGGTATGGCGACCGTGAGCAGCATCGCGATGCCGCCGAGGGTGAGCCACGGCAGGCCGCGCCGCAGCCATAGCACTGCACCCACGATTATGGTCACGAAGCACGTGACGATCGGTGCGATCGGCGGGCCATCACTCGGCACGAGCACCTGAGTCGCGCTGCAACGATTGGCCTCGGTGACCGTGCCGCTGTAGCGAATGAGGTCGAACTCGCAGACCGGATAGATATCTTTGGTCCAGAACAGCGGCAGATCGTGCAGCACCAGTGCAGTGGTCACGACGCAAAAGCCCCCCATGACCCATTTGCGCGCAGCGAGTTCGAAGTTCGCGAGGCGCAGGATCGATCCGCAGGTGATGATCAGCCAGCAACCCGACAGCCAGTGCGCCCAGAACGCCGGCCAACTGAGTGCATAGAGCAGATCGCCGAAACCGATCACGATGCCCGCGGCCACGCGCAGGTTGTCCCAGATCAGGAAGAACTGCGGCACGAGCAGCACCAGTGCGCCGGGGGCGCGACTGCGGCGATAAATGCCGAGCAGCCAGATGAAGAGTCCGAGCTGAGCCAGCGCGAAGGCCAGAAACATGAGGCTGTACATCGGCATGGCTCCCTCCCGCATCACTCCATGCTGACGATGATCTTGCCAAGCGCCTCGCGTCGCAGCAGCGTGGCGAGCGCCGCGCCGCCTTCGACGAGCGGGAAGCGCGCCGAGATGCGCGGCCGGATCCGACCGCTCGCGTACAACTCGAGCAAGTGTTGCATGTTGGACTCATGACGCTTGGGCTCGCGCTGCACCCATGCACCCCAGAACACCCCACGCACGTCGCAGCCCTTGAGCAGCAACAGGTTCAGAGGGAACTTCGGAATGCCGGCCGGAAAGCCGATCACGAGATAGCGACCTTCCCAGGCAATGGCGCGCAGTGCGGGTTCGGCGTATTCGCCGCCCACCGGGTCATAGATCACGTCGGCGCCCTTGGCGCCGCAGGCATCCTTGAATAGTGCTGCGAGGGCTCGCGCATCGGTAATCGCGCTGGGATAGACGAGGGTCTCGTCCGCGCCGTGTTCACGAGCCACGGCCGCTTTCGCTGCCGACGATACGGCCGCGATGACGCGTGCACCGCTCGCCTTGCCGAGTTCAACGGCGGCAAGACCCACGCCGCCCGCTGCACCGAGCACCAGCAGGGTTTCTCCGGCCTTCAGTCGCGCGCGATCCTGCAGCGCATGGAGCGATGTGCCGTAGGTCAACAGCAGTGCCGCGGCAGTCTCGTAAGGCATTCCTGCGGGAATCGACATGCATTGGCTGGGCGTGGCAATGAGCTTCTCAGCGAGGCCGCCATGGCTCGTGTGCACGAACACCCGATCGCCGACCTTGAATGACGTCACGCCCTCACCGAGGGCCTCGACGATGCCGGCCACCTCAAGGCCCGGCGCGAACGGCCGAGGCGGACGGAACTGGTACTTGTCCTCGATCATCAGCGCATCGGGATAGTTCAGGCTGCAGGCCTTGACGGCGACGCGCAATTCCCCGGCCTTCGGGGTGGGATCGGGCAGATCGCGCAAAACGAGCGTTTCCGGACCACCGGGCTGCTCGCTCAATAATGCTTTCATCGACGCTCCGTGAATTCGAATAATTCTTCATTGGGACCGCGCACCAGCATGACACGCTCCGCGTCCACCTGCTGCGGTGCGGCCAGGACGTTCGCGCCGATCCTGCGCAGCTGCGCATGTAGACCGTCGAGATCGACCGTCTCATGGTGGAAG
>CAISHQ010000188.1 GCA_903885195.1 uncultured Pseudomonadota bacterium | reverse complement strand
GTACGTCGTCGAGGAGTTTTTGCGCAACGCCGAGCCCGCTGCCGATGCCGTGATCGACTACGGTGATCGTGACGAGCATTGCTGGAACGGTGACCACACTCGGCCGAATGCGTACTCGCGACTGCGTTACGTGCAGATGGTATTGCCCTGGGCGGCCGAGCGGATGTTGATGACGGCGCCGAAAGGGGCCGACGTGCGCAGTTGGCGCTACTGACAGGTCGGGGTCGAAATACGACGTCCGTCGCGCTGCCGCTGCGCTATTTCCGCCAGAACGCCGCGGTGAAGAGCACGAGTACGCTGAAGATCTCGAGACGTCCGAGGATCATGCCGACCGTACAGATCCATGTCTGCGCATCGCTCAGCACCTGATACGTGCCGGATGGCCCGGTGATGCCGATCGCCGGACCAAGGTTGTTGACGCTCGCCACCACCGAGGTGAAGGCCGGCACGAGCGGTAGCCCCGTGAGCAGCATCAGGAAGGTCAGCACCGCGATCGTCTGGAAATAAAGAAAAATGAATGCGAGCACCGAGGCCGCGATCCGTTCAGGCACGACCTGGCCGCCGATACGAATGGGAATCACGGCTGATGGATGCACGAGTTGCTTCATCTCGCGCTGCGCTTGTCGCGCGAGCAGCAAGGTGCGAAACATCTTGATCCCACCGCCCGTGGAGCCGGTGCTGCAGACAATGCAGGAGAGAAACAGCATCCACACCGGCGCAAAGATCGGCCATAAATCGTAGTTCTGCGACACGAACCCGGTGGTGGTGGCGACCGAAACCACGTTGAAGGCTGCGTGCCGCAGCGCTTCGAGGGCACTTGCGTACTGTCCTGTCGTTGTCAGCAGCACCGTGACGACGATGACGCTGAAGCCAAGTAGCAGCAGCAGTACTTTGCCTTCCGAGTCTCTGCGATACGGTTCCAATGTTCGATTGCGAACGGCAACGAAATGCCGCGAAAAGTTCAGCGTGGCGACCAGCATCAAGACAATCAGCACGAGCTCGATTAGCGCTGAGTCGAAATAGCCGATGCTGGTGTCACGGGTGGAAAATCCGCCGAGTGCAATCACCGAGAAGCCATGGCAAATCGCGTCGAACCAGCCCATCCCGGCAACTCGCAGCGCCACGACCGCAACGAGCGTCAGCCCGGCATAGGTTAGCCACAGTGCCTTGGCGGTCTCCGTGATGCGCGGGGTGAGTTTTTCGTCCTTGACCGGTCCCGGGGTTTCGGCGCGATAGAGCGCCATGCCGCCGACGCCGAGCAGCGGCAGCACCGCGACGGCAAGCACGATGATGCCGATGCCGCCGAACCAGTGCAGGGCGTGCCGCCAGAGATTGATTGACGGCGGTAATTGGTCGAGTCCGGTCAACACGGTGGCGCCGGTGGTGGTGAGACCGGAGACGGCTTCGAAATAAGCGTCGGTGAAGCTCAACTCCGGCAGAGAGATCAGCAGGGGCACGGCGGCTGATGCAGACATCAGTACCCAGGACAGCGTCACCAGCAAGAAGCCATCGCGCGGCTTGAGTTCGCGCTTGTAGCGACGCGTCGCCCCGGCGATGGTAAGCCCCACGATCACGTTGATGCCTGCAGCGATCGCGAAGTCGTCGAAGGTACCGTCCTGCGTGATGATCGCGCAGAGCATAGGCATGACGAAGGTCACGGCGAAGAACGCCATCATCATGCCGAGAATATGGGCGACTGCGAGCATGGTCGCGCGTTCGCCGTTCAGCGTCGCCCGGCGGTTTCGCCGAGAAACAACCGCTCGACCTGATCAACATGGCGACGGTCGGCGATGAACAGCACCACATGATCGTCGGCCTGCACGACCGTGTCGTGGTGCGCCATGATCACCTGATCACCGCGCACAACGCAGCCGATGCGCGCCCCTTCGGGCAGTCTGATGTCCTCGATGCGCTGGCCCACCACTCGGGAGCTGCGATGATCCCCGTGGATGATGGCCTCGAGAGCCTCAGCGGCGCCGCGACGCAGCGAGTGGACCTGCACCACGTCACCACGCCGCACGTGCGTCAACAACGAACCGATGGTGATCGTCTGCGGCGAGATGGCGATATCAATGCTGCCGTTCTGCATGAGTTCCGCATAGGACGGCTTG
>CAISHQ010000187.1 GCA_903885195.1 uncultured Pseudomonadota bacterium | reverse complement strand
TCACTCGGCGTTGCGCGGCTGGCGGGTCGGAAGCTGCTCGAACTCTCTTACGGGCAGCGCCGCCTTGTGTTGCTCGCGCGGGCACTCGCCACACGGCCAAGTTTGCTGCTGCTCGATGAGCTGCTGGGTGGCCTGGATGAGCGGCATCGTGCGCGGGTGTTGCGGGCCCTGGCGCGTTGCCGCATTCCATGGGTGCTGAGTACTCACCGCCTTGAAGAGATGCCGCCGTCGACGACCCATGTGGCCCATCTCGTCGCGGGCCGACTGCACGCGCAGGGCCCGCGCGCGCCTCGCAGCTCGCGCTCGCGGTCGCGCTCGGGCTCGCGAGCGGAGAATTTGCCTGCCGCATCGCGCCGGGGTGCAGCGTCAAAAGTCTCTGAGCCACCGCGGGTCGTCTCCCGAACGCCGGTGAGCCGATCGCGCTCGCGCTTGTTGATCGCGGCGCATGATATCGACGTGTACCTCGACTACCGGCGCGTGTTGCGCGGTATCGATTTCACCGTGTGCGGCGGACAGTGCTGGGTGGTGCACGGCGGCAACGGATCGGGGAAAACAACCCTGCTGCGCGCGCTGTATGGCGATTACCCGCCGGCGTTGGGCGGGCGCATCGAGCGTCGAGGCATCGTCTCCGGGGTGCCACTCGAGGAGTTTCGACGATGGTGCGCGATCGTGGCACCGCATCTGCAAAGTGATCCACCAGCCTACGACTCTGCTGTCGAAATCGTGGTCAGCGGTCTGCGTTCGAGTATCGGGCTCGATGCGCCGCCCAGCGCTGCCGAGCAGCGACGCGCGCTGCGAGCGCTGGCCGACCTTGGCTTGCTCGAACGCTCGGGTCAGCGCCTGCGGGAGTTGTCCTATGGTCAGGCGCGCAGAGTGCTATTCGCACGGGCTTTGGTACTACGCCCGCGTCTGCTGCTGCTCGATGAGCCGCTCGCGGGTATCGACCGGGACACTCGCTTGGTGCTGCGCGAGCGTATTGACGCCTTTGTCGCGGCGGGCGGTGCCGTGGTCATGAGCAGCCACCACCGCGACGAGTGGCCACAGCACACCAGCCACGAGTTGCAACTCGATGCAGGTCGGATGCACTACGTCGGCGCTGTTCGCCGCTAGCGACCGGGGTGCGGATGTCGGAGTTCAGGCGCCGGGGCGTCTGGGCCCTGTGCGGCCGATAATGCCCGCCGCAGTTTCCCGCAGGCGGTCGTCATGAAAAGGTTGGGCGTGTTGTGGCTGGTGGTGTTCATCAGTCTCGCCGGATTCGGCATCACCACCATACCGTTCCCGTTCGTCGCCGAGTCGATGGGAGCGTCGGATTTCTGGAAGACCTTTGGCGGCGCCGGCGTCTTCTCTCTGTTTCAACTTGTGGCGACACCGATCTGGGGACGCGCCAGCGACGCTTACGGTCGCAAGCCCATTCTGGTACTAAGTTCTGCGGGCACCGTGCTTGCATTTCTTTGGCTGGCCTATGCGCCGACGCTCGAGTCGTTGCTGATCGCGCGAGCCTTTGGCGGCGCGATGTCGGGAAATCTCGCGGCGGCCTTCGCGTATGCGACCGATGTAACGGAAAACAAGGACCGGGCCAAGGGCCTCGGCATTGTGGCTTCGGCGTTCGGCGTGGGTTTTGCAGTGGGCCCGCCGCTCGGCGGCTTCCTCAGTACGCTCGATGTCGTGCCGAGCATGTACTGGCCGGGTCTTGCCTCAGCGGGCTTGTCCGCCATCGCATTCCTCGGCACGGTATTTCTGCTGCCGGAGAGTTTGCCGCAGGCCTTGCGCAAGCCGTTCGGAAAGTCGAAGGAGCCGCCTCCGGTCGAAGGCGAGGCAGCTGCCCCCAAAGTCACGCCCTGGCAGGCATTCCGCGGCAACCCGGTTCTGATGGGTCTTGTGGGCGCTTCGCTGATCGTGGCGGTGGCGGGCGGAGCGATGCAGTCGGTGTTCCAGTTCTGGGGGCGCGATCTGTTCAATTATTCGCTGCGCGACATCGGCCTGCATTTCATGGCCTTCGCGTTGCTCTCGGCGATTGGGCAGGCGGGTCTGATCGGTCCGTTGACGCGGCGTTTTGGCGAAAAGCACGTTGCCGTTGCATCGATCATCGGCGTCACCGTCGGTCTCGCCTTGTTCGCCGTGGCGCAGAACGATGCCATGGTGTGGATCGCCATTAGCTTGTTCGGTCTCGCCAATGGCCTGTTTCTGCCGGCTATCAGCAGTCTGGTGTCGTTCGAGTCCGACCCGAGGTCCCGCGGCACCGTGATGGGCATGTTCAACGCCTCGAGCAGCGCAGGTAGGATCGTGGGCCCTGCGCTCTCCGGACCGATCTACTTCAAGCTGGGGCCTGCTGCGCCATTCATTCTTTCGGCCCTATTGACTGCGGTGGGTGCCGTGTTGCTCAGTCGTGCCCATGATAAGCCTTCATCCTGACCTCTTTTCGTGACGGACATGCAGCGACGCGATTTCATCCGCCGCTCCGTGTTCGCAGCCTGCGTTACGGCCGGTCACGGCATGTTGTCGGCCGAGGCAACGTCGGTGACCTTGCGCCGCTCGCGCGGCGGTACGCTGACGTCGCTCGATCCGCATCGGGGCATTTCTGCCACCGACATGGAGATCAACGCCGACCTATTCGTCGGACTCACCGCTGTCGATGCGCGCGGGCAGATCGTCCCCGGGCTTGCCAGCGACTGGACAATCAGTGCCGATGGGCGGCGCTACGAGTTTCGCTTGCGGCGCAATCTGCGCTGGTCGGATGGGTCGAGCCTCGAGGCCGCAGAGGTGGTGGCGAGTTTTCGCCGCATGCTCGCGCCTGACACCGGCATGTTGCTCGCCTACCGCTACGACGCGATCGTCGGCGCCCTGGCCTTGCGACAGGGCAAGGCAGGCGCCGCGGCGCTCGGGGTTCGTGTCGGCACTGCGCCCGGAAGCGTGATCTTCGAGTTGCTGCGGCCCGAAACGGATTTGCTGAAGTTGCTCGCCGTGGCCTACGTGGTGCCCGTGCGCCTGATCGAGCGGCTTGGAAGAGATTGGGCGAAGCCGCCCGCCATCGTGGTCAACGGCGCCTATCGCCCGACCAGTTGGGCGCAGAATGGTCGGTTGACGCTCGCAGCGAACCCGCGCTGGTACGGGGCGGGTGCGCAAGCGATGGCACCGCAGCTCGAATGGATCACCGGTATCGATGACGCCACACGGATGCGATTATTTCGCTCGGCGGAACTCGACATCGCGCAGCTCAGCGAAGCCTCCGTGCTGAAGCTCGCGAGAGTCGAGCTCGCGCCATTCCTCCGCAGCGTTCCGTTCTATGGTGGCGGATGGCTGGGTCTCAACCTGCGCCGCGGCGCTCTCGCCGATCGTCGGGTGCGCGAGGCGCTCTCGCTCGCCATCGATCGCCGGGTGCTTTGCGACAAAGTTCGTGGACTCGGTGAACAGCCGACTGAGAGCTTGGTGCCGCAGGCCGTTGCCGACTATCCGGTGCGCGCTGCACCGGCTTACGCTGCCTGGCCGATGGCGCGCCGTCTCGCCGCCGCGCGCACTCTGCTGGGTGCGGCGGGCATCAGCGCAGCGCAACCGCTGCGCCTCGTCGGCATCTTCTCGTCGAATCCCCTGACTCAGCGTACGTTTCTTGCCGTCGATGCGATGTGGGCACCGCTCGGCGTGCGTCTCGAGGCGCGGGGGATGGAATCTCGCGCCTACAACATGGCGCTCAACGCAGGCGATTTCGATCTGATGGACTATGGCCCGTTCTCGGCGGTGCAAAGTGCGACGAGTTTCATTGGGCGTTTTCAGAGCGGCTCGTTCCTCAACTACTCGGGCTATGCGGACGCTGAAGTCGACCGACTGATCGCTGCCGCGGAGGCGAGCCTCGATCCAGCGACGCGCGCTCGGGGCTATCTGGCCGTAGAGCGTGTATTGCTGCGCGATCTGCCCGTGATTCCGCTGTACTCGGGCGTCACGCATCGGCTTGTGGCGGCTCGTGTGCGCGGGTGGGTGGACAACCCCGGCTTATCCTTGCCTTCACAGTTTCTCTCCCTTGGAGGACGCGCATGAAACACTTCGTCCGCTTGATGGGTATCGGCTTGGTGTTGTGGTCATGTGTAGTGACGCCCGCGGTCTCAAGCGCCGCTCAGGCAGCCGCGAGCGACGCCGCGACGGGCACGGTGCTCGTCACGGGTTCGAGTCGCGGTATCGGTCTTGAGTTCGCCCGTCAGTACGCCGCTGCCGGCTGGACGGTCATCGCCACGGCGCGCAAGCCGACGGAGTCGGCGAACTTGCGCGAACTGGCCCGACGCCATCCGAACGTCCGTCTCGAAGCGCTCGATGTCGTTGACGGCGTCAGCGTCTCGGCGCTGCGTGATCGGCTGCGTGGCGTGGCCATCGACGTGCTGATCAACAATGCGGGTGATACCGACCAGTTTCGTGGCCAGTCGTTGGGTTCGCTGGATCACGATCGCTTCGATTACCTGATGCGTCTCAACGCCCAAGGTCCGCTGCGCGTCACCGAGGCACTGTTGCCCAATCTCGAGGCCGGGACACAGAAAAAGATCGTGGCGATCTCCTCGCTGGCCGGGTCGCTCGGCGCCCGCGGCGGCGGCATGCCGGGTGGCTACTGGTACAAGGCGAGCAAGGCGGCGCTCAACATGATGGTCGTTGCGCTGGCCCTGGAGCTGCAACCGAAGGGCTTCAAGGTCGTGGCCCTCTCGCCGGGGCAGGTTGATACACAGGGTTACGCGGCGCGGGGCATGGTCGTTCCGGGTACGGTGCCGGTGGAGCAGAGCGTTGCCGGCCTGCGCAACGTCATCGATCGGCTGACTCGCGAGCAATCCGGCAGCTTCATCCGCTACAGTGGCGACGTACAGCCTTGGTAGCGATCACGTAATCGGGGAGGGTTCATGATTCAGCTCGTCGTCGGTCTCGTCATCTTCCTGGGTATCCACTCGGTGTCCATCGTGGCGCGGCCGTGGCGCGATGCCATGGTGGCGCGCCTCGGAGCGGGCACCTGGAAAGGACTGTATTCACTCGTTGCGTTGCTTGGCTTCGTACTCATGATCGGTGGCTACAGCGCGGCGCGCCTCGAACCCTCGCTGCTTTATGTGCCGCCGGTAGGCTTGCGGCATCTGGCAGGCTTGTTGATGTTGCCGGTGTTCCCGCTGCTGTTCGCGACGTATCTGCCAGGACGTCTGAAGCGCTGGGCCAAGCATCCGATGCTGGTGGCGGTGAAATTGTGGGCGCTCGCCCACCTGCTCGCCAACGGCATGCTCGCCGACGTGCTGCTGTTTGGTTCGTTGCTGCTTTGGGCGGTGCTCGATCGCATCTCGGTCAAACGCCGCGGCGAAGCGCTGTCTACGGCCGAAGGCAAGATCCTCAACGACGTTCTCGCCATCGTGCTGGGCCTTGCCGTCTACGGCTTATTCGTCATGGGTGGGCACCTGATGCTGTTTGGGGTGTCACCGTTCGGTTGATTGTTTTTGGAATCCGGAGCTTCCTATGACCGATATTCATGATTTTTCTGCGCGCACGATCGAGGGCGCGGAGCAGTCGCTCGCTGCATATCGCGGCAAAGTGTTGCTGATCGTCAACGTTGCCAGTCGTTGCGGCTTCACTCCGCAATACACGGGGCTCGAAGCGCTGCAGCGCAAATATGCCGATCGCGGCTTTGCCGTACTCGGCTTTCCCTGCGACCAGTTCGGTGCGCAGGAGCCTGGTGACGAGAACGAGATCAAGAACTTCTGCCGGCTCAACTACGACGTCACCTTCCCGATGTTCGCGAAGATCGAAGTGAACGGTGCGGGTGCCCACCCGCTGTATTCGCACCTGAAGAGCTCGGCGAAGGGTCTGCTGGGCTCCGAGTCGATTAAGTGGAACTTCACCAAGTTTTTGGTTGATCGATCAGGCAAGGTTCTCAAGCGCTACGCTCCGCAGGATAAGCCTGAGGCGATCGCTGCCGACATCGAAGCCGCGCTGTGATGTCGATCAAGAGCATCAACTGGCGCGGCGCCACCTGCGCAGTGCTCGCGGCGGCGCTGCTGACGGGTATTGCGGGCTGCACGCCCGTTGCGGTGCAGGGGTCGTCTCCACCAGCGGGTCCCATTGAAGCGGCAGCCGAGCCCAACTGGACGAGCGGCGGCATGGTGGCCGCGGCCAATCCGCTCGCGGCCGAGGCGGGCGCCGAAGTCTTACGCGCTGGTGGCTCCGCCGTCGATGCGGCGGTGGCGGTGCAGGGGGTGCTGAGTCTTGTCGAGCCTCAATCTTCGGGTATCGGCGGTGGCGCGTTCCTCGTTCATTACTCCGCGGCGACGGGTGATGTGATTACGTACGACGGGCGCGAAGTCGCGCCGCGGGGTGCAACGGCCGACATGTTCCTCGATGCCGGCGGCAAGCCCTTGCGATTCTTCGATGCGGTGCGCTCGGGTCGATCGGTGGGCGTACCCGGTGCTGTGGCGATGCTCGAGCTTGCGCATCGCGAGCACGGCCGATTGCCGTGGCGACAGCTCTGGCGCCCGGGGATCACGCTCGCCGAGACGGGCTTTGCGGTTTCGCCGCGTCTGCACGAAATGATCACCGCAGTCGTCGCGCGCGGCAGTTTGCCGGCGAACTCTGCGGCCTACCTCACGCTCGATGGCCAGACACCGCGACCCGTCGGCAGCCTGCTGCGCAATCCGGACTATGCGGCAACGCTGCGTCGTATTGCGGTGCAGGGTGCGAAGGCGCTCCGTGAAGGTCCGATCGCCGAAGAAATCGTCAGCGCCGTGCGCGCGGATCCGATGCCCGGGACGCTGACGCTCGAAGATTTACGCGACTATCGTCCGAACCGGCTGGAGCCGGTGTGCAGCACGTACCGGGTGTACCTGGTCTGCGGCATGCGGCCGCCGTCTTCGGGTGGGGTCGCGGTTCTGTCGGTGCTGGGTATCCTGAGCCATGTGGATATGGCCGCGCGCGGTGCGACTACCGTCGCCGGTTGGCACTATCTCATCGAAGCGCAGCGTCTGGCCTACGCGGATCGAGACACCTACGTCGCCGACGATCGCTACGAGGCCGTACCGATCGCGGGCCTGCTCGATCGTGACTACCTTGCCTCGCGTGCGGCGTTGGTTTCGCCGGATCGGGCGATGCAGCGTGTCGAACCGGGTCGACCGCCGGGGGCACAACTGCGCGGACGCGATGCGACCGGAGGTACGACCGGCACGAGTCATTTCGTGGTCGTCGACGGGCGTGGCAACGTGGTGTCGATGACCACCACCGTCGAGAGTCTGTTCGGCTCGCAACGCATGGCTGGCGGATTCTTCCTGAATAACCAGTTGACCGACTTCAGCTTCACGCCCTTCGACGACAAGGGGCAGCCTATCGCCAATGCCGTGGCGCCAGGCAAAAAGCCGCGTTCATCGATGTCGCCGACCATCGTGTTCCGCGACGGTCGCTTTGAACTCGCGGTGGGATCGCCCGGAGGTCACGCGATCATCGGCTACGTCGCGAAGAGCATCGTAGGCATGCTGGATTGGGGTCTGACGCCTCAGGCAGCGGTCGACTTGCCGAATGTCATCGCCCGTGGACTCGTGGTCGCCGAGACCGCGCGGATGGACCCGGCGCTGATCGAGTCGCTGCGGGCGATGGGTCACGAGTTTCGCGGCGGACGCAGTGGCGGGGAGGCCTCCGGCATCCATGCCGTGCGTCGCTTGTCCGATGGACGGTTGGAGGGTGCGGCAGACAGCCGTCGGGAGGGCAAAGTGGTTGCCGTCCCCTATGATTCGACGCGTTGATCGACGTTTTCTTCGGGGGTTGTATGACGTCGTTTCTCTACCGCAAGCCGGTGGTCGGGCTGCTGGGCTTGCTGATCGGTTTTTTGACTCAACCGCTCGGCCACACGGCCTACAAGATGCTGGAAAGCGGCTTCGGACGAGGCGTTTACGTCGCTGCCGTGGTCGTGGGTATCGTGGGCTTCGTCATCGTTTGGCGTGGGTTGCGAGCCAATGAATTGCAGGCCACGCTGTCAGGTCTGATCGGCGGCTGGCTGATCTGGATCGGCTGGTTCGAGTACGCCTTCAAATTCTTCAGTGTTCTTTACGACGTACCGGCGTTTCCCGTCGAAGAGAACGGCTACGCCGCGGCGCCGCAGGCGAACATGCTGCAGGCCACCGTGACCATCATGTTCGCGCTGTTTTTGCTGTACGGCATGTTCAATCTGCAGACGAAGTGCAACTTCATGCGCTTTTTCCACCGTAACCTGCATTTCTCGCCAGGGATGCCCACGCCCGACAATCAGCGCAGCTTCGCGCGCATCACTGCGATGGAAGTGCTGTTCGTGACCTGGTTCTGCTACCTGTTCTGGCTGTATGCCATCTACCTCGGCACGCGCGGCACTGGTGTGCAGATCATCATGGGCCTGTACGTCCTGTGGAGCGTCTGGGCGGCCTACCTCGTCTGGAAGTCCACGCAGCAGATTCGCATGGCGTCTGCCTTACGCTACGGTGTCGGTGCCGGGATCGTGCTGTGGGGCTCAGCCGAGATGCCGGCGCACTTCGGCGCGTACCGTGAGTACTGGCTCTACCCTCTCGAGTATCCGATCTTCAATGCGGTGGTTACCGTGGTCTTCGTCGCGGCACTCGTGCTGGCAGCCCGCCGGCCGGCGACTCAGTCTGCGGCGAAGTCGGCATCCGTCAGCAACTGACGTTTGCGGAACAGTGACAGGAAGAAGCGTTTGCCCGCCTTCGCGCCGGTGAGCCAGGCGACACGAGCGCCGGCTTTTTGGGGCTTGAGGATATTGTCGACCAACCACGGTGTGACAGTCTCCACGCGATCGGCGAGGATGTTGTAGATCCGACGCGTGCGAGCGATGTCGCGGGCGTCGTTGCTCCCCATGTCGCGTTTGAGCAGATCCGTGAGCACGATGCCGGGACTCAGGTAGCAGATCTTCACCGCGCTGTCGCGCGTCTCAGCCAGCAGCGCTTTGTTGAAATAGGTGAGGGCGAACTTACTCGCGCCGTAAAGGCCCATGCCCGGGTTCATCATGCCGTTCGACCCGTAGCCTTCCATGTTGTAGATCGTGCCGCCGCCCTGCGCTTGCATGCCGACGAGCGCAATCCGCGTGCCTTGCATCATTCCCTGCAGATTGATCTGCTGCACATTGCGTATGTCCTCGCCGCGCATCTCGCCCGCGCGTTGACGCGCGGGAGAAATGCCCGCGTTGTTGATCCAGATGTCGACGCGGCCGAACTTCGAGGTCGCTTCGTCCCAAAGTGTTTGCAGTGCCTCGCACTGCGCGACATCGCAGGGCACGCCGTGGACGCGTGCGGTCCCGGAGGCCAGTGGTTCGAGGTCCGCGACGGCCTGTTGCACTGCGGCGGCGGTCCGTCCGCTCACCACGACGTTATGGCCGCGCTTCAACAGCTCGCCGGCCATGCCCTTGCCGATACCGCGCGTGCTGCCCGTGATCACGATGGTTTGCTGGCTCGTCATGTCGCTCCCCCGAGTGCAGGGTTTGATCGTACGGCTTTACCCACCACAGTGACGTCCAAACCGCGGTCAGCAGCCGGGCCGGGTCTACACAGCGGATCGCTGTGGGTATTCTGAAGGCCTCGAGTCGGCCAGATGAGCACGGGGGTACGCGCGTTGGCCACACAAACGGTTGTCATCACGGGCAGCACGCAGGGGCTGGGCTTCGGTTATGCGCGCGAGTTTCTTGCGCGCGGCCTGAACGTCGTGGTCAGCGGTCGCAGCCCGCAGAGCGTGGCTCGGGCGGTCGAGCAGCTCGCTGCGGAAGGTGCAGCAGATCGCGTCAGCGGATGCGCTTGCGATGTGGCGGATCTCGCAGCCGTCGAGGCGCTTTGGACCCACGCGATCAATCGATTCGGTTCGGTCGACATCTGGCTCAACAACGCGGGTTACGCGCGAACCGGGGCGCGCTTCGCCGATACGACGCCCGCCGAGATCGAATCCATGGTGCGCGCCAATGTCATCGGCTCGATGAATGCGGCACAGGTCGCGATCGCCGGCATGCAGCGGCAGGGCCACGGCAAGTTGTATCTCACCCTCGGCGGCGGTGGCGCGAGCGGTCGTGTGGTGCCGGGAATGAGCGTCTATTCGACGACGAAGCGCGCAGTCAAATATTTCGCCGACTGCCTCGTCAAGGAGCGGCAGGAGCAGGTCGACTCCAAGATCCTCGTCGGCACCATCAGTCCTGGCATCAATCTCACCGAGGGCATGCTGCGCGAACTGAGCCACTTGCCCGCGGCGGATCGTCGTCGGGCATTGAAGCAACTCAATTTCCTGGGTGAGCACGTCGAGACCACGACGCCCTGGATCGTCGAGCGCATTCTCGGCGACTCGAAGCAGGGTAACGACATCACCTGGTTGACGACCGGGCGCCTGCTCAAGCGCGCGCTGGGTGCGCTGTTTGGCGCGCGTCGCGACATCACTTCACGCTATCCGATCGAGGTCTGACATGAGTTCGTCCACGTTCAAGCCCTATGCGCCTGGCGACCTGTTTGTGGCAGCCACGCTGCTCGATAATCCGAACGATGATCACGCAGGGCAGGGGCGCATCCTGCAGTACGGTGCGGATCTCTCACCGAAGGGCGAGTTGCTGCTCGCGGACACGACTCATCTGGTGGGCGGTTTGAATTTCGATGCGGCGGGCGTTCTTTGGGCGTTCGACAGTCAGGAGTTCGTGCTGCTCAACATCCATCGCGATGGTCGCGTGGTCCGACGTCGCGAGTTTGGCGCGCGTCCGTTGTCGCACGTCAACTTCGCCGCCGACGGTACGTTGCTCTTCGGCGAGCACGTGGTGGGGGATGCCATCAAGCCGGAGATCCGCGCGCGCATGCACACGGAGATCCCGTTCATGCCGGGCACCCAGCGCTTCGGCGATGGGCATGTATTCCGCTATTCCGCGGATGGGCGCCTGCTCAAGGAATACGCCACGGCCACGCACGGCGGCATGGGTGGTTTTCTCGGCGTGACGATGTCGGCTGTGTCGCCCGATGGCCGTACGCTCGTCTACTGTTCCGAGACGGGTCCGCGCCTGATGCGCTACGACCTCGTTGAAGATCGACAACTTCCGGATTTGCAGTCGTTCACGCCGCCGTATCCGCCGGGTCCGCCGCCGATGTTCTTTGGCATGGCGTTCGCGAGCGATGGCACCTTGTATGTGCTGCGTGGGGCGAGCCTGCATGTTGTCGATGAGGCGGGTCAGACTACGCGGCAGATTCCGCTCGAGGGCTTCGGTTGGGCCACCCTCGAGTTGTGTGGCGACGGCCGACACGCCTTCACCAGCAGCTTCTTTTCTGGCGAAGTGGCGAAGATCGATCTGTCGACCGGCGCGAAGGTCGGCAGCATCGCCACGGGCGCACCGAAGGCCGTGGCCGGGCTCGCCGAGTTCGCCGGCTAGCGTTTCCGCTTCACTCGTAGCGCAAGGCTTCGATGGGATCGAGCCCTGCAGCCTTCGATGCGGGAGCGATACCGAACACGACGCCGACGAGCGCCGAGAAGCCCGCTGCGGCCAGCATGATCCATACCGGTACGTGAGCGGGCGGGAAATTCGGGATCAGTGAGGCGATGCCCATGCCGGCGAGTAGCCCAAGCACGATACCGACGATGCCGCCCAGCAAGGACAGCAAGGCCGCTTCGAGCAGGAATTGCACCAGGATGTCGCGCCGCGTGGCGCCGAGTGCTTTGAGAATGCCGATTTCCCGTGTGCGTTCGGTGACCGAGACCAGCATGATGTTCATGATGCCGATGCCGCCGACCAGTAGCGAAATGCCGACGATGCCGGCGAGCACGGCCGTGGCCGTGGCGGTGATCTGCTCGAACTGTTTGACGAAAGAGTCGGCCGCCTTGATCTCGAAATCGTCTTCCTTGCCGGGTGCGATCCGTCGGTTGGTGCGGATCGCGCGGATCGCACGTTCGCGCACCTGACTGATCTGGGTCAGATCTGTGATCGTGAAAGAGACTTCCATGAACGTACGATCAAAGATGCCGGTCAGCGAGCGCGCCACACTGAAGGGGATGATGACGCGGTTGTCCTGACTGAAGCCGAAGATTTCGCCGCGTTTCTCCAGCAAGCCGACTACGCGGAACCACTCGTTGCCGAGTAGCAGGAATTCGCCGACCGGATTTTCCGGCATCTTCAGTTCGTCACGAACCTCGGTACCGATCACCACCACGCGCCGACCGCCCTTGTCGTCGCTGGCCGTGATGTAGCGTCCGATCGAGGTGTCGATGTTGAGAACGTACTGTGATTCCTCGGTGGCACCGAGCACCTGGGGGGTCACATTGCGTCCCTTGTAGGACGCCCCACGGAGCGGCGTCGAGATGATCGGCGCAACCCGCGAGATGCCGCTGACCTTGTAGCGCAGCACGTCGACATCGTCGAACGAGAGCGTATTGATCTGTCCGCTGCGGAAGTTTTCCTGTTCGTTGACCGCCTCGAGCGTCAGCGTGTTGCTGCCGAGATCGGAAAACTGACTGCTGATCGAGGCCGAAAATCCCTGCAGCACCGACACCACGGCGATGACGGCCATCGTGCCGATGAGGATGCCGAGCGTCGTGAGAAAGCTGCGCAGCCGGTGGGCGTTGAGGCTCGCGAGGGCCGCGCGGAATGCTTCGCCGAGCACGTTCATGCGGCACGCGCCGGGTTCTGCGTATCTTCGACGATCCGGCCGTCGAACACGCGGATGGTGCGGCGGCAGTGCGCCGCAATGTCAGGTTCATGCGTGACGACGATCACCGTCTGTCCTTGAGCATGGAGGGCATCGAAAAGGGCCATGATTTCC
>CAISHQ010000186.1 GCA_903885195.1 uncultured Pseudomonadota bacterium | reverse complement strand
CGAGTTTGACGCTGACGCGCGCCTCGCGGTTGGCGTTCTTGAGATCGTGGATGAGCTCGGCGAGATCCTCGATCGAATAGATGTCGTGATGCGGCGGCGGCGAAATCAGGCCGACGCCTGGGGTCGTGTGGCGCGCCTTGGCGATCCAGGGATACACCTTGGTACCCGGCAGCTGTCCGCCTTCGCCAGGCTTTGCACCCTGCGCCATCTTGATCTGGATTTCTTTGGCTTGGACCAGATATTCGCTGGTGACACCGAAACGCCCCGACGCCACCTGCTTGATCGCCGAATTCTTCGAGTCACCATTCGGCAGCGGCACGTAACGATCCGGATCCTCGCCGCCCTCGCCGGTGTTGCTCTTGCCACCGATGCGGTTCATGGCGATGGCGAGCGTCTCGTGGGCTTCCTTGCTGATCGAGCCGTAGCTCATGGCGCCGGTCTTGAAGCGCTTCATGATGCTCTCGATCGGCTCGACCTCCTCGAGCGGGATCGACTCACCCTTCTTGAAATCGAGCAGACCGCGCAGCGTTGAAAGATTCTTTGCTCGATCGTCGATCAATTCGGCGTACGACTTGTAGGTGGCGTAACTGCCCGTTCGCACCGCCTTCTGCAGACGGTGGATGCTCTCCGGATTGAAGACGTGGAACTCGCCTTCGGCACGCCACTGGTACTGGCCACCCGCCGGAAGCACCGCTTCGCCCGCCGGGCGATCCGGGAACGCGGCGTGATGCCTCATCAGAACTTCTTCTGCAATCGTGTCGAGACCGATGCCACCGACGCGCGACGCCGTGCCGCTGAAGTATTCGTCGATCACATCCTGGCGCAGGCCGACCGCCTCGAACACCTGCGCGCCGTGATAGCTCTGCACCGCGGAGATGCCCATCTTCGACATCACCTTGACCACGCCTTTGGTGGCGGCCTTGGCGAAGTTTGCGCAGGCGAGCTTGTGATCGACGTTCGGCAGCAGGTTGTCGCGGATCATGCCATCGAGCGTCTCGAAAGCGAGGTAGGGGTTGATCACGCTGCAGCCGTAGCCGATGAGCAGGGCGAAGTGATGCACTTCGCGCGCCTCGCCGGTTTCGATGGCGAGCGATGCGCGCATGCGCAGTCCCTCGCGAATGAGATAGTGATGCAGCGCCGACACGGCGAGCAGCGACGGGATAGCGGCCATCTCACGCGTCACGCCCCGATCACTCAGGATCAGGATGTTGACCTCTTCCTCCTCGATGAGTCGGCGCGCTTCGGCGCGCATCTGCTCGACGGCCTTAGCGAGACCTTCGGCACCGCGCGAGGCACGGAACAGGATCGAGACCGTCCCAACCTTGAGGCCAGGCAGGGCCACGCGCTTGATCTTCGCGAACTCCTCGTTGCTCACCACCGGCGCCTTCAGTTCGATGCGGCGGCAGTCGGAGGGCTTTGGATCGAGCAGGTTACCTTCCGATCCCAACCAGACGTCGCTCGAGGTGATGATTTCCTCGCGGATGCTGTCGATGGGCGGATTGGTGACCTGCGCGAACAGTTGCTTGAAGTAGTCGTAAATCAGCCGCGAGCGCTTAGAGAGCACGGCGAGCGGCGTGTCGTTGCCCATCGAGCCGACCGCTTCGACGCCATCGCGGGCCATGGGCGCCATGAGGATGCGCTGATCCTCGAACGTGTAGCCAAAAGCAATCTGGCGAGCGAGCAGTAGATCAGGCTCTGGCGCAGGCAGTTGCGGCGCCGCGGGCAGATCCTTCAGGTGAACGAGATGCTCACCCAGCCATTCGGCGTAGGGCCACTCGGTGCAGACCGAGCGCTTGATCTCGTCGTCCTCGATGATCCGACCCTGCTCGGTGTCGACGAGAAACATGCGTCCCGGCTGCAAGCGACCCTTGCGCTCGATCTGCTCGGGCGGGATCTCCAGCACACCGGCCTCGGAAGCCACCACCGCCATGCCGTCCTTGGTGACGTAGTAACGACCCGGTCGCAAGCCGTTGCGATCGAGCACGGCGCCGATGCGCCCGCCATCGGTGAAGGCAATGGCCGCGGGGCCATCCCAGGGCTCCATCAAGCTGCTGTGGAACTGGTAGAAGGCGCGACGCGCCGGATCCATGGTCTCGTGCTTGGACCAGGGCTCCGGGATCATCATCATCATGGCGTGCGGCAACGAACGACCGGCGAGCACCATCAGCTCGAGCACGTTGTCGAACATCGAGGAGTCGCTGCCGTTGACGTTAACGATGGGTGCGAGCTTGCGCGCATCCTCACCGAACAACTGCGACTCGAGCAGCGCCTCGCGCGCCCGCATCCAGTTGATGTTGCCGCGCAGCGTGTTGATTTCGCCGTTGTGCGCGATGTAGCGATACGGGTGCGCACGATCCCAGCTCGGAAAGGTGTTGGTCGAAAACCGTGAGTGCACGAGCGCGATCGCCGTCTCGATCAGCGGATTGCGCAGATCGGGGAAGTACTGATCGAGCTGCATCGTGAGCAGCATGCCCTTGTACACGAGAGTCTTGTGCGAGAGGCTCGCAACGTACCAGTACTCGGCTCCGCCGATCGTCGAGACGCGGATCTCGGTGTAGGCGCGCTTGCGGATCACGTAGAGCTTGCGTTCGAACGCCTCGGCATCGGGCGTGTCGGGGCCGCGCTGGATGAACACCTGGCGCATGAACGGTTCGCTCGCACGTGCCGTTTCACCGAGCATGGAGTTGTCGGTGGGCACCGTGCGTCCGCCGAGGTAAATCTGACCCTCCGAGGCAACGACGCGGGCGAACACTTCCTCGATGCGCCGCCGCTGCGTGGCGTTGCGCGGCATGAAGATCAAACCGCAGGCGTATTCACCGGGCTCGGGCAAGGTGATGTGCGCCTGCTTGGCCGCCACCTTCAGAAAGGCATGCGGCATCTGCATGAGCACGCCCGCACCATCGCCCGTGTTCACTTCGCAACCGCAGGCGCCCCGATGGTCGAGGTTCTTCAATACCTGAATGGCGTTACGCAGGATCTTGTTGGACTTTCGCCCCTCGATGTCGACCACGAAGCCGAAGCCGCAGGCATCGCGCTCGTTTTCAGGGTCGTAGAGACCCTGCTTGCCGGGTCGAGTGGAACGCACCGGCGGCTGGGCCGGGGTTAGATCGCTGATCGTGCCGTTCATGGGGACTCCTAATATCATCCGGACTATACGCCCCGTTTTCCGCAGTAATAAAGGCTTGACCCTCATTTGACTCATGGCTATGAGTCATAGACACTCATAACATGACAAAGCGGCTGCAGGTGTTGTTCGAAGACGGCGAGTACGCGGCCTTGCAGGCGGCGGCCGCCAGCCGCGGCATGACCGTGGCCGAATGGGTGCGCCAGGCCCTTGCCGAGGCGCGCCGCGATGCCTCCACGGCCGACGTGGACCGCAAACTCGCCGCGATCCGCGCCGCCGTGCGCCATGCCGCCCCGACCGGGTCGATCGAGCGTCTCACCGCCGACATCGAGCGCGGCTACGGGGCGACACCAGAGGCCTCTCCCGCCTCGGGCGGGTACTGAGCCCCATGGTCTTCATCGACACCAGTGTGCCGCTCTATCTCGTCGGAGCGGCGCACCCCAACAAAGTCGATGCACAACGCCGGCTTGAAGCGCTCGTCACCCAGCGCGTTCGGCTCGTCACCGACGCCGAAGTACTGACTGAGATCCTGCACCGCTACACCACGCTCGAGCGCCGCGGCGGCATCCAGCTCGCCTGGGATGCACTTCAGGGTGTGGTGGACGAGGTGTTGCCTGTCGATCGAGAGACGCTGGAGCGCGCCAAGCAGCTCGTGCTGCAGTACCCGACGCTGCCGGTGCGCGCCGCGGTGCACGTCGCCACCCTGCAGCGCCATGGCATCGATACGGTGCTGAGTTTTGATCCGGCTTTCGATCGTGTGCCGGGGCTGACGCGGTTACGATAGGCGCAAACCATATTTGGAGGACGGCAGCATGGATCGACGCGAGTGGGTCAAGGGCGCGATGGGCTTGTCGATTGCGGCGGGACTCGCCGGCACCGGCGAGGCGAGCACGGCAGTGGCCAAAGATTCGCCGCTTGCTCTGCAAACGCTGCGTGCAGCACTGGTGCAGACGCGCATCGGCCTGCCCGATCCCGCCAATCCGCAACCGGTGTTGCGCTCGAACCTCGCGCACATGCTCGAATGGCTCGACCGGACTCAGGCCGAGCGCCGACACGATCTCGTCATGTTCCACGAATTGCCGCTGACGGGTCTCTCATTCAGCTGGCCGCGTAGCACGGTGCAGAAGCTCTGCATCGAAGTGCCCGGTCCCGAAGTGCAGGCGATCGCCGCCAAGGCACGTCAGTACCGCTGCCACGTGACGTTCGGCGCCTATATCGTCGATCGCGACTGGCCGAACCATTTCATGCTGGCCATCATCATCCTGGGACCCGACGGTCAGGTCATCGATGTGCAGTGGAAGGCCCGTAACATCATGGGTGCCTTCGGCAACATGGAATTGATGACCACCACCATCTTCAACGTGCTCGATCGCTACGTGGAGATGTACGGCTGGGATCGCGTCATCCCCGTTGCCCGGACAACGATCGGCAACATCGCCGCCTCCTCGGTGCAACTCGAGCCCGAGCTCTACCGAGCCTACGGCATGAAGGGCGCCGAACTCGTGCTGCGTGTAGCGACCGGGCGCTACCGCATGGCCGACGTGCAAGGTGCGAGCTTGCACAATGGCTACTGGTCGATGATGGTCAACAACGCTTATCTGCCCGACGATCCGCAGGGCCTGCGTCGCTACTGGCCCGACGGCGATTGGCGCAAGCCTACGGCCGACTCCACCACCGTGCTCTCCACCGTGGTCGATGCGCAAGGCAACATCGTCGTGCAGGCCACGAGCCCTGAAGAACAGATCGTCAGCGTCGAGATTCCGATCGCGGCGCACCGCGCCGCGCGTCGCCCGACGGTGATGCACAAAGAACTCTACGACCGGCAGTGGCGCGAGTTCGTCGGTCCGTATCCGCCGGGCGCCTTCATCGCCAAGCAGCCGGCGACCGTGCAGGATGCTGCCACGCTGATCAACCCCGGCCTGCGTCGTCCGCGCTAGCGCGGCGTCGCACGTCAGTACGGCCTCACCTCGCGCCGACATGGATCTCGACCGACTGTTCCAGCGCGTATTCGGTGATGCCGAACCCGAGCATTGGGGCACGGGCTGGATCTCGGGAACGCTGTCGGTGTTCCTCGGTGTGCTCGGCCTCGCGGCCGTCGCTTGCCTGATCTGGCCGCAGTTGCTGACGAGCCCCGACGTACGCGCACTGCTGCCGCTAACGTGGGTGCGCGCGAGCATCGAAGTGCTGATCGGTCTCGCCTTCCTGTTCGGACTCACGAGCTCCTTGCTGCGCCGACGCAAGGTGCTGGGCTTCACAGGGATGGGCCTTGCGCTTGCAGCGGGTGCCTTGGGCGGCGGGCACGTGGGCGTCCCGAGCGAGGTGCCGACGGCGACGGCGTATCTCGGGCTCGACTGGTTTCTGCTGAATCTGGCGCTGCTCGCCCTGTTATTCGCACCGCTCGAGCGACTCTGGCCGCTGCGACCTCAAGGGGTGTTCCGTGCCGGCTGGACGACCGACGGCGTGTATTTCCTCGTCAGTCATCTACTGGTGCAGGGCACGACATTGCTGACGCTGATGCCTGCCACGGTGATCTTCGCCTGGGCGGTGGATCCTGGGGTGCAGGAGTTCGTGCGCTCGATGCCCTTCGTGCTGCAGTGCCTCGCCTGCGCAGTGATCGCCGATATCGTGCAGTACACGGTGCACCGGCTGTTCCATCGGCTGCGCTGGCTGTGGCCCTTCCACGCCGTACACCACTCGAGCCGCAACATGGACTGGCTGGCCGGTTCGCGCCTGCACATCGTCGATGTGATCGTGACGCGAGGCCTGACCTTCGTGCCGCTGTTCCTGCTCGGTTTCGAAGCGGCACCGCTCTACACCTACCTGGTGTTCGTCTCGTTGCATGCCGTGTTCATCCACGCGAACGTCGCCTGGCACTTCCCGCGTTGGTTCGAAGCGGTGCTGGTGACGCCGCGCTACCACCACTGGCATCACGCCCTCGAGGCCGAGGCGCGAGACCGAAATTTCGCGGTGCACTTTCCGTGGATCGATCGGCTGTTCGGCAGCTGGCATGCCCCGGCCGGGCGCTGGCCGACCGCGTATGGACTGGCCGACGAGGTCGTGCCCGAGGGATATCTCGCGCAGTTCGTGTATCCGATCAGAAAGTGATCGGCTGCCCGTCCCAGGCCCACAAGCGGCCGCTGTCGGCCGGCGTCAGTCGGTCGAGCACACCGAGCAGTGCCCGCGCCGAATGCGCTGGCGTGAATAGCTTTGCCGGGTCCACACCGCTCTGGAAGGGCTTCGAGAGCGCCGTGTCGACCGTCCCTGGGTGCAGCGCCACGCACAGCGCGCCCGGATTGCGCTGCCGCAATTCGACCGCGAACGTGCGCACCAGCATGTTGAGCGCTGCTTTGGAGGCGCGGTAGGCGTGCCAGCCGCCGAGCCGGTTGTCCTCGATCGAGCCGACCCGCGCCGATAGACAGGCGAACGCGGACTTGGCGTCGCGCCGCAGATGCCCGAGGGCATGCTTGGCAATCAGCGCTGGTCCCGTGGCATTGACCGCAAAAGCCTCGGCCAGCGCCGCCGCATCGAGGCTGCGCCAGCTTTTCTCGGGGCGCAGTTGCGCGTTGTGCAGCACGCCAGTCGCCACAATGACGAGATCGAGCGGCCCCTCGGCAGCCGCGGCGGCAACCACTGCTGCAATGCTGGCCTCATCCTGCAGCGTGAAATTCCAGGGCGGTGCGGCGCTGCGCGCCGCGGAGTACACGCGCGCCACGCGCGGATGGCCCGCAAGTTCCGCAGCGAGTGCGGCACCGAGCCCTCCCGCCGCGCCGAACACGAGCGCGCGCAGCGGGCTCGCAAAACTCGCAAGCGATGGCGCAGGAGCGGGGTCGGCGGTGGTCATGAGAAGCCTCGCAGCGCGACGGTGCGAAAAAATTTTTCCAAAGGTATTGCAAGCGGGGGGCTTGTGCCTTAATTTTCGCGCGCGTTGCGGGATCTGGTACCGGTCGTGACGCCCAGAAATGGTGCTCCGGAACCCTTGGAGGTGTGGCAAGAACAAATGAAGAAGCACACAGCGTCGCCAGACAACGACCCTGGACCCCGTCTTCTCAAGGTCAACCAGTACCTAGAGAAGAACTTTCCCGACTTCTTCGCCGAAGCGCGTTTCCACGTCGGAGACGACGATTACTTTCTGTACTCCCGCTTCGGTCAGTATCTTGCCCGCTCCATCGAACACCGCCGCACGCCACGAGCCAAGATCTACCGTGGTTTCACGGTTCTGAACAAAATGGCGGCCGTTTCCCGCAAGGACCCCTCGGTGCGGCGCATGCTGGTTTCGGGCCCGCTCGAACACCTCATGGATGCGCCCAAGGCGCGTGCGCTCGCCATGAAGCGCCTGTCGCCCGTGGCCCAGGGGTATCTCGAAAGTCTCTGCGAATGACGTAGCATTGCGCGATGGCCGTCACGGACACATCGCGCAGCTCCGGCGTTGACCCTGCCCACCGGCGGGTCATATTTGCCTCCTCTCTGGGCACCGTCTTCGAGTGGTACGACTTCTACCTCTACGGAGCCCTGTCAGCGATCATCTCGCGGCAGTTCTTCTCGGGCGTCAACGAGACCACCGGGTTCATCTTCGCGCTGCTGGCGTTCGCCGCAGGGTTTTTCGTGCGGCCTTTCGGCGCGCTCGTGTTCGGCCGCCTCGGGGATCTCGTCGGGCGCAAGCACACCTTCCTCGTCACCATCGTGCTCATGGGCGTGGCCACGGCCGGCGTCGGCCTGCTGCCCTCGTATGAGGCCATCGGCGTCACGGCACCCATCCTGCTGATCATCCTGCGTTTGCTGCAGGGCCTCGCCCTCGGCGGCGAGTACGGCGGCGCGGCCACCTACGTCGCCGAGCACGCGCCGGAGGGACGCAGGGGCCTGTATACGAGCTGGATCCAGACCACGGCGACGCTTGGCCTCTTTCTCTCGCTGCTCGTCATCCTCGGATGTCGGCTGGCGTTCGGGCCTCAGTTCGAGGAGTGGGGTTGGCGCGTGCCGTTCCTGCTGTCGATCGTGCTGCTCGGCATCTCGGTGTACATCCGCCTGCAACTCGAGGAGTCGCCGGCCTTCGTGCAGATCCGCGCCGAGGGCAAGCTTGCCAAGCAGCCGCTGAAGGAGGCCTTTGGCAATCGAGCCAATCTGCGGCTCGTGGTGCTCGCATTGCTCGGCGCGACGGCGGGTCAAGCCGTCGTCTGGTACGGCGGACAGTTCTACGCACTGTTTTTCCTAGAAAAAACCCTGCAGGTCGATTCCGCTGCGGCCAACCTCATCATCGCCGCGGCGCTCCTCATCGGCACGCCGTTTTTCATCGTGTTTGGCGCGTGGTCCGATCGCATCGGCCGCAAGCCCCTGGTGCTCGGTGGCTGTGTGCTCGCGGCGCTGACCTACTTCCCGACCTTCAAGGCCATCACGCATTTCGCAAACCCTGCGCTCGAGCGGGCGGTGGCCGAAGCGCCGGTGCGCGTTCTGGCGGATCCCGCCGACTGCAGCCTGCAGTTCGATCCGGTGGGCAAGAGCGCCTTCCGCACCTCCTGCGACATCGCCAAGACGGCACTCGCTCGCGCAGGCGTGCCCTATAGCAATGAGGCAGCGCCCGCGGGCCGCGTTGCGCAAGTGCTGATCGGCAGCGGCAACGAGGCGAAGACCGTCGCGAGTTTCGCAGGCAGCGCACTCGCAGAGGCCGAGTTCAAGTCTTCTGCCGGAGAGTTCAATGCGGCGCTGCGCAGTGCACTCGATACCGCGGGCTATCCGGCGCGTGCCGACATGTCGCAGGTCAACTACCCAATGGTCGTGCTGCTGTGTGGCTGGCTCGTACTACTCGTGACCATGGTGTACGGCCCCATCGCCGCATGGCTCGTCGAGTTGTTCCCGACCCGCATCCGCTACACCTCGATGTCGCTGCCCTATCACCTCGGCAACGGCTGGTTCGGTGGCTTTCTGCCGGTGACCTCGTTCGCGATCGTGGCCGCCACCGGCGATATCTACGCCGGGCTCTGGTACCCGATCGTGGTCGCGCTCGCCACGGCATTGATCGGTACGCTGTTCCTGCGGGAAACTCATCGCAGCCCCTTGCCTGACTGAACCTTGCCTGATTGACCCTGGCCCGACTGATACGGGCCGGAACGACACCGGAGATCGCAGTGAGCACAGCGGATTACGGCGCACGAGCGCGCGTGGGCGTGGCCACGCCGCAAGCCAACCCGACGGTGGAACCCGAAATGCGTCTGCTGCTGCCCGCCGCGATCGGGGTGTACGGCACGCGGCTCGTGCATCCGGCGGCCGACGTCGAGACGCGACTCGATCACTACATCCGCCACCTGCCTGAGGCCATCGGCAGCTTCGGCTCGATGCGTCTTGCCGCCTTCGGCTTCGGCTGCACGGGCTCGAGCTATCGAGCCGGACCCACACTCGAGGACGAATTGACGAGCGCAGCCGCAAACCTGCGCGGTATACCGGTGATCACTGCGGCCCAGGCCATCCGCCGCGCCTTGCGCAGCTTCGGCGCGCGCCGCATTGCGCTCGTGTCGCCCTATCCCTCGGGTCTCGCCGAGTCAGGCTACGCGTATTGGAAAGCTGACGGATTGACCCTCGTCGAAACACTCCGCGTCGACCCCGTACTCACGGATACCCACCGCATCTACGAACTGACGAGCGATGATGCCTACGCGGCCCTCGTCAGCCTGACGCGGCACGACGTCGATGCCATCGTCGTCAGTGGGACCGGCATGCCGACACTTCAGGCTCTGCGCCGCTGGCGCAGCGAACGGGGCGATAGCCCACCCGTGCTGTCGTCAAATCTTTGTCTCGCTTGGGCGCTGCTGCAGCATGCAGCCCCGGAACTCGCCCCGCAGAACCCCACCCTGCTCATCAACGATTGATCCGCAGACCCGCGTCTGTCGCTACGGAGCTCCACCATGTCAGCCATAGACCGTCGTACCGCACTACAACTCGGCTTCGCGCTCGCCGCCGCTCCCGCCACGCTCTGGTCCGCGAAGGCGGACGAACTGCTACGTCGTCGCATCCCCTCAAGCGGCGAAAGTCTGCCCGTGCTCGGCCTTGGGACCAACAACTACAGTCCACGCACAGCCGAGGAGCGCGCGGCCCGGCGCGCCGTGCTCGAACGATTCAGTCAACTGGGTGCCACGGTGATCGACACCGCGCCTGCTTACCGCGAATCTGAAGCCACGCTCGGTGAATTGCTGGCGGAGCTCGGGACACGCGATCGCAGTTTCGTCGCCACCAAGGTGACCTCGCGTAGCGGAACGCGCGAAGAGGGCGTCGCGATGCTCGAAGCCTCGCGCCAGAAGCTGCGCACGGACGTGCTCGATCTAGTCCAGGTCCACAATCTCATGGGCACCGCCGTGTTGTTGCCGCTGCTTCGCGAACAGGTGGCTGCCAAGCGCATTCGCTACCTCGGCATCACCACTTCGAGTGATGAGCAGTATCCGGCGATGGCCGAGGTGATGCGTACGGAGCGTCTCGATTTCATCCAGATCGACTACTCGCTCGGTAATCGCAGCGCAGCCGATGCACTGCTGCCGCTCGCCGCGGATCGCGGCATGGCCACGCTCATCAATTTACCCTTTGGCGGCCGACGCGAGGGCGGCCTGTTCGCCCAAGTGCGCAACGAGCCGCTGCCGGGTTGGGCGAAGGAAATCGGCGCTCGCAGTTGGGGTCAGGTGTTCCTCAAGTACGTGCTGTCACACCCGGCGGTGACCTGCGCCATTCCCGGCATGACGCAAGTGACGAACCTCGAAGACAACGCCGCTGCCGCACGCGGCGTGCTGCCCGATGCAGCGCTGCGCCGTCGGATGGAACGCGACTGGGATCAGATCGCGAGCCGCAGCGCCTGAATGACCCGCACCAGTCCATGAAGCAGCGGCGAGCGGTAATCTTCGATTGCGACCCAGGCGTCGATGACGCCGTGGCGCTGCTGCTCGCGTTGGCGGCGAGAGACGAGCTCGACTTGCTGGGAATCACCACGGTCGCGGGCAACGTCAGCGCTGCGCTCACGGCACGCAACGCTTGCCTGATCCGTGACATCGCTGACCGCAGCGACGTGCCGGTGCATGCCGGGGCGCAACGCCCGTTGCGGCGCGAACCCGTAGAGGCCGGTCACTTCCATGGCGAGTCGGGCCTCGGCGATCTGCCGATCGGAAAGCCACGGGAGGGCGTGACACCGGGTCACGCGGTCGATTTCATTGCCACGACGCTGCGCTCTGCCATCGACACGAGCCGCCACGTCTGCATTGTCATCACCGGACCCATGACCAATGTGGCGCTCGCCTTGCAACGCGACCCGCGACTGATCGAGGGCGTCGAGTGCTTCGCTATCATGGGCGGTGCGCGGAGCGAGGGCGGCAACATCACCGCCTCCTCCGAGTACAACATTCACGCCGATCCAGACGCGGCGCACTACGTGTTTAATGCAGGTCCCGTGGTGTACGCCTTCGGTCTCGATGCGACGCATCAAGTCCGCGCCACGCCCGCGCGTACGACACGCATCCACGCCCTCGGTTCGCGTTCGGCAGTGGCCGCTGCGCGTCTGCTCGAGTTTTCCAATGCGCTGCCCGCCAACGGTCCGCGCGAGCACGGCGCACCCCTGCACGACCCCTGCCCGATCGCCTGGCTGCTCGCACCGCAGCTCTTCCGATTCAGACCCTGCCACATCGACGTTGAGGTCGACTCGCCGCTGACGCTTGGGCACACGGCGGTGGAGTTCCGCGCCTCGAGCGAACGAGCGCAAAACGTGCAGTGGGCCATCGAGGCCGATGCCGACGGTGTGTTCGACCTGCTTGAGCGCTATTTCGCGGCAGGACGATCGGGCAAGGCGTAAGCCTGGATGTAGTCGGCGATCGGCGTACCTACCTGTGCATTGCCACCCGCGGCGATCACCACGTACTGCTTGCCGCCCACCTGATAGGTCATCGGCACGGCCATGCCAGGCACTGGCAGATCGGCCGCCCACAGCTCCTTACCCGTCAGCGTATCGAGTGCACGCAGACGCGCATCCATGGTGGCTGCAATGAAGGTCACACCCCCTGCCGTCGTGATCGGGCCGCCCACGTTGGGCGAGCCGAGTCCTGCGCGCTGCGGCAAGGTGACGCCTGCGCGACGGATCTGTCCGAGCGGCACCTGCCAGCGGACCTTGCCTGTACCGAGATCGAGCGCCGTCAGGGTGCCCCAGGGCGTCGGCGTGCAGGGGATGCCGAGCGGCGACTGGAACAACTCGCCCTCCATGCGATACGGCGTACCCACGAGCGAGCGAGTCAGATAATCTTTGGGCGGCGCCTGGTCCTCGCGCGCGTCCTTCTTGGCGACGACCTTGATGACGGTGGCGAGGTTCTCTGCCTTGACGAGCAGCAGATTGCTCGCCGGGTCGTAGGCAGCGCCGCCCCAGTTGCCGCCGCCCAGAGCCGAGGGGAAAAGAATCGACCCGCGGATCGAGGGCGGCGTGTACATGCCCTCGTAGCGCAGTTCATCGAACTTCTTCTGGCAAGCGTAGCGATCGAGCGGCGTCAGCCCAAACAAATCTTCGCGGCGCAACTCCTGACGGGCAAACGGCGCCATGCCCTCGGGTACGGGCTGAGTTGCCGCGGCCATCTCGCCCGGCACATCGCTCTTTGGCACCGCGCGCTCGACGATCGGCCACAACGCCTCGCCGGTACTGCGATCGAAGCCGAACAACCAACCCATCTTCGTCTGCAGCAATGCCGCCGGAACCGTCTTGCCGCCGCGCCGGATATCGACCAGCACAGGATGGCCCACGAGGTCGTAATCGAACAGGTCGTGCCGTACCACCTGCCGTGACCACACGACACGGCCGGTAGCGCCATCGAGCGCCACGATGGCGTTGGCGAGCGGGATGTCGAAACGTCGACCGCCACCGTAGTAATCGGCGGATGGGCTCGTGGTCGGCAGGAACACGAGATTGCGCTGCGGATCGACGCTGATCGTCGACCAGACGTTGGCCGCGCCACTCACGTTGCGATACTCGGGCGGAATCGGATTGAACTCCCAGCGCAACTCGCCGCTGCGCACATCGAAAGCACGGACGATGCCATCCTTCGCATTTGCGATGCCGTCGTTGACGGACATCGCCGCAATGACGAGATCACCGAGCACCACCGGAGGCGAAGTCGAGGAAGCCATCAAGCCTTCGCCGTGATTCTCGTAATCGGCGTGACTCGCCCAACCAGGATGCCCCTTCGCCGCGCCGAAATCGGCGCACAGGAGGCCCGTATCGGCATCGAGCGCGTACACACGCGACGACTCGCCGTTCTTGAAGATGCGCTTGTGACAGGGACCTTCGTCGTTACCGGCGTTGTCCTCCTGCCAGTAAGCCACGCCGCGACAACGGCTCGCCATCACAAGCGGCGGCGACAGTGCCGCGCGGCCCGTGCGCGAATCCGGTCGGTGTGGATCGAACACCCAACGCTCCTTGCCGCTCGCCGGATCGAGCGCGAATACTCGATTGAGCGGCGTACAGAAATACAGCGTGCCGTTCGCGTGCAAGGGGGTGACCTGCAGCAGCGAGCCTTTCGGCGAGGGCGCATCGATGAAATCGCCTGAGCGGTGCTGCCAGGCGAGCTTCAGTTGCTTGACGTTAGCCTTGTTGATCTGTGCCAGTGGCGAGTGCTGACTGCCGCCCGGATCGCCGCCGAATGCCGGCCAATCCGCGCCACTCCCCGCGGCGGATGCGGTGACGGTGGCTGCGCACAACGCGACGGTGAGTGTCTGGGCCACACGCGTAAGAAGGAGTCCGATCCGCGTCATCGTCATGAGTTGCTCCATCATCTGTTCTGCAGTCGATCTTGTACGAGCGTCGCCACTGCCATCCGCTTCAGCGCCACCACAACCAAACACCGCCCGCGACGGCAAGCAGCGTCGCTCCAAGCGCGACCCACCACCAGATCGGTCCGGACACCGGCTCGCCCGATACCTCCGAGGCAGCCGTGCGAACGAGTGCGGGTCCGATCACATGCCGATCGCCAGCAAAGCCACCCAGCATGGCGCGATCGGCAATCACGTTGATGAGCCGCGGAAATCCGCTGCTCTGGCGATGCAATTCGCGCAGCGCCGCCGAGGTGAACACCTCGCGCGTCGCGCCGGCCACACGCAGCCGATGGCGAACGTAGGCACTGGTTTCGGCAGCTGACAAGGGCGCAAGGTGATGTCGCCCCGTGATGCGCTGCGCGACCTGACGCAAATCCTCTCGCGCCAACAGCTCGCGAAGTTCAGGCTGCCCGATGAGGATGATCTGCAGTAACTTGCGCGTGGCGGTCTCGAGATTGGTCAGCAGTCGCACCTGTTCGAGCACATCGCGCTCGAGCAGATGCGCTTCGTCGATCAGTACGGCCACACGCCGTCCCGCGGCATGCGCCTCGAGCAGCCGTGCCGAAATCTTGTCCATCAGCGTCTTGAGGCTGCCGCGGTCCGTATCGGCGAGCGGAATCGACAGCTCCTCGCAGAGCGTGATGAGAAACTCCGCCACCGTGACCCGTGGATTGAGCACGAGCGCGATATCGACATCCGCAGGCTCACGCGCCAACAGCGAGCGAACGATGGTGGTCTTGCCGGTACCGACCTCACCGGTCAACTGGATGAAGCCACCCGCCTCGCTCACGCCGTAAAACAGATGAGCCAGCGCCTCCGAGTGGCGCGCACTCAAAAACAGGTATCGCGGATCCGGCGTGATGGAAAACGGCAACTCGGCAAGACCAAAGAACGCTTGGTACATGAGTTCCGCTCGCCGCTCAGCGACCTGGCAGCACGTAGACGCATCCTTGACGGGCGGCGCTCAGAGCCGCACAAACTTCGCGCGCTCGCGCCTCGCTCGCCACGCTCGCCTGCAGACGAAACACGCGCGTGGTGGGCGAATTGACGGTCGCCGGCACTTCGACGACCTGCGCCACGAGCCCCTGCAATTGCTCGTGTCTCTCGCGGGCGGCACGCCAAGCGTCGAGGGCAAGCTCGCGACTCGAGAACGCCCCGAGCTGGATGCGATGCGTGACAGGAGCGGGCTCAGGCGCAGCGAGCGCCGCACGGGCCGAGGGGGCACCCGCCGGCGGCAGGGCATCCGCAAGCAGAGCACCCGCCCGCGGCATCGCATCCGCCGGCGGCGCACCACGAGGCGGCTGCACGCCGACCGATGGCAGCAACTCTTCTTCGAGCGGCACGGGTGGCAACATCGCGGGCGGCGGCGGCGCTTCAACGGGCTCGATGGCGGCGGGGCCGATCACCCCCGGAGTAGTCAAAAAATTCTGCAGACGAACTTTGGCTTCATTCGCCCAGCGACCGCGCGGGTACGCGTTGATGAAGCTGCGATAGGACTCGGCGCTGTCGCGCTCGTTGGCGATGCGCCAATCACGATCCTCGGTCAACTCGACAATTCGTCGCTCGGCGACCGCGACGTATTGACTGTCGGGATGACCATCGACGAACGACTGGTACGCCTCCAGAGTGTCGGCGCGCTGGGCGCTGCGCCAATCCTGCAAGTCGCTGCAGCCCACCAGCAGGCACAGCATCATGAGCGACACGAGGCGAAGACCCATGTCGCCGATTCTAGGGGATGTACCGGTGCCGGTCATGACGGATGTCGCAGGGCGGATTCGAACTCTCGCAAAATGAACCGATCCGCCCAACTTGGGCCCGCCAGCGAGTCGAAAAACCCGCAATGACCGCCATGGCGGGTCGTCTGGATACGCAAGGCTTCAGGCCGCGCGAGTCGCTCGAGGTCCGCTGCCGGGATGATGGGATCATCGAGAGCGGTCAAGATCACCGAGGGCACCTGCAGCCCGGCAAGGCGTTCGCCGGTCAAGGCGTAGCCCTGAAAGTACTCGCGAACATCGCTGTATCCCGAGTGCTGCAGGACGAGCTCGTCGGTCATCCGCCGCAGGTCGCCCGAGTCCAGCAACCGACTGAAGTCGAACTCACCTGGCCAGTGGGTCTGCTTACGGCGCAGAGAACGCGACCACTTGAGAACGAAGTAGCGGCGGTACAGTGCCCAGCCCGTCTCGAGCGCATCGAGTGTTCGCGCAGGATCGAGCACGGGCGACACGCCGATCGCCCGGTGCAACTGCAAGCCCGCCGAGGGGGCGGCCGCCGCAATGCGCAACATGAAATTGCCGCCGAGTGAAAACCCGGCGAGCAGCAGCGGCTTGTCGGCAAACAACCATTGCAGGCGACGCACCGCCCCGACCATCTCGCCGAGGCGGCAGGAATGGAACAAGTCGCGATTGAGGTGATGGGTATCGCCATGGTCACGCAGATTGAGGCGCACCACATCGAAGCCACGCTCGAACAGCGTCTGTGCCAGCGATAGCACGTACAGCGATCGTGCGCTGCCCTCCCAGCCGTGCAGCAGCACGGCGACGCTGCGTCGCTCTCGAGACACACGCGGCGCGGCGTGGAAGGCCTGCAGGCGAACGCCCTCGCCGCAATCGAGCAGGATCTCGCGGCTCGCCTCGAGTACGGGGCGGGCCCGGCGCTCCACGAGCGGCCGTCGACCGGGCAGACTCGGCAACACGGACTGCAGGTGTCCGCCGCGCAGCCAGCGGTGCGGACGATAGTCGAGCTCGGAGTCGGACATGGCGTGGACGCGCTCGCGCGATCAGTCGCGCAAGCCGGTGCCACGCCGCATCAGCGTCAGCGCAATGCCGAAGAGGGCCACCGCGGCGCCCACCATGATGGCGAAGGCCAGCACGACATCGACGTCGGAGCGTCCGAGGAAACCGTAACGGAAGGCATTGACCATGTGCAGCACGGGATTGGCATGCGAGAGCGACTGCGCCCACGGTGGCAACAGATTGATCGAATAAAACACGCCACCGAAATAGGTCAGCGGAGTGAGGATGAACGTGGGGATCCAGTTGACCTGATCGAAATTCTTGGCGAAGACGCCGTTGATGAATCCGGCCAGCGAGAACACCACGGCGGTAAGCAGTACGGCCGCAAAGATCACTAGCACGTGGTGCACCGGCAGGTGCGTGAACACCAGCGAAATGATGGTCACCACGAGGCCCACCAACAAACCGCGCAGCACGCCGCCGCCCACGTAGCCGAGCACCACCAGCCAGTCAGGCAGCGGCGAAACCGAAATTTCCTCGAGGAAACGCTGGAATTTCGCACCGAAGAAAGACGAGGACACGTTGGCGTAGGCGTTGGTGATCACCGCCATCATGATGAGCCCGGGGGCGATGTACTGCATGTAGTCGACACCGTCCATCTGCCCGATGCGCCGCCCGATCAGCGTGCCGAAGATCACGAAGTACAGCGCTGCCGTAACCGCCGAGGGCACAATGGTCTGACCCCAGATGCGCAGAATTCGACCGCACTCGCGCAGAATGATGGTCTGGAAGCCGATCCAGCGTGCACGCGCAACGCTCGTACTCATGCGGGGCTCCCGGACTTGTCGACGAGCCGCATGAAGATTTCCTCGAGGCGGTTCACCTTGTTGCGCATCGAGACGACTTCGATGCCGCTCGCCGTGAGTTGCGAGAACACGTCGTTGAGGGTTTGTGTCTTGCTGATTTCAACTTCGAGGGTGTGCGGGTCGATCCAGCGCACCTCGTAGCCCGCGACGGTTGGCGCGGCGGCAAGCGGTGCGCGCACGCTCAGTACGAACGACTCGGTATGCAGCTTGAGCAGCAGCCGGTCCATGCGATCGGCTTCGGCGATCCGCCCGCGATCGATGATCGCGATGTTGCGACAGAGCGTCTCGGCCTCTTCAAGGTAATGCGTGGTGAGAATGATGGTGGTCCCACCCTCGTTGAGCCCGCGCAGGAAGTCCCACATCGAGCGGCGGATCTCGATGTCGACTCCGGCCGTCGGCTCATCGAGGATCAGCAGCCGCGGCTCGTGCATCAGCGCGCGGGCAATCATCAGGCGGCGCTTCATCCCGCCCGAGAGCGTGCGCGCCATCTTGTGCCGCTTGTCCCACAGCGACAGCTGGTTGAGGTACTTTTCCGCGCGCTCGTGTGCGAGGCGGCGCGGGATGCCGTAGAACCCTGCCTGATTGACCACGATGGTCTCGCAGGTCTCGAACTGGTTGAGATTCAGCTCCTGCGGCACGACGCCGATGCAGGCCTTGGCCGCCTCGAGTTCGGTGTCGAGGTCGTGACCAAACACCCGCAAGCTGCCTGAGGTCTTATTGACGAGCGAAGTGCAAATGCCGATGAGGGTGCTCTTACCGGCGCCGTTCGGCCCGAGCAGCGCGAAGAAATCGCCCTGCGCAACGTTCAGGTCGATGCCCTTCAGGGCCTGTACACCGTTACGGTACTGCTTGACGAGGTTGCGAACTTCGAGCGCCTGCATGAGCGGAGAAAGATAGCACGGGCACGCCCGACCGGGGTGCGTCCGGGCTGCCTTGGCCCGCACAGCGAGCGCGGGGCAGCGGGCAAAACCCCGCTAAGCCCGCGCGAGGGCGGCCAGCCTCTGCACGCCGGCGAGCGTGCTCTCCCAGAGCGCAGCGCGATCTGCAGTACGCGCTGCATCGAGGCGACGCGACCAGAAACGCAGATCGCCACCCCATCGCAGGCTGACGCACTCGCCGGCGGTCTCGGCGATGGCATCGAGCTCGAGCAGATCGAGAGCGCGCAGGGTGTTGCAGGTACTGGCGTTCACGCCGAGCAGCAACGCAGCGGCGGCAGGGCGTGCCTTGCTCGTCTGCCAAGCGAAGTGACACATGAGCCTTGTAAAACCGCGCCCTGTGGCAGCGCCGCACAGGCCGGTCTCCGCTCGAGGAGGCGGGGCCTCCTCGGGCAAGCGGTGACGGCGCGCCTCGAAGGCGGGCTCGAGCGAAAGATCAAACAGCAGATACGGCGCATCGGCCACCGCCGCCACAGCGCCCTCATCGAGCGCCAGCCACTGCTCGCGCAGTGATTCGGCCGCAGCGGGCAGCCCGGAGCGCGACGTGGACAAAGCCTCGCGTAGCGCACGTAGGCCACGCAGGTTCATGCCGCCGACTTGGCGGATGATCTCGCGATCGACGCTGCGGGCGAAGTCGGTTTCGGTGGTGGTAATTGCCGGGGGTGTGTCGGTAGCCATGCATTCCTCCGTCTTTTCGTTGGAAATGGTGACCGATGAGATCTTGGAATGCAGTGTTTGTTTTGGGATATTTTCGACCGAAACACAACTAAGGGAAGGATCGAACTATGCGCCTGACCGACGATCGCTATCGCCGCGACCGCATGCGGCTCGAACTGGCCATGCGACTCATCCGCCACGAGGCGCGCACCCAGACCATCCGTCGTTGGACGGGACTCAGTGACGATCGAATCCGCAAGTTGTTCCGCTCCTACATCCGTCCGGGGTCGGGCGTGCGGCGACACCGCGGCAAATCGCCACAGCAAGTCGGTTACTTCCTCCGCGCGGGCAGCACCGGCGCCGATGCGCACGCCCTGGCCTCGGTGTTGCTGCTGTTCGGTGTGTTACCGGCGAAGCCTGATCCCAGCCTTGCCAGACGCCTGCCGTCGATTCCGCGCGGGCGGCTGCTGTGCGATGCGTACGAGGCGTATCGGCGCGTGTCGCCCAAGCCGCGCATTGATTTCGAACACGCCGTGTTCCTCGCTCTGGCCCTCGCCGCCAGCGATGAAATCCGCATCCAATGGTGTCCGCACTGCGAAGCGCTGAATCTCGTCGAGTGCGTTGTGCTGCAGGAAGGCGACTGCCGCGCCTGTGGCGAACCGCTGTATAACAAGCCGGCCGTCCCTAACGGCCGAAGAACCACCCCCGTTGCTGCTAGAATCCCGAGTGCTCCACAGCACTGAGCGCCCGCGTTTCCACACGGTGCCCGAACGGTGCGAACGAGCGCACCGCATGTCCAGAGCGCACCCCTCCCAAGATCGCAATTTTCTTGCAGGTCCGTACATCGACCGGCGCGCGGAACTGCGCGAGGTCGAGCACTGGCTGGAGGACGCGCGTCGCGATTCCAGCACTCGGTACCTGTTCATACGGGGCACGGAACTGGCCATCCGCGGCGAGCCTGCCACGGCCGCCTTCGTCTCGGCCGAGCACCCCTTGGTGCAAGCGGCGGCACCCGAAACGCTGGTCTTGCTCGGCTGGTTTCGCGACGTTCGTTGCGTGCTGGTGCAGCTCGATGCCGCAGTGCCCCCGCCACCTGACATGCGCTTCGAGGAGTTGCGGCCGCTGGCCTCGGAATTGGAGGCGG
>CAISHQ010000185.1 GCA_903885195.1 uncultured Pseudomonadota bacterium | reverse complement strand
TCGATGGCGCGCTCGCGCGGGCCACCGCCGAGCGGCGCAAAGCCGACCCCGCAGTTGCCGAAGAGCACGGTGGTGACACCGTGATGGATGCTCGGGCTGAAGGTTTGATCCCAGCTCGCCTGCCCGTCGTAATGCGTATGCAGATCGACGAAACCCGGGGTCAGCCAGGCGCCGCGCGCATCGATGCGCTCTGTGGCCGCGGTGCGCACCGTGCCAATCTCGTGGATGAGCCCCTCGCGTACGCCGACATCGGCGGTGTACGGCGCGGCCCCGGTGCCATCGAATACCGTCGCCCCTTCGAACACGGTATCGAGCGTCATGGCTGAACTTCTGCAGAGGTTGCACCTGACCGCGCAGGGGCGAGGTCGACGCCCACCGGGCAATGGTCACTCAGTTTGCGTTGCAGCGCATCGCGCGTCTCGTAGGTCAGTCGCACGAACGAACCGGGCACACGCCACTCGGCGAGCGACTCGCCGAGCACGACGTGATCGATGTAGCTCGAGTAGTTCTGACCGGCTGAGCAGTTGACGAAAGGCTGACCGGCCGCCACGTTGATGAGGCGTGCACCGGCGGGTTCACCGTCGTCGATTTCGGCCCAGAAGTTGCGCAGCTGGCCCTGGTCGTTGCGCGCCGGACCGCGTGTCATCAACAGGTCGTGGTTGAAGTCACCGAGGATCGCGTAGCGCCGGCCCGCGGTGGCCTGAGTGTCGATCCAGCGCTCGAGTTCCGGAACCTGCCGGGAGAGTGTTTCGCAGGCATCGCGCGGATCGTCGAGGGGTCGACGGGGGCAGCCGGATTTCAGGTGCACGGAGAGCAAGCGCATCTCCTGAGCGGAACCGGGGAATAGGATCAACTCGGCGCCGCTGCGCACCCGGCCGCCGAGCGAGAGCGTCGACCAGTCCTCGCCGCAGCGATGGACGAGACCGCGCCGGATGGCGAAACCGTTGTTCTGCACGCCCTCGCGTTGCGTAAAGCAGAAATCGTGGTTCGGGAATACGCGGCGGGCGGCGCGTTCGCCGTCGACTTCCTGAAGCGCAATCACGTCGGCATCGAGCAACCGTGCGTAGCGCTCCAGGGCGCGAAAGTCGGCCGTGCTGCGTTCGTGCTCCGCTGCGACGTTGCAGGGGATGAACCGTCGCCGTGGGCCCGGCGAGGCGTCCCGCGGTACGCAGTCGCGGGCGAGTGCGCGGAAATCCTCAGGCGCGATGAGCCATTCGAGGTTCCAGGTGGCGATCCGCAGCCGATCCGGTGGCGCGCTCTGCGGTGTCGCCGAGCGCCAGCCGGAGGCTGCGGCAAGCCCTGCGAGCAGGGTGACGGCAAGCAGCACGGTGGAGCGAGTCATGGGGGCATTGTGGCCGGGGCTGACCGCAGCGCGCAAACGGACTTTGGGTGTTTTTCGGCCTTTGTCCGCGCGTGGTAGCCTGCGTCCTCGGGTGATCGCTCGCGGGCGATCGATGCCATTCGACGAATCACAGGGGTGAGGACGATGGGGAACGACGCGCAGGGGTATCGGAAGCTTTTCGGGGTGTTGGGACCCTCCACCAACACGATCGTGCAGCCCGACTTCGACGACATGCGGCCGCATGGCGTCACCAACCACTACAGCCGCATCTACACGCCCAATTCCCGCGCCGTGTCGGATGAGACCTTCATGGCGGCCACGCAGAAGATCTCGCAGGGCGTGATCGATGCGGTGCGCAGCGTCATGACCTGCGAGCCCGACTACCTCGTCATGGGGATGTCGGCGATTACGTTCTACGGCGGTGCAGCTGGGGCGGATGCCTTCCAGAGCATGGTCGAGAAGGAGGCCGGGGTGTCGATTTCGATTGGCGCGCACTCCTGCACGGCGGCCCTCAAGGCCTATGGTGGCATCCGGCGTATCGCTTTCCTGTCTCCCTACTACCCGGTGGCCAACGCCGAGGTGCGCGGGTACTTCAAGGACATGGGCTACGAGACCGTGCGCGATGTGCCGATGCGGGCCTCGTCCTGGACCGGGATCGC
>CAISHQ010000184.1 GCA_903885195.1 uncultured Pseudomonadota bacterium | reverse complement strand
GTAGCTCGTCACAAGATCGAAGTGGTTATCCGGGAACTGCGTGTCCTCGGCCATACGCTGTGAGAAATTGACACCGACGCCGAGGCGAACCGCCCGCATGTGGCCATAGCGAAGCATGGGCGCGCCGCAGTCGATGCCCCACACTTCCGCATCGGGGAAACGCTCTTTCAGCGCGACGGTCAACTGACCGATGCCGCACCCCAAGTCGAGGATGCGGCGAACCTTGCCATCCTTCGGTAACGGCAAACGCTCCGCAGCGCCGAGGTGCGCCTCGTCCTGATCGTTCGTGCCGTGCGAGGTGCCGGTATAGAAGCTGTTGGTACCGTAGTGATACATGTGGCCGGCGAACGGATCGCCGACGTAGCCGCCCGGCTGAATGTGGATCTCGTGCCGGGCATACGCGGGAATATCGAGCTTCGGCGCGAACTCGAGCATTCCGGGCCCGGCCTTGTCCGTCGCTTCCATCTCGGAGAGGTAGGCGTCGGCATTTTCGTGGAGGTGCAGTTGCAGCGTCTTCCACATGTAGTACTGGTTATCGAGCCAGCTTTTCGAGGCGATGTTGATGCCGGGCTCCGAGTCGACCATCTTGCGCAATTGCTCGACCGTGATCGGCGTGCTCTGGTCGATCCCCTCCCGCTCGAGCACCCGCTCGAACGCCGCGAACGACGCCGCTCTCAGCGACTTGCCCTGCAGTCGGCGAAACCCGCGCGTGAAATCCTGCTGGCTTTCGAGATCCAGCGTGGCGAGCCGCGCCAGCCGACCGTTGTAGCCTCGGGCCTTCGCACCCGCCGCCTTGGCGCCTGCGGCCTTGGCGCCCGAGCTGCCGGTTTTCGATGCGGTCGCGGCGACGGCGTCCTCAGGTTTCATTCCCTGAACCAGCGCCAACGAACCCGCGGCGACTCCGAACAACTGACGACGTCCGATCATGGGTGATCTCCCGAGTTCAAAGGTTGGACCCGACCTGCCGAGCATACCCAAGGCCGGCCGGTTTCAGCCATCCAGGGGTCGCGATGACCGCAGGCTGGGAGGCCGCGGCGAGCGGGTTCACTGCCGCCCTCGATGTAATAGCCCATACAGGACCGGCAATACGAACAGCGTCAACAAGGTCGACGACACGACCCCGCCGATCACGACCGTCGCAAGCGGTCGCTGCACCTCGGCGCCCGCACCAATCGACAGCGCCATCGGCAGAAAGCCGAGGCTGGCCACCAGCGCGGTCATCATCACCGGGCGCAGTCGCGTCACTGCGCCCTCGCGAATGGCGGCTGCCAGAGGCTGCCCGGCGTCGCGAAGTTGCCGGATGAAACTGATCATGACGATGCCATTCAGAACCGCTATGCCGGAGAGCGCCACGAAGCCCACCCCAGCCGAAATCGACAACGGCAAATCGCGCAGGATAAGCGCGATGACCCCACCCGTGAGCGCCAGCGGCACTCCCGAGAAGACGATCAGAGTGTCCTTGCCCGAGCCAAACGCCATGAACAGCAGACCCAGGATCAGCAGCAACGTCACGGGTACGACGATGGCAAGCCGCTGCGCAGCGGAGGTGAGCTGCTCGAACGTGCCGCCGTAATCGATCCAATACCCAGCCGGCAAGGTCACCCCGGACTCGAGGCGCTGCCGCACCTCGGCGATGAACGAGCCGAGATCACGGTCGTTGACGTTGGTGGTCACGACCACGCGGCGCTTGCCGTCTTCTCGATTGATCTGGTTCGGTCCGACGCGCACTTCGACGGTGGCGAGCTCGCCGAGCGGTACCACGCGCGGCATCCCATCTGCCCCTGCAACCGGAACCATCAAGCCGCGCACCGCCTCGATGTCACCGCGAATCGAGTCCTGCAAGCGCACGACAATCGGCGTGCGCCGATCACCTTCGTACAGCGTGCCCGCGACGACCCCGCCGATCGCCGTACGCACCACGTCCTGCAGGTCGCTGACCGACAGCCCGACACGCGCGATCGCTTCCCGATCGGGCTCGATCACGAGAACCGGCAAACCTGTGACTTGCTCGACCTGCGGATCCTCTGCTCCGGGCACGCCCGCCACGATGCCACGGACGCGCTCAGCCAGTTCGAGCCCGACGTCCAGGTCGTCACCAAAAACCTTGATCGCAACGTCCGATCGCACGCCGGTCATCAGCTCGTTGAAGCGCATCTGGATGGGCTGCGTGAGCTCGTAGTTGTTGCCCGGTATCTTGCTGATGACGTCCTGGATGTCTGCAATGATGTCCACCTGCGATTTGCTGGGATCAGCCCACTCGGCGCGCGGCTTGAAAATGATGAATGTGTCCGCCACCGAAGGCGGCATCGGGTCGTTGGCGAGATCTGCAGTGCCGATCTTGCTGAACACGTGGTCGACTTCAGGAATAGCCGCGACTCGTCGCTCGAGCTGGCGTTGCATCGCCACGGACTGCGTCAGCGAGGTGCCGGGGATCCGTAGCGCGTGCAGCGCGTAGTCGCCCTCATCGAGACTCGGGATGAATTCGCTGCCCATGCGGGTCGTCAGCGCACCCGCCGAGAGCACAAGCACCACCGCAACAGCCACGATCTTGAGGCCGCGCGCAATCGCCCAATCTAGGGCCGCGGCATAGCGCGACCGAAGCGTGTGCATGAATGCCCGCTCGCTCTCGACAACCTTGCCCGAGAATCCGATCGCGACCATGGCCGGAACGAACGTCAGCGACAACAGCATCGCCGCGGTCAACGCAAACACCACCGTGAAGGCCATCGGATGGAACATCCGGCCTTCGACCCCTTCCAACGCAAAGATCGGCAGATACACCGCAGTGATGATGCCGATGCCGAAAATGCTCGGACGGATCACCTCGACCGTTGCCGTGGCCGCCGTGTCGAGCCTCTCTTCGCGGCTCAGGGATCGACCCAGCTGCTGCTGCGCCAGACCGAAACGTCGCAAACAGTTCTCGATGATGATCACGGCGCCATCGACGATCAGGCCGAAGTCGAGCGCCCCAAGACTCATGAGATTGCCGGAGATGCCAGCCCGCAGCATCCCCGTCGCCGTCAGCAACATCGACAGCGGAATCACCGCCGCAGTGATCAGCGCCGCGCGAATATTGCCGAGCAGCAGGAACAGCACCGCGATGACGAGCAGCGCCCCTTCGGCGAGCGAGGTGGCCACCGTACGAATCGTGAGATTAACGAGATTCGTTCGATCGTAGGTCGCCGTCAGCACCACGCCCTTGGGAAGTGAGGGCTGAATGCTGGCGATGCGCTCCCGCACAGCGTTGGCCACCTCGCGACTGTTCTCGCCGGTGAGCATGATCACCGTGCCCAGCACGACTTCTTCGCCGTCCTCGGTCCCGGCACCAGTCCTGAGTTCACGCCCTTCCTCAACCGCGGCGACGTCCCTGACACGGATGACGACGCCGTTTCGACTGACCACGGGGATAGCGCCGATTTCTTCGAGGTTTCGCACCTGCCCTGGCACGCGCACCAGGTAGATTTCACCACTGCGTTCGATATAACCCGCGCCGATGTTGGCGTTGTTCCGTTCGACGGCTCGGATAAGTTCGTCGAGCGTGATCTGCAGGGCGCCGAGGCGGCGCAGATCCGGCGCCACCTGCACCTCGCGCACGAAACCTCCGACCGTGTTGACCTCGACTACGCCTTTGACGGTGCGCAGCTGCGGCTTGATGATCCAGTCGTTGGCCGTACG
>CAISHQ010000183.1 GCA_903885195.1 uncultured Pseudomonadota bacterium | reverse complement strand
CGCAAGGAGTTTCGCCAGACGTTGCGCGATGGTCGCATGCGACTCGTGGCCGGTCTGTTCGTATTGCTGGCGCTCGCCGCCTTGCTGCTTGCTGCGCAGCGATACAACACGCTGTCCGGGGAGCGAATTAGAGCGCAGCGCGAGGTCGCAGCGCAGTGGATGGAGCAGGGCGACAAGAACCCGCATTCTGCTGCGCACTATGGACAGTACGCCTTTCGGCCCGCGTTGCCGCTCGCGTTTTTCGATCCCGGCGTGCAGGCGTTCGAAGGCGTATCGATATGGTTAGAGGCTCATCGACGCAATTTCGCGACGGGTCGTCCGGCTGACGATCTGCCGCCTTTGCTTCAGTTCGGGGAGTTGTCGCTGGCGTTCATCCTGCAAGTATTGCTACCGCTCGGCATCGTGCTGTTGGCCTACCCAGCATTGGCCGGCGAACGAGAGAGCGGTACGTTGCGGCAGGTCATGTCTACCGGGGTCACCGGTGCGCAATTGCTGATGGGCAAGTTTCTCGGCTTGGGCGGCGCACTGCTGTATCTGCTCGCACCGCTGCTGATGGTAGCTATGGCGTTGCTCGTGATCGCCTCGGGGACTGCATGGCTTGCCCACGCCGCAGTGCTCGGCGCCGTGTACCTGTGGTTTGTGGCGCTGATGCTGGGTCTGTCGCTGTGGGTGTCAGCCGTCGCCAAAACGGCGCGTGGAGCCTTGCTGACCTTGCTCGTGATCTGGGCCGCGGGCAACTTCGTCGTGCCCCGTGTGGCTGCAGATCTTGGGCGGTTGCTGTCACCGACGCCGTCCGCGGACGCAGTGCTGCGGGCGATTGACGGAGGCCTTGCCGCAGGCATCGATGGCGAAACACCTGCGGAACGAATCGAAAAGCGTCGACAGCAGCTGTATCAGCTGTACAAGGTGGACTCGGATGCGGCCTTGCCCATCAACATCCAGGGCATCATTTTTGGCATCCAAGACGAGATCTCGGATGCTGTATACGATCGCAATTTCGCTGCGCTCAACGAAGCCATCGATCGGCAAGTAGACGTATTCGAGTCAGCCAGCTTGCTGTCGCCGCGCATGGCCTTGATGCTCGTCTCGCAGGAGATCGCAGGAACCAGCATCGGGCATCAGCGTCAGTTTGCAGACGGTGCTGAAGTCTTTCGCAGGCGCTTGATGACAACCCTCAATCGCGATCTCACGCTCAACTCCCGTACGGGAGAGACCGGATATCGTTCGAGCGCGGCGCTGTGGCAGGCCGCGGGTGAGTATCGGTTCGAACCCGAGTCCTTGTCGCGAAGCTTCGCGCGTTGCGGTGCGCCGCTGATGGTTCTCGTGATCTGGACCCTGCTGCTCGCTGCGCTGTCGTGGGGAGCGTGTCGCCGTCTGGGGCGGACTCTCTAATGCGCAGCTGGGATCTGCTTGCAGCCGAGTTCAATCTGCTTCGCCGCGAGGGCGTCGTCGCCGGGGTTTTGCTCGGATTCATGGTGACCGTCGTGGCCGCCGGGTTTGTGGGTCGCGTATCGATCGATGATCGTCGGGCCACTGCCGATGCAGCACTGCAGGAGTACCGTCAGCTCGTCGAGTCACTCGCAAATCAGGCGGCGGCCGGCAGCGACACGGCCCGCTCTGCTGGCGCCGTCGCGTTCAGTGTTCTATCGGTACCGGTCGTGAAGGCGCAGACGGCGCTCGAGGCCTTGGCGATCGGTCAGGGCGATCTGCTGGCCGATACCTACTTCGTCACGGCGCGCGGGGCCTACCACTTTTTGACGCGCACCGATCCCGACAATGCACTGCGCTTCACGGTCGGCAGTTTCGATGTCGCCTTCCTCGTGATTTGGGTGTTGCCGCTTCTGGTGATTGGTGTGTTGTTCGATGTGGTGGTGGGTGAGCGGGAGCGCGGTGTTCTGGCACTCGCTGCTGTGGCCGGCGCAAGTCCCGCCCGCTTCGTCTGGCACAAATGGTGTGCGCGCGTGCTTGTACTGGGCGTTTCCTGTTGGATATCGATCGTGCTGGCGGCGGCCGTCGCGGAGACCTCTTGGACGGCGACGACGGCCTGGGTGATCACGGGATGGTTGCTGGTCGCCACGGTGTACCTGCTGTTTTGGGCGGCGTTGGCGCTGTGGATCAGTCTGCGCGCGAGCACTACGGAATCCGCGGCGATGCAGTGCGCCGGCGCATGGCTTTTGCTTGTCGTGCTGACACCGGCTTTGACCAATGTCGGTGCAAGCAGCGTCGTACCGCCACCGTCGCGAGTCGAGCTGACGGCCGCATTGCGCGAGGCAACCGAGCAAGCCGACAAGCAGATCGCGAGCGAGCGGGAGCAGTGGTTCTTCGATCATCCCGACATCAAGGGCGAGATGGATCGTCAGGCGTACTATCAAACCGTGGCACGGTCGGAGGCGGGAATCGAGCAGGCCGTGGCGCCGCTGCTCGAGCGATTTGCCGACACCGCCAACGATCAACGACGAATTGTCGGACTGCTCAAGTATCTCTCTCCCGGCACGTTGACGTTTCAGACTTTAACCGGACTATCAGGGACGGACGGTCGGGTTCACGCCGAATTTCGGGCCGCCACGACCGAATTCCACGGACGCTGGAAGGATTTTTTCGTCACGCGAATCGAGCGTGGCACCGCTTTGGAGAAAGAAGACTTCGCCCGCCTACCGCTCTTCGTTTCGCCACGTCTCGGCGGCGGTGAGGCGTTGGTTGCCGCCGTGATGCCCATGGTTGCGCTGCTGGTGCTGGTATCGGCATTGTTAGCACTCTGCACGCGACGGCTCGGTGCGTTGGCCGTGACCGGGCGAGATCGGCACGCTCCGCAGGAGAGATGACATGCTCGAAGCCAGCGGATTAAGCAAATCCTACGGTGAGGTCCAGGCGCTTCGTCAATTGGACCTGCGTGTCGATCCCGGCGAGATCTATTGCTTATTGGGCGCCAATGGTGCCGGCAAGACCACGACACTGAATATCTTTCTCGGGTTCGTCGCGCCGACTGCGGGGACGGCCCGCGTCGATTCGATCGACGTCGTCAACGATCCGATTGCAGCGCGTCGACGTATTGCCTACATCCCGGAGACCGTGACGTTATACGGAGCGTTGACGGGTCTCGAAAACCTCGACTATTTCGCTCGGTTATCCGGGCAGCGACATGCCACCGAAGCGCTTCGCGGATTTCTGGCGCAAGCCGGCTTAGCGGCGAGTGCCCACGAGCGACCGCTCGGTACCTACTCGAAAGGCATGCGACAGAAAGTGGGTATCGCCATCGCGATTGCGCGCGATGCGGCAGCACTATTACTGGACGAGCCTACCTCGGGCCTCGACCCCAAGGCCAGCAATGAGTTTTCCGAGCAGATTGCTGCGATGGCTGAGCGCGGTGCCGCCATCCTGATGGCGACTCATGATCTATTCCGTGCGCGCGAAACCGGCACTCGGATCGGTATCATGCGCGATGGGGAGTTACGAAGAGAGTTCAATGCGAGGGACATCGGCCATCGCGAACTCGAAGACGAATACCTGAAAACGATGCAGGAGGGATGAGATGAAAACAATGAAAACGCTGCTGATCGCGGCACTGGCGACGACGGCGGTCTCTGTCGCGCTCGCCCATAATTCGATGACGGAATACTACGCGCCCGCTGGCTATATGAAGGACTTCGAGATCCGCGTCACCCACGGATGCCAGAGTTCGCCCGTCAAGGAGTTTCGCCTGAAAATACCTGAGGGGCTGATGCGGGTTTCCGTTGAGCAGAATCGTGATTGGGTGATCGACGTAAAGATGCGCAAATTGCCCAAGCCCATACCTGGCGAAGGCGGCAACATGCTGACCGAGACCGTCGATGAGATCATCTGGAAAAACCCGCGAAGTGTGTTGCCCGCCTCGGGACGATTCGAGGGTTTCCGCTTCCGCGGCCTCGTGCCGAACACGCCCGGCAAAATCATTTTCTTCCGCTCGGTCAACGTCTGCGAGAAAGGCGAGGAGCGCTACGTTGATCTGCCGACTGAGCCGCTCGAGGCCAAGACCCCGGGGCTGCCCGAAAAGCTGCTGAAGTTCATGACGGCAACGGCTACGCCGTCGGCGTTCGTGATCATCGAAAAGCCAACGCGACCGCAGTATCCGTTTGCCACGCCGGGTCCAAAGAAATAAGGCTGTAACTCACATCCTGGGTGCTGCATGCGTAATCGAATGATCGGACGTTGGCTGAAGTTATGTGTCGCGGCAGGGCTTGCCCTGCTTTCGATGCCGAGTCATTCCCACGCCGTTTTGCTTGACTCCTCGCCGAAACCCGGCGAGATGCTGATGCAGCCCCCGAATGAGGTCGTTGCGAACTTCAACGAAGGTGTCGGGCCAATCTTTTTCAAAGTCCTTGATGAGAAGGGCAGGGAGGTCGGCAATCCGGGCGAGATCCGATTGGACGGGACGAAGATGGTCCTGCCGCTCGGCGACACCTTGCCGAATGGGACCTACGTGCTGACCTATCGAGTCATCTCCGCTGACACGCATCCGGTCGGCGCCACGTTCGGCTTTTCCGTCGGCGAACCGATGAAGACCATCGCCACGCAGAGCGAGGCAGGCGCCCGATCGCCCTGGGCCGTGGCTGTTGCACTCAACCGCTGGATCCTCTACGCCGGCATGCTGTGGACGGCGGGTGCCGCAATTTTTCTCCGCGTTTTAGGGATAGATGGAGCACTACGTGATCAGACGGCAGCGAAGGCGCGACTCGCTGCCGTGATCACCCTCGTCACGTATGTGTTGTCGATTGGTCTGGGTGGTGCAGACATGCAGCTCGGCGGGTTCGATGCGCTGTGGTCTGCGGCGGCCTGGCGCTCGGGACTCGACAGCACGCTGACCGGCAGTGCCGTGCTCGGTGTTCTGGCCATGCTGTTGCTGTGGTCCGGCTTTCGCTCCGGCCCGGATCGGCGTCCAGCCGTGCTGGCGATCGGTGCTGCGCTGGCGATCGGTTCTTTCCTGGTGACCGGTCATGCGGCAACGGCGCCGCCTGCCTGGTTGATGGCCCCGATCGTCGCACTGCACCTGGCGGCGACGGCGTTCTGGTTGGCGGCATTGTGGCCGCTGCAGCGCAGCGCCGCGGTGTTACCTGCTGCGGATGCCGGACGATTGATGCAACGATTCTCTGTGTTTGCCATACCGGCTGTAATCATCGTGCTGTTGAGCGGTGTCGCTATCTCGCTCAAACAATTGGGGTCGCCGGCGCGTCTATTCGACAATGATTACGGCAACGTGTTGCTCGCGAAAGTGGCGCTGGTGTGGGTGATCATCTTCGTCGCGGCGTATAACAAAATCGCTTTGACTCCGAAGCTCGCCGACGGCAGCGACGGAGCTGCACGCGGCATTCGTCGAACTATTCGAATAGAGCTGCTGCTGTATCTCGTAGTGCTCGGTGCCGCATCGGCACTGACCATCACGACGCCTCCCCGAGCGCTTGTTGCCGCAGGGAGCGAAGGGAGTCCGGGCACCATGGCGACTGTGCCCGGTGGACTCATCAAGCGGACCCTGACGAGTGCGTCGGGACACTCGGCCGAAATCGAACTCTCACCCGCCAAGGTCGGGGAGAACATGCTGATGGCCACCATCAAGGATCCCGCAGGCAACATCATCACCACGGCCGCCGCACTCGAAGTCGCTGTGGCTCTGGAGTCAGCCGGCATCAACGACGTTCGAGTGAAGGGCGAACCCGTCGGCAATGGCATGTGGCATGCCATGATCGGCGCGACCTTGATTCCGGGTGACTGGACGATGACGGTGGAGTGCT
>CAISHQ010000182.1 GCA_903885195.1 uncultured Pseudomonadota bacterium | reverse complement strand
TACCTCTCGGGCCTACACGCGCCTCGTGCGCAGTTATGGGCTTCGACAGGAGTTCATCACCCCGCACTGCCCGCAGCAGAACGGCATGATCGAACGGGTCATCCGGACGTTGAAAGAACAATGCGTTCATCGTCATCGCTTCGAAACCCAACAACACGCCTCGCGTGTCATCGCAGAGTGGATCCGCTTCTACAACCACCGTCGGCCCCACCAGGCTCTCGGCATGAAAACCCCAGCTATGGCCTATGCTTTAGCGGCCTGACCTGAGCAGAAATCGGTGGGTCATTACACGAGTGAGCACGTGGGCATAGGATTCAATCGTAAATGAGAATCCCCGTCCCGATCTTGGTTCGTAACAACACCTCGCGGATTTAGTCCCGGTTGGGTCTAGGGGCTGGCAGTGACTGACGTCGGTCGTATCAAAATCCGGTTTTGACCCCCGGACCCTCCCCGCGCGACTGTCGGATAGGCTGTGAGTTTGTCTCGTCTAGAAGACTGGGCCCGCTTGGATTCGAACCAAGGACCAAGGGATTATGAGTCCCCTGCACTAACCGCTGTGCTACGGGCCCGCCGGGCGGACAGTTTACCAACGCTGGCCCCCGTTCGCTGCGGGCAGCGGGCATCATTCGCAGCAGCCGATCAACCGTCCGTCACTTTCCTAAGGAACTCGCTGCATGAAACTGTATTTTTCGCCCGGCGCCTGCTCGCTCGCCTCGCACATTGCACTGCATGAAGCCGGGATGAATTTCGAGGCGATCAAGGTCGAGGGCCGTGGCCAAAAGACAGCCGGCGGCGAGGACTATTTGCAAATCACTGCCAAGGGTTACGTCCCGGCGCTCAAACTCGACGACGGCTCGGTGCTGACCGAGGGCACCGCGATTCTGCCGTATATCGGCGACCTGAATCCCGCACTCGGGCTTGCGCCCGCGCCCGGCACGATGGCGCGATATCGCATGCACGAGTGGCTCGGCTACATCAATTCCGAAGTCCACAAGAATTTCAGTCCCTTCTTCACGCCGGGCACCACTGACGAGCAGAAGGCCGCTGCCAAGGCAAACCTCTCGCGTCGACTGGGGTTCATCGAAGCCGAGATGGGCACAAACAGCTATCTGCTGGGCGAGAGTTTTTCGGTGGCCGACGCCTACCTCTTTACCGTCCTCGGATGGCTCGGTTACGTCGGGATGGATCTTGGTCAGTGGCCGCAGCTCAAGGCCTACCACGGACGGATCGCCGCACGACCCGCGGTGCAAGCGGCCATGAAGGCGGAGGGCCTGATCAAATGAGTGACACCCCCGCAACGCCTCCCGGCTATCTGCTGGTGCAAGGCAAAGTCACGGATATCGAAGGCTTCAAGCCTTATAACGCTGCGCTGCCGCCGCTGTACAAGAAATGGGGTGGCCATTACCTGACCGTTACCCCGGCGCAGAAAGTGGAAGTTGCAGAGGGCGAGCCGCGTCAGGAAAGTATCTTGCTCGCACGCTTCCCGTCGAAGGAAGCCGCCTGGGGATTCTGGAATTCGGCCGAGTACGCCGCGGCGAAAAAACTCCGTGAGGGCAAGGGTACGTTTTTTGTCACCGTTCTTGAGGGCTTGCCGGGAACCTGATCCGCGTCGCTCGAATCACCCGACGGTGTCGACAAGGGGGTATCGGCGCTCATTTGTCTTGGATCCTTCATGGAAGGCCTGTGGGCCGAGTGGCACACTACACCCCCATGTCTACCCCGTTTTCGACACTCCTCGCCGATCGGCTATCGCGTCGTGATTTCCTCGCTCGCACCCAAGGGGTTGCGGTGGCTGCAGGCCTGGCCACGGCGGTACCGTCGGCTGTCGCTTCGGCTGTGGCTTCCGGAAAATCACCGTCAAGCCGGGCACTCACCGCCATCGCACCCTCCAAGGCGGATGCGCTGGTGGTCGCAGACGGCCTGCGCTACGACAAGGTCGTTGCCGCAGGCGATGCATTGTGGCCGGGCGACCCGGGACTCTCGGCGGCGGATCTGAAGAGTCTCGCCTGGCTCGACGAGTCGGCGGCGGCACGTCAGGATCGACGCTTCGGGGTCAACAATGATGCATTGGCATTTTTTGCCGATGCGGGAAGCCACCGCCGAGGCACGCTCTGCGTCAATCACGAGTACGTGCAGCCGCAACTGGTGTTTGCCGGGCTCACGGCTGCGGGCGCTGAGCGCGGCAAGGCACGTGATGCCTGGATCGCGGCGCATCCACAGGCGGTGCCCTGGATGCAGTCGGCCCACGGCGTCAGCGTGCTTACCCTGCAACGGGGGCTGCGCGGCTGGCAGGTGCAACCGGGCACCACCGCGACGCGCCGAATCACTGCCACGACGCCCATGGAGATCGCAGGTCCCGCGCGCGGCCATGTCTTGATGCGCACCGTAGCAAACCCTTCGGGAACCGTCGCACTCGGTACATTTGCCAACTGCGCAGGTGGCAAGACGCCGTGGGGCACCTACCTCACCGCGGAGGAGAATATTCAGGATTACTTTGGCGGCGCTGCATCCTGGGCTGCAAGTACGGACGATCAGCTCACCCGCGAAACGCATCGGCGCTGGCCCATCAAGGAGCGCTCCGTTTACGGTTGGGATATCGTCGATCCGCGCTTTGATCTGCGTCGCGAGCCGCGTGAACCCTTCCGTCATGGCTGGATCGTCGAAATCGATCCGAGCGATCCCACCGCACCACCGCGCAAGCGTACGGCACTCGGGCGCTTCTGCCACGAGGGAGCCAACACCATCCTGACGCGAGATGGGCGGGTTGCCGCATACATGGGCGACGATACGAAGTTCGAGTACGTCTACAAATTCGTGACCCGCGATCGCTTCGACCCACACAATCGCGCCGCGAACCGCGACTTGCTTGATCATGGCGTGTTGTACGTCGCACGCTTCGACGCTACTGGCAACGGCGAGTGGCTGCCGCTCGTGCACGATGAGCAAGGACCTCTCAACAGCCGCAATGGGTTCACCAGTCAAGGCGATGTCGTCATCAAGTGCCGTGCAGCAGCGGATCTTCTTGGCGCCACACCCATGGATCGACCCGAGGACGTGGAGCCGAACCCGCGCACGGGACGCGTCTACATGGCACTGACCAAGAACGCCGACCGCGCGCAGAAGCGGGGCGATTTTTCGGGACGGGAGATCGACTTCGGCGCCGATGCGGCCAACCCGCGCCTGACCAACGACTTTGGTCACATCATTGAACTTATCGAAGCTGACGACGATGCGGCGAGCACGCGCTTCAAGTGGAACGTGTTCCTGTTGGCCGGTGACCCACGCGTATCGAACAGCAAGTTCCTCACGCGAGCCGAAGATGTGGTCCCGGGTCGCCTCGAGCGCGGCGATACGTATTACGCCGGGTTCGCCGACCGTACTCAGGTCAGTCCGATCGCCTGTCCAGACAACCTTGGCTTCGACCCCTCCGGGAAGTTGTGGATCGTCACCGATGCCGACGGCGATCTGATTGCCAACAACGGCTGCTACGTCGTACCCACCGAGGGACCTGAGCGCGGCCTGCTGCGCCAGCTCGCCAGTGCACCCGTGGGTGCCGAAGTCTGCGGGTGTGAGTTCACGCCCGATGGCACCACGCTGTTCCTCAGCGTCCAGCACCCCGGTGAAGGCGGCACCGTCGATCGCCCCGTCAGCCATTGGCCAGATGGCAACGGCCTGCCCGCACGATCCGCGGTGGTCGCTCTGTCACGCGAGGATGGCAAACCGCTGTAGCGATGTCGGTACAATCGGGGCATGACACTCCCCAATAGCCAGCTTCAGTACCAGCTCGTCAAACAGACTCAGGGATTCAGCCTGCAGTTGCGCGAAGGCGCGCCGATCCGGCCGCCCAACCCCGATGAGGTCGTGGTACGCGTACGCGCGACCTCGCTCAACCGCCGCGACATCATGATCCAGCGTGGGTTCTACCCGGTGGGTCCGCGCGACACGCTGGTGCCACTCTCCGATGGCGCAGGTGAAATCGTTGCCGCGGGCTCAAAGGTCTCGCGAGTCAAGGTGGGTGATCGCGTCGCCGCCATTTTCTTCCAGAGCTGGCTCGAGGGACGTCCGCGCGCAGACACCGGCGCATCGGCCCTCGGGGGCAGTGTCGATGGCATGCTCGCCGAGTACGTGACGCTCTCCGAGCAGGGCGTCACGCCTCTGCCTGCATCTCTGTCGTTCGAGGAAGGCGCGACGCTACCTTGCGCCGCGGTCACTGCCTGGAACGGACTGTTCGCTCGCGGCGGACTGCGTGCGGGCGATCACGTGTTGTTGCAGGGCACGGGTGGCGTGTCGATCTTCGGCTTGCAGTTCGCAGCGGCTGCGGGCGCCGTGCCTTTCATCACGAGTTCGAGTGACAGCAAATTGGATCGCGCCCGGCAAATGGGCGCTCGTGCGGGCATCAACTATCGAAACACCCCCGAGTGGGCGGCCGAGGTCGTCAAGGCCAGCGGCGGTCTCGGCGTCCATCATGTGCTCGAAGTCGGCGGCTCCGGTACCCTCAAACAATCCATCGCCGCCCTCGCACCAGGTGGTCACATCGCGATCATCGGTGGTCTGTCAGGCTTTGGCGGTGACATCACCACTCTGGCACTCATTGGTCGTAGCGCCAGCGTGTCGGGCATCTTCGTCGGTTCGCGCAGCATGTTCGAGGAGATGAACGCCTTCATCACCCGGCACGGCATACGCCCCGTCATCGACCGGGTGTTCGACTTTAAGGATGCCGACGACGCCTACGCCTACATGGATACCGGCAGTCACTTCGGCAAGATCGTCATCCGACATTGACGACGGCCCGCGTGCGTACCCTCGCGGATTTTTTTGAGCGTGAACGTCGTGAGGGGCGTGCACTGGTGGCGGCCTTCATCATCGGCACGGAAGGCTCCACCTACCGCAAGTGCGGCGCGCTCATGCTGTTTTCTGCAGGAGCGGAACGATTCGGTCTGCTGAGTGGCGGCTGCCTCGAGGGCGATTTGCAAGATCATGCGCTGCGACTACTCGCGAGTCGCGAGCGCTGTGCGGTACGCAGCTACGACAGTCGTGGCTCGGACGACCCGGTGTGGGGTCTAGGACTCGGCTGCGAAGGTCTGATGCGCGTGCTGTTACTGAAGGTGGACGAGCACAGCGGATATGAACCCCTGGCGAGCCTGCTGCGGGCGAGTGAATCACGTCAAGCGGCCGCGACTGCCATCGATGTGGCAAGCGGCGAGTTCACACTCTGCACGACTGCATCGATCGGAAGTGCGCCGTCGAAGGGCCAAACCGCATCGGCGCTCGAGACCGAGTGCGCACAACGCCTCGCCGAAGGCGGAGCACGAACAGCGTGGCTCGACACTCTGCACGGTCGTCGCGAGATATTCTCGGTAGCGGCCGAGCACGCGCCGACGCTG
>CAISHQ010000181.1 GCA_903885195.1 uncultured Pseudomonadota bacterium | reverse complement strand
GCGCGTTCGGGCGAGTCGGCCTCGAGCGGCGTGGTGGTGATTTCCAGTCGTGTGTCGGTCGAGATGGTGCAGAAGGCGGCGATGATGGGCGCTGCGATTCTCGTGGCGGTATCGGCACCGACTGCGTTGGCGGTGCGTTCGGCGGAGGCCGCAGGCCTTACCTTGATCGCCGTGGCGCGCGACGATGGTTTTGAGGTGTTCAGTGCACCGCAGAGGGTAGGCAAATGAAATCGGAAAAGCTCGTTCGCATGGCCAATCAGATCGCCACCTTCTTTGCCCACGAGGGTGCAGAAAAAGCGCCGCTCAGCGTGGCCGACCATCTGCAGAAATTCTGGGAGCCACGGATGCGTGCGCAACTGCTCGCGGCCGTGGCGAGCGGCGAGGCCGAGGGGTTGCATCCGCTTGCCCGGGCGGCCGTGGCGGCGCTCGAGCCCGTCGAACGCTGAGCCACGCGAGGCGCCGGACGTCAGCGCGACGAGACGCTCAGCGTGCGCCGGCTTGGCCGAGTGCGCGCAGGATGTCGGTGCCATCGCAAACCCCGACCACCTGTCCCGCCTCGGTGACGAGTAGCGGATGAGCGGACGACTGTCGCAGGCGCACCAGTTCGCGTAACGACATCGTGGTCGGCGCCTGCTCGAGCTGAATGGTGAGCCCCTCGCGGGTCACGGTCGGCGTCGATGTCGCTGCGTCGAGCTTCAGCCTGTAGGTGCCGGCCTCATCCAGGAGACGGAGTCCGTCCGCCTGCGGCAGCTCGGCGAGCGGCCGCATCACCATGGCTGCGGTGAGTGCGGTCAACGGGTTCATGTGCTGCACGAATTCCGCCACGCGTGCCGTCGCGGGTCGCAGCACGATGTCCTGTGGTGTACCGGTTTGCACGATTTGCCCACCGTCCATGATGGCGATTCGATCGCCGAGGCGCAGCGCCTCGTCGAGATCGTGACTGACAAACAGCAGGGTCTTGCGCATGCGTTGCTGCAGCAGGCGCAGCTCCTCCTGCAGGCGACTGCGGATCAGCGGGTCGAGCGCGGAGAACGGCTCGTCCATCAACAATAGTGGCGCCTCAGTGGCGAACGCCCGAGCGAGTCCGACGCGCTGCTGCATGCCACCCGACAATTCGCCGACAGATCTTTTGGCCCAATCGGCCAAACCCACCCATTGCAGCTTCTCGGCGATGATGCGCTCGCGCTCGGCGACGGGTTCACCGCGCAATTCGAGTCCGAGGCCGACGTTCTCCTCCACCGTTCTCCAAGGCAGCAGGGCGGCATGCTGAAACACCATGCTGACCCGCTGCCGTCGCGCTGAGGCGAGGCTGCCCGCATCGCAGCGCGCCACATCGAGGACCGGCCCGCCGGCGCCGAGCAGCACGCTGCCACGCGTGACCGGTGCGAGCCCATTCGCCGCGCGCAGCAGCGTCGACTTGCCTGAGCCGGACAAGCCCATCAGCACGCAGATTTCGCCCTCCGCAAGGCGCAAGGTCGCACCCCGGACCGCGATCGTGACCGCGTCCTCGGCAGCGACCACGGCCGGGTCATCGCCCGCGTCCAGACGCTGCAAGGCCTGCTGGATGGCTACCGCTGCGGCACGTCCGCTGCGGCGCGGATAGATCACGTCAACATCGCGAAACTCGAGTGCGGCAGTCACGAGGATATCCTCCCATCACGGGGGCGACTCAATCGATCGAGGATGATGGCGAGCAGCACGATGGCGAGACCTGCCTCGAAGCCCACGTCGACCTGCACGCTGTTGAGCGCGCGCACGACCGGCACGCCAAGTCCGCCCGCGCCAACGAGCGCGGCGATCACCACCATGGACAGGCTCAGCATGATGCATTGGGTGATCCCGGCGAGGATCGAGGCTCGCGCGGCCGGCAGCTCGATGGTGCGCAAGCGCTGCCATGGCGTGGCACCAAAGGCGTCACCGGCCTCGAGCAGAGCGCGCGGCACACTGCTGATCCCAAGATGCGTCAGACGCACCGGTGCGGGCAAGGCGAAGATGACCGTGGAAATGAGACCGGGCACCACGCCGAGACCGAACAGCACCAGCGTCGGAATCAAGTAGACGAACGTGGGTAGTGTCTGCATCAAATCGAGCACGGGTCGCAGGGCTGCGTACAGGCGCGGTCGGTGAGCGGCTGCGATGCCGAGCGGCACGCCGATGGCGGTCGCAGCGAGGGTCGCTACGGCCACGAGAGCCACGGTTTCGATGGTTGCGGCCCAATAGCCCTGGTTCATGATGAACAGCAGCGCCAGCGTGACGAAAGCCACGAGTGGCCAGGAGCGCTGCAGCCACCAGGCCAGTGCCGCGGCGGCCAGCACGATCAACCAGGAGGGCAGGGCGCGCAGCACGGCGTGCACGGCGTCCACCGCACCGCCCACTGCCATCGATATGGCATCGAAGAACGGCTTGCCGTTCGCTTGGGCGTAGCCGATGGCCTCGGCGATGCTCTGGCCGAACGGGATCTTGTGCGCGGCAATCCGCCCCTCGAAGCTCGTTGATTGAGCGTCAGAGGCTGCGGCGGTGGTTGTCTCCGTCATTGCGGCCGAGGCGCCGCCGAAGCGTTGTACGCCTTCGAGGAATCGAGGCAATGCCTGCGGATTGGCGCGCAGCCACTCGGCCGCGGCCACCTCAGGGTCGAGCTTGCGATTGAGGATGCCGTCCATCAGCTCGTTTTCCATCGCGGCCGTGAACGTCAGGTTGCGCAGCAGTCGACCGACGTTCGGGCACTCTTCGAGGTACCCGGATCGCACCAGCGTGTAGATCGTTGCACCGCCGAAATTCGGCCCGAAGCTGTCGTCGCCACCGGTGAGGTAGCGCATGTCGACGCGCGAGTTCATCGGGTGGGGCTGCCAACCGAGAAACACGATCGACTCGCGCGCGGCTACGCTGCGCTCGACCTGGGCGAGCATGCCCTGCTCGCTCGACTCGACGAGGGTGAATCCGCCAAGCCCGAAGCGATTGCCCTTGATGAGATCGAGGATCAGGCGATTGCCGTCGTTGCCGGGCTCGATGCCGTGGATTTTGCTTTTCAGTGGCCCCGCAAATCGGGCGATATCGGCGAAGTCGCGCAGCCCCTGCTCGTGCAGGTACGCCGGTACCGCGAGTGTGTATCGCGCGTCGGGCATGTTGGCGCCGACGATCTGCACGGAGCCATCGTCGAGGTAGGGCTGACGATCGGCTTGCATGGAGGGCATCCAGTTGCCGAGGAAGACATCGATGTCCCGATTGCGCAGGGCGGCGAAGGTCACCGGCACGGACAGCACCGTGACTTGCGGCGTGTAGCCCTGCTGTCGCAGCAGATGGCTGGCAAAGCCGGTCGTGGCCGTCACGTCGGTCCAGCCGATGTCGGCGAAGCGGACGTTGCGGCAGGCGGCGGGCTCGCTCGCCAGGGCCTGGCTGGCCTGGCTCTGACTGGCCGGGCTCTGACTGGCATGACCCTGGCTTGTTTGGGCGAGGCCGAGGGGTGCCACGAGACTCACCAGCATCGCCGCGAGTAGGGCAGCGAGGCTTGACCCAAGGCGGCGTGCCGGGGCAGTATGCGCGCCGGAGAAAAGGCGTTTGAACGAACGTTCAAGACCTGTCATCGAACCCCCAAATAAGTCTGTAACGTTATGTTCGTGTTAATTTATTTTAGGACTGTTCATGCTATTTCGAGGTTGAGCAGGACGTCCGATCGAATAACTGGGAGAACACATTGAACGACACGACAATCCCTGCTGGTGGTGCCCCCAATGGCCGCTCGGCCGATGCCAACCGCCGTCTGCAACTGATCGAAGTCACGCTCGCGAGTCTGGCAGAAGTCGGCGCGCAGGGCACGACCCTGGCCCACATCGCCAGTCAAGCCGGCGTCTCCGCCGGACTTGTCGCGCACTATTTCACCGACAAGGAAGGTTTGCTGGAGGCCGCATTTCGCGTCTTGCTGGCCAAGCACCGTGAACAGTTGCGCTGGCGTCTGACCGCGGCTGGGGAAACGAGCGATCGGCTCAAGGCCTGCGTCGAGGCCTGTTTGTCTCCCGAGGGTCTGCGTGCCAGCGACAGCCGTGCCTGGCTCGCATTCTGGAGTCTCGTGCACCAGTCGGCACCGCTCGCGCGCATTCAGCGTGTCTACCAGCGCCGCATGCTCTCGAGCCTGCGCGCGGCGTTGCGGCCGCTCGTTCCGGCCGAAGAACTCGTCGAGCGCGCCGCCAGCATCGCGGCCCTACTTGAGGGCACGTGGCTGCAGGCGGCACTGGCGGGGGCCGCCTCGAGCGAGAGCACGGTGCTGTGTGATCGCGTGCTGCGGCACGTCACGGCGTCGCTCGGTGAGCGGCTGCCGCCCTCCCGTGTCCCAGCCTCGCGGGTCGTATCTGCCGATGGCGCCGGCGAACCCGAGCGTATGCCGAGCTACAACCCGGCCACCGGTGAGGTGCTCGCCTGGGTACCGGTGGCGGGGCCCATGCAAATCGACGAGGCGGTGGCCCGCGCGCGGGCGGCACAGCCCGCCTGGGCTGCGCTCACCGGCACCGAGCGGGCGCGCGTCTTGCGTCGCGTCTCCGACATCCTGCGTCAGCGCAACGACGAGCTTGCGCTGATCGAGATGCGCGATACCGGCAAGCCGATTCAGGAGACTCGCGTCGTCGACATCGTCTCCGGCGTCGAGTGCTTCGAATACTTCGCCGCCATGGCGACGGGCGCGTCGGGCGAGCACATCGATCTCGGTCCGGCTGCATTCGGTTACACCCGACGCGAGGCGCTCGGTGTGGTGGCCGGGATCGGTGCCTGGAACTACCCGATGCAGTCGGCGTGCTGGAAGTCCGCGCCTGCCCTCGCATTCGGCAACGCCATGATCTTCAAGCCCGCTGAACTCACCCCGCTCAGCGCGGCGGAATTGCCGGCCATCATGCGTGCAGCCGGCGTGCCGGATGGCGTATTCCAGGTCGTGCAGGGCGGCACCGACACGGGCCGACTGCTGGTGCAGCATCCGGGCATCGCCAAGGTGTCACTGACGGGTGCAGTGGAAACCGGCAAGGCGGTGATGGCTGATGCCGCGTCCACGTTGAAACATCTGACGCTCGAACTTGGCGGCAAGTCGCCGTTGCTTATTTTTTCTGACGCGCAAATCGATCAAGCCGTCTCGGGCGCGCTGCTTGGCAACTTCTACTCGGCAGGCGAGGTGTGCTCGAACGCCACGCGCGTCTTCGTACATCGCTCCATCAAGGACGAGTTCCTGCGCCGCTTGCTGGCACGGGTCGCGGTGATGAAGATCGGTGATCCGGCCGATCCCGCGACGCAAGTCGGGTCGTTGATTTCGGAGGAGCATCTGCGCAAGGTCATGTCGTACATCGAGCGCGGGCAGGCCGAGGGCGCACGGTTGCTCATCGGCGGCAAGCGGGTCACAGAAGGTGCGCTCGAGCGTGGCTTTTACGTGACGCCGACCGTGTTCGATCAATGTCACGACGACATGAGTATCGTGCGTGAGGAAATCTTCGGGCCAGTGATGATGGTGCTCGAGTTCGACGATGAAGAGGAAGCGATTCGGCGAGCCAACGCCACGCAGTTCGGTCTGTCTGCCGGTGTGTTCACGCAGGATTTGAATCGCGCGCATCGGGTGATCGAGAAGTTGCAGGCCGGCAGTTGCTGGATCAACCACTACAACATCTGTCCGATGGAGCTGCCCTTCGGAGGCTACAAGCACTCCGGGATCGGCCGCGAGAACGGTCGTATCACGATGGAGTACTACACGCAGTTGAAGAGCGTGTACGTGGCTAAAGGCAACATCGACTCGCCTTACTGAGACGGCAGCATGCGCAACGAGGAATTCGACTACATCATCGTCGGTGCGGGCTCGGCGGGTTGCGTGCTGGCGAACCGGCTGACCGCGGACGGCACGCAACGCGTGCTGTTGCTCGAGTACGGCGGTTCCGATCGCTCGGTGTTCATCCGCATGCCCTCGGCCCTCGCGATTCCGATGAACCGTCGGCGCTACAACTGGTTCTATCACACCGAACCTGAGCCGGGTCTCGACGGTCGGCGTGTGCATACGCCGCGCGGCAAGGTCCTGGGCGGCTCCTCGTCGATCAACGGGATGGTCTACATCCGTGGCAACCCGCTCGATTTCGAGCGATGGCAGCAGGAGGGCGCGCGCGGCTGGGGTTACGCCGACGTCTTGCCGTACTTTCGCCGGGCCGAAACCCGGGCGAGTGGCGGTGACGATTACCGAGGCGATTCGGGGCCGCTGCAGACCCGCTACGGGTCGCTGCAGAATCCGCTGCATGCGGCGTGGTTGGCGGCCGGACGCGAGGCGGGCTACCCGCTGACCGACGACATCAACGGCTTTCAGCAGGAGGGTTTCGGTCATTTCGACATGACGGTGGGCGGCGGGCAACGTTGCAGCACGGCAGTCGCCTATCTGCATCCGATTCGTTCCCGAACCAACCTCACCGTGCGCACGGGCACACTGGCTGAACGCATCCTCGTGGCCAATGGGCGGGCGATCGGCGTGCAGTACCGACAGGGTTCGCGCCGACACACGGTGCACGCGGCGCGCGAGGTGATCGTGAGCGCGGGCCCCATCAATTCACCGCAGCTGCTCAAGCTCTCAGGTGTGGGCCCCGCCGCAGAGCTTGCCGCGCTCGGCATCGACGTGGTGCACGACCTGCCTGGTGTCGGCGAGAATCTGCAGGATCATCTGGAGTTCTACTTCCAGCATGCCTGCCGCGAACCGGTGAGTCTCTACTCGGCGACCCGACCCTGGTCGAAGGCCTGGATCGGTGCGCGCTGGCTGCTGTCGCGATCGGGTCTCGGAGCCACCAACCATTTCGAAACCGGCGGCTTCATTCGCAGTCGTCCGGGCGTACGCTATCCCGATATCCAGTACCACTTCCTGCCGCTGGCCGTGGCCTATGACGGTTCGAGCGGGGCCAGCGAACATGGCTTCCAGGCGCATGTCGGCCCGATGCGTTCGCGCAGCCGCGGCTGGGTGCGTCTGCGCTCGACGGATCCTGCCGAGCCCCCGCGGATCCTGTTCAACTATCTAAGCGAACCGGACGATCTGCTCGAGATGCGGGCTTGCGTTCGTCTGACGCGCGAAATCTTTGCCCAACCGGCCTTCGATCGTTATCGGGGACGGGAAATCCAGCCGGGCGATGGCGTGCAGAGCGATGCTGAGATCGATGCATTCGTGCGTCGACACGTCGAGAGTGCTTACCATCCCTGCGGCACGTGTCGCATGGGTGACGAACAGGACGCGATGGCGGTGGTCGATCCGCAGACCCGCGTGCGCGGCCTTGCGGGGCTGCGTGTCGTCGACTCCTCGATCATGCCGTCGGTGACCACGGGTAACCTGAACGCACCGACGATCATGCTGGCCGAGAAAGCCGCCGATCACATACTGGGTCGGGGTTTGCTGCCGCCGGCGAGCGTGGGCTACCACGTCGCCGAGGGCTGGGACGCTTCACAGCGTTGAGACGGGCAGATCCTGCGCAGCTTCGATGAGCCAACGCTCAAAATAATCGGCATAGGACCGCCAGATCTCCACGTGGAACTCGTTCGGGCCACGGCGCCAGAGCACGATCTCCGCCTTGTTGTAGAGCGTTCGGCTGCAGCGATCGACGGCGAATTGCGTGATATCGAGATCCTGCGGGCAACCGCAGTTGAGCAATTCCGTGATGCCTTCGCCCCGCACGCAACGCGATACCTGCCGGTGGGTCACGTCGACGAGCGAGTGCGCGTGGCCGGCAAGAGCGTTCGCGATGCGCGGGGCCAGCTGCCGCGCGCCCTCCTGCCAGGCGAGGATCAGACGCTCGTCGGGTCCAAGCCACAGCAGCGCGAACTGACCGTTATCCCGCGCCTCGTTCGTGCCGACGTCAGACTCGAACCCCAAGGCGCTTGCCGCGGCGGCGAGTGCCGGCAACTCGCCTTGCAGGACGAATCGGCTGGCGGGATTTGCGACCGACAACCAGCCGGGTGTGCGCGGCGCGGTGTTCGACTCAGACATTGAGGCGCGCTCCCTGCGGATCGTAGAAGACGGGACTGCACACCTCGACCGGAATCTCACCGCCCGGCATGGGCACGTACAGTGTGTGCCCCATGCGCGCTCGACCCCCGGCGATCACCGCCATGGCGATCGAATGCCCGAGCGTGGCACTGGCGTAGGAGGAGGTCACGTGCCCGATCAGCGTCATCGGCGCGCGTTGCCCCGGGGTGTCGACGATCTGTGCGCCTTCCTCGAGAACGATGTGCGGATCGCGGGTCCGCAGACCCACCAGTTGCTTGCGATCGCTCTGCTGCATCGACGGGCGCGCGAGCGCTCGCTTGCCGACGAAGTCGCGCTTGCTCTTGCCGATCGCCCAAGCGAGTCCGACATCATCCGGTGTCACGGTGCCGTCGGTATCCTGGCCGATGATGATGAAACCTTTCTCCGCGCGTAGCACGTGCATGGTTTCCGTGCCGTAGGGTGTGAGCCCGAAACGCTCACCCGCCGCGTGGAGTGCGGCGATGACTTTGGCGCCCTCGGCCGCCGGCACGTTCACCTCGAAGCCGAGTTCACCCGTGAAGCTGACGCGGAACAGCAGCATGGGCACGCCTTGCAGTGTGCCCTCGACCACACCCATGTGCGGCAAGGCCGCCGCCGATATATCCAGCCCATCGACAAGTGGCGCCAGGATGTCGCGCGCCCGCGGACCCTGCAGGGCGATTACGGCCCACTCCTCGGTGGTGGAGGTGAGCCACACCTTGAGGTCGGCCCACTCGGTTTGCCGGTAGTCCTCCATCATGGCGAGCACCCGCGCTGCACCGCCTGTTGTGGTGGTGACGTGAAAGCGATCTGCGGCCACCCGCGCGACCACGCCATCGTCGTATACGAAGCCGTCGTCACGCAGCAGCACGCCGTACTTGCTCCGACCGACGGCGAGCTTGCTCCACTCGTTGACGTACATGCGGTTCATGAACTCCACTGCATCGGGACCGACGACGGCGATCTTGCCGAGCGTGGAGGCATCGAAGATGCCGCAGTGCTCGCGTACGGCACGGCACTCGCGGGCAACGGCTGCATGCATGTCTTCGTTGTCGCGAGGGAAATAGCGGGCACGCTTCCACAGGCCCACGTCTTCGAACACTGCGCCGTGTTGCACGGCCCAATCGTGCATGGGTGTTCGACGCACGGGGTCGAACAACTCGCCACGGGCTTGCCCCGCGAAGCTCGCGAAGGTGACGGGCGTGTAAGGCATGCGGAACGTCGTCAGGCCTACCGCGGGCACGGCCTGGCCCAGCTCGCGTGCCGCATGGTGCAGCGCGTTGAGGTTGGATGTCTTGCCCTGATCGGTCGCCATGCCGGTGGTGGTGTAGCGCTTGATGTGTTCGATCGAGCGGAACCCTTCGCGTACGGCCAGATCGAGATCGCGCAGCGTGACATCGTGCTGGAAATCGACGAAGGCCTTCGGGCCATGCATGGCGACGGACGCGCGCGGCACATCGAGGGGCTCGGGGGTCGGGGCGGCAGCATCAACCGTGAACGCAGGGTTTGCAGCGGACGCATCCGCCGTGCCGAGTGCAGCGCTCGCCGCCGCGGCGCCGGCGCGGGCGCCATCCTGCAGGGCGTCGGCGAGCCCCGCGATACCGCGACACGCGCCCGCCGAGCGCTCGCGCTCCGCAGACTCGCCGGGTACGAATACTTGCAAGGTTTCGTCGTAGCGCAGCCGACCCCGCGACTGGGAGAACAGGTGCACGCTCGGCACGTAGCCGCCCGACATCAGCACGAGGTCACAGTCGATCGAGCGTTGCTCGCGGGCTGCACCCGTGGCATCGATCCGGGCGATGTCGACGCCGGTGACGCGGTTGCTACCACGAGTCCCGACGATGCGCAGATCGCCGTCACAACGAATGCCGAGTTCGCGCAGCGCAGCCAGGGCAGGGCGATCCGTCTGTGGTCGCAGATCGATGAACTGCACGATCTGCGCGCCCGCGGCTTGCAGGGCGCGCGCGACCCGATAGGCGCTGTCGCAGGCTGTCGCGACGACCACACGTCGACCGGGCAGCACAGCGTGATGCTTGAGGTAGTGTAATGCCGCGCCGCCGAGCATGATGCCCGGGCGATCGTTGCCCGGAAACACCAGCGGCTGCTCGATGGCACCGGTGGCGAGAATGACCTCGCGAGCACGCACCTGCCACAGACGTTCGCGCGCAAGACCTGGGGGCGGTGCGGCCAGATGATCGGTCAGCCGCTCGCTGAGACCCATGAGGTTGTGCGGGAAATAACCGAAGGCGGTTGTCCGTTGCAGTACGCGCACGCGCGGATTGGCGCGCAGTTGCGCCATCGTCCCATCAACCCATTCCGCACTCGTTTGACCGTCGATGCGAGCCCTGTCGTCCGCCAGCAGCGAACCACCCGAGTGCGCCCGCTCGTCGCAGAGGATCACTCGAGCGCCACGTGCGGCGGCCTCTTGTGCCGCCGCAAGGCCCGCGGGTCCGGCACCGACGATCAGCACATCGCAGTGGGCGTATTGCTGCGCGTAGCGGTCGGGGTCCGCGAGTTTGGGCGCCTTGCCGAGGCCTGCCGTGCGGCGAATCAGCGGCTCGTAAAGCTTGTGCCAGGCGCTGCGCGGCCACATGAACGTCTTGTAGTAGAAGCCTGCGGGCAGCAAGGCCGAAAACCACTCCGCGATCTGTCCGACGTCGAAGGCGAGGCTCGGCCAGCGATTCTGGCTGTAAGCGCAAAGGCCCTCGTGCAGTTCGACCTGCGTGGCGCGCAGGTTGGGCGTGCAGCGCGCCTCATCACGACGCACGGTCACGAGCGCACAGGGCTCTTCCGGACCTGCCGTCATGATGCCGCGCGGGCGGTGGTACTTGAACGAGCGACCAAGCAGGTGGACGCCGTTGGCGAGCAACGCTGACGCCAACGTGTCTCCCGCGTATCCCGTGTAGGACCGACCATCGAAGGTGAAGCGCAGCGGACGGCTGCGATCGATGTGTCCGCCGGAGGGTAGGCGCCAGGCACTCATCGCGCCTCTCCTGGTGGCTTCTCGCCCGCCTTGTAGGTGACGAGTATCCGGTCGGTTGTCGTATCACGCAGCGCATTGAAGAAGCGCCCGCAGCCACGAACGTGTCGCCATCGTTCGGCGTGTACGCCCTTCGTGTTGCTGCGCAGGTAGAGGTAACTCGCCCAGTCGTCATCACTGACTTGAGACGGGTCAGCGGGCCGAGCGATGTGTGCCTCGCCGCCGTAACTGAATTCCAGTTCCGGGCGCGTTCCGCAATGAGGGCAATGAATGAGCAGCATGGCAGGCGTCAGTGAGCGACGGCGGCGGCCGCGGCTTCGTCGATGAGGTGACCTTCGCGGAAACGTTCCAGCGTGAAGGGCGCGTTGATGGGATGCGGCTCATCGTGGGCCAGCGTCCAGGCGAACACGTGCGCGGAGCCCGGCGTGGCCTTGAACCCACCCGTGCCCCAGCCGCAGTTGACGTAGAGGCCCGGCACCGGAGTCTTGCCGATGATCGGCGAGCGATCCGGCGTGACATCGACGATGCCGCCCCAGTTACGCAGCATGCGCATGCGACGAAACATCGGGAAGAGTTCGCAGATCGCCTCGAGCGTGTGCATGTTCACGTGCAGCGCGCCGCGCTGCGTGTACGAGGTGTAGACGTCCGTGCCCGCGCCGATGACGAGCTCGCCCTTGTCGGATTGGCTGATGTAGGCATGAATGCCGTTCGACATCACCACGCAGGGGAACACGGGCTTGATGGGCTCGGATACCAGCGCCTGCAGCGGGAAGCTCTCGAGCGGCACGCGCACGCCCGCCATGCCGAGCACCACGCTCGTATTGCCCGCGGCGACGACGCCAACTTTGCGCGTGCGGATAAGTCCGCGCGAAGTTTCGAGCGCTTCGACGGCGCCGCTCGTGTCACGGCGAATACCGGTGACTTCGCAGTTCTCGACGATGTCGACGCCGAGCGCATCGGCCGCGCGTGCATACCCCCAGGCCACCGCATCGTGGCGCGCGGTGCCGCCGCGACGCTGCAGCGCCGCGCCGAGCACCGGGTACCGCAGCCCGGGCTCGATGTTGAGCGGCGGACAGAAGGCCTTGGCTTCCTCGGGCGAGAGCCACTCGTTATCAACACCGTTGCAACGGTTGGCGTGGACGTGTCGCTTGGCGACCTGCACGTCATGCACGGTGTGCGCGAGCATCATCACGCCGCGCGGCGAGAACATCACGTTGTAGTTCAGTACCTGCGACAGATCGCCCCACATCTTGACCGAATGGTCGTAGAGGCGAGCACTCTCGTCGAACAGATAGTTCGAGCGAATGATCGTGGTGTTGCGACCGGTGTTACCGCCGCCGATCCAACCTTTCTCGAGCACCGCCACGCGCGTGTAGCCGTGCTCTGCGGCGAGGTAGTACGCAGTGCCGAGGCCATGACCGCCGCCACCGATAATGACCGCATCGTACTCGGCCTGCGGTGCAGCACGCCGCCACTGCGCGCGCCAATTGCGGTGACCACCGAGGCTGTTCCACAGCAAGGAGAGCCCCGAGAAGCGCTGACGCGTCATGCTGGATCCGTGCTCAGGCGCGCAGGTCGTTGTTGGCGGGATCGTACGGCGACTCGACCACCACGGTGGCCTGCTTGCGCTCGCCCAAAATCTCGATCTCGAGCACGGTACCGATCGCCGCATGCTCGGGCTTCACATAACCGATTGCGAGGCTCTTACCGAGCACATGACCGTAATAGCCCGCGGTGGCACGACCGACCATCTTGCCGTGTGCATCGAACAGCGGTTCGTTGCCGAGCGGGTCCGCGTCGGTGACGCCGTGCACTTCAAGAGTTACGAAGCGGTGCGGCACGCCGGCCGCCAGCTGCGCCTCGAGCGCCGACTTGCCGATGAAGTCGCCCTTGTTGAGGCGCACGAAGCGATCGAGTCCGGCTTCATAGGGGGTGTAGTCGCGGGTCAGATCGCTGCCCCACATGCGGTAGGACTTCTCCATGCGCAGCGACTCCATGGCCCGCATGCCCGCCATGCCGATGCCGTACTCGGCACCCGCAGCGAACAGCGCTTCGAACAGGTGATGCGCGTATTCGATCGGGAAGTGCAGTTCCCAGCCGAGCGAGCCGACGAAGTTGACCCGCAGCAGATACACGTCGGTCGCCATGCCGACTTCGACCACCTGCCCTGTGAGCCAGGGGAAGGCGGCGTTGTCGAGCGGCGCATCGACGAGTTTTGCGAGCACATCGCGCGAGCGTGGGCCTGCAACCACGAAGCAGCCACGCTGCATCGTCACGTTGCTCATCTGCACCGAACCGTCGGCGGGGAGGTGCTTTTGCAGATAGTCGCTGTCGTAGCGTTCCGCGGCGCCCGCGCTGACGACGTAGAACTCATCGGCGGCGAGCTTGGTGATGGTGAACTCGCTGCGAATCCCGCCGCGGCGCGTGAGTGCGTGGCACAGCGCCATGCGCCCGATTTTCGTCGGAACCTTGTTGGCGACGAGACGATCGAGCCAGGCCTCGGCGCCTGGCCCGCGCACGATGTGCTTGGTGAACGGCGTCAGGTCGATGACGCCCACGGCGCTGCGCAGTCGGCGGCACTCGTTGCCCACGTGTTCGAAATAATTTGTGCGGCGGAAACTCCACTCGTCGCGCGGCTCGACGCCCTTCGGGGCAAACCAGTTCGCGCGCTCCCAGCCGTAGCGTTGACCGAACACAGCGCCCATGCTCTTCAGGCGCTCGTAGATCGGGCTCGTCTTGAGCGGCCGCGCAGCGGCGCGCTCTTCGTCGGGGTAGTGCACCGTGAAGACGTTGCGATAGGTCTCTTCGTTCTTGGTGACGACGAAGCGTTTGCTGGTGTACGGACCATAGCGGCGTGGGTCGACCGCGAGCATGTCGATGCCCGGTTCGCCCTCGACGATCCACTCGGCCAGTTGCCAACCGGAGCCGCCTGCCGCGGTGATGCCGAAGCTGTGGCCCTCGTTGAGCCACAAGTTGCGCACACCCCAGGCGGGTCCAATGAGCGGACTGCCATCGGGCGTGTAGGAGATGGGCCCGTTGACGATATCTTTGATGCCGCAGTGCTCGAGTGCGGGAACCCGGCGCTGCGCAGCTTCCACGTGCGGCAGCAGACGGTCGAGGTCTCCTTCGAACAGGTTCTTGCCGAACCAGTCGGGGACGCCGTCGGCAAAACGCGCCGGTGCGCCGGCTTCGTAGGGCCCGAGAATCCAGCCCATACGCTCTTCGCGCAGGTAATACGACTTGTCGGATTCACGCAGCACGGCCAACTCGCGTCCACCGGCAGCGCGGTATGCGCGCAGTTCCGCCGACTCTTCGTACACGATGTATTGATGCTCGACCGGTATGGCGGGCACGTTCAAACCGAACATCCGCCCGGTCTGGCGTGCGTAGTTACCGGTCGCGCAGACCACGTGCTCGGCGATGATGTCGCCCTTGTTCGTCGTCAGTCGCCACTCGCCCGAGGCCGTGCGGCTCACCGCAGTCACTTCGGTGTGTTCATAGATCTCGGCGCCGCGCGCGCGCGCGCCCTTGCGCAGCGCCATGGTGAGGTCTGCCGGGGCGATGTGCCCGTCATCCGGGTGATAGAGCGCGCCGATCACCGGCGGCGTGTCAGCCGTGCCGCCGAGCTCGATCAGCGGCCACAACTTCTTGACCTCACTCGGGCTGATGACCTCGAACGGCACGCCGATCGTGTTGGCTGTACCGCAATACTTCAGGTACTCATCCATTCGATCGCGGCAGGTCGCGAGGCGCAGGTTTCCTGTGACGTGAAAGCTCACGTCCTGCCCGGTCTCTGCAGGAAGACGCTTGTACAGGTCGACCGAATATTTGTGCAGCTGGCCGACGGTGTAGCTCATGTTGAAGAGCGGCAGCAGCCCCGCGGCATGCCAGGTGGAGCCCGCAGTCAGCTCGGATCGCTCCAGCAGCACCACGTCCGACCAGCCCTTGTGACACAGGTGGTACAGTGTGCTCACACCGACTGCGCCACCACCAATAACAACGACCCGGGCGTGTGTTTTCATCCGCCCAGAGTGTAGCGGCGAACGCCTCGGCGGCGGATCCAAATGCGACGACCGGATGCCGGAATTGGACATCTTGGGTTGGGCTGCCGCATACTCTTTCAGACGTGGATACCGCAGTGTTTCAAGGCAAGCGAACCTATGCGTTCCTCACCTTGCCCAACTACTCGCTGATCGCGCTGGCGAATGCTCTCGAGCCGCTGCGCATGGCCAACCGCGTGGCCAACCGCACGCTTTACGAATGGCAGATTGCTTCGTTGCGCGGCGAGCCCGTCGCCGCAAGCAGCGGCCTGCAGATGACGCCGACCGTCGCTCTGGCCGATGTCGGCAAGGTCGACGTCCTGTTCGTGTGCGGTGGTATCAACGTCCGCGAGGCCGTCACGACACCCCTAACCAAGGCGCTGCGGCGTCGGGCCGAGACCGGTGGGGCGCTCGGTGCGCTGTGTACGGGTGGCTACGTACTCGCCCGCGCAGGCTTGCTCAATCGCTACAAGGCGTCGATCCACTGGGAAAACGTCCACTCGCTGCGCGAAGAGTTTCCGCTCGTCGAGATCCGTAACCAGGTGTTCACCATCGATCGCGACCGCTACACCTGCTCGGGCGGAACGGCCCCGCTCGATTTGATGCTGAATTTGATCGAGCGTCAGCATGGGCGGCAGATTTCCCATCAGGTGTCGGAACAATTCGTGCTCGAGCGCGTGCGTGACGATCACGACAGCCAGTACGTGCCGCTGCGGGCGCAGCTCGGCTTTACCCACCGCGCGCTGACCAAAGTTGCGCAGCTGATGGAAGAGAACATCGAGAAGCCTTTATCGCTCGATGTCATCGCCCGGCAAACAGGCCTCTCCCGTCGGCAGATCGAGCGACTGTTCCAGCGTTACCTCAACTGCGTACCCAAGCGCTACTACATGGAAATCCGCTTGCGGCGGGCGCGTGAACTGCTGCTGCAAACCTCCATGCCGATCATGGAAGTCACAGCCTCCTGCGGTTTTCAGTCGCCACCGCATTTTTCCAAATGCTATCGGCGTCAATTCGGTCGCCCGCCCAGTGCCGAGCGACGTGGCCAGGGGGCCGCCGAGGCGGTCGTTCCGGTCGGTCGATAAGCGTCAATCGATGTCGTTCGCAGGCAACTTACTGTCGCTAAACGGCTAGTTTTGCTGCGGTTTGCCGCTTACCATCGCGCAGCACAACCGGTGCCAAGAGGGCTGCAATGACTGAAGCCGCGGAAGGCGATTTCGACCTGCGATCACTGGCCAATGACGAGTTGGTCGAGCAGGTACACGACGATCTCTACAACGGTATGAAGCCTGAAGTGGAGCTGGCGACGCGCATCTTTCTTGAGCGCGGCTGGTCTCCCGACAAGGTGCTGAACGACGCGCTCGTCGAAGGCATGCGCATCGTGGGTATCGACTTCCGCGACGGCATTCTGTTCGTCCCCGAAGTGCTGCTCGCCGCCAACGCCATGAAGGGCGGAATGGAGATCCTGCGGCCGCTTCTGGCTGAGACGGGCGCCGAGCCGATCGGCAAGATCGTCATCGGCACGGTCAAGGGCGACATCCACGACATCGGCAAGAATCTCGTGTCGATGATGCTGGAAGGTGCGGGTTTCGAGGTCATCGACCTCGGCATCAACAATCCGGTCGAGAAGTACCTCGAGGCACTCGAGAAGCACAATCCCGACATCCTCGGCATGTCGGCGCTGCTGACCACGACCATGCCCTACATGAAGGTGGTCATCGATACCCTTAAACAGAAGAACCTGCGCGAGAAGTACATCGTGCTGGTGGGTGGTGCGCCGCTCAACGAGGAGTTTGGCAGGGTCATCGGTGCAGACGCCTACTGTCGCGATGCCGCCATCGCGGTGGAGACCGCCAAGTCGCTGCTCGCCGCGAAGCGTGCCGCGGCGCGCGCGCACTGACGGATCGTTGTGGCCAGCGCAGGCCGCCAGCTCGTCATCGCCTGCGGCGCATTGGCGCACGAGATCACGGCGCTGCGCAAGGTACACGGCTGGCTGGCGCTCGACGTGCACTGTCTGCCGCCGGAGTTGCACAACCGGCCCGAGCGCATCGCGCCCGCGGTGCGCGACGCCATAGAGACACATCGCGATCGCTACCAGGATATCTTCGTGGCCTACGCCGATTGCGGGACCACCGGAGCACTCGATGCGGTGCTGCGCGAGACGGGCATCGAACGCATCGAGGGTGTGCACTGCTACGAGTTCTACGCGGGGTCTGAGCGCTTTGCCCAGCTCGCTGAAAGCGAGCCGGGAACCTTCTTCCTCACCGATTTTCTGGTGCGGCACTTTGAGCGGCTGGTGTTCCGCGGTCTTGGGCTTGATCGCTATCCCGAGCTGCAGCCGCAATATTTTGGTAACTATCGTCGGCTGACCTACTTGGGGCAGCGGGATGACGCGGACAACGCCGCTGCCGCGCGGGTGATCGCTGCGCGGTTGGGTCTCGAGTATCACTTCGAGCGCACCGGGTACGGTGGCCTCGAGCGCAGTTTGCAACGTTTCACCGCCAGGGAGGCGCGTCACTGATGGCGAGTCTGATCATCATTTCTTGGCGTGACATCCCCTCGCAGGTCGTGGTCAAACGCGGTCGCGAAACGGCGAAAGTCATGCTCTCGGCCAGGTTTCAGGAGGCCGTGGATCGAGCGGCGATGCGAGCCGGCAAGGGCGGCTCTGATGCCTACATCGCTGAGTGGCAGCGCAGCGCGCCGACGCCCTGTGGCGAGGATCTGCAGGCCGAGGCCGCAGCCGCCGCACAGGCGATCGAGGCGCGCTACAGCGATGAGGATCTCGACAAACTCATTCGCGCCAAGGGTCTGGCTGCGACGACTCCGCCGCCGGCTGCCTCGCCCGACGCCGGAGTCTGATCATGTACCGCGTGCGCTTGTGGTCGGTGCGACACGCGCGCGGCCTCAATTTGCTTTACCGCATTCTCGAGAACCTGCTCGTGGCGCTGCGCCCTTTAGGGCGTGTGCTCGGCGGTGGCGAGCGGTTAGAGCGCCCGATGGCCGCGGTCGAACGTGGCGTCAAGGGCTTGATGTTCGATTGCAAGATGTGCGGGCAGTGCGTGCTGAGTTCGACGGGCATGTCCTGTCCGATGAACTGCCCGAAGCAATTGCGTAACGGCCCCTGCGGCGGCGTGCGTGCCAATGGCCATTGCGAAGTGTTGCCGGAGATGAAGTGCGTCTGGGTTCTCGCCTGGGAGGGCAGTCAGCGCATCCCGGGTGGCACGGAGTCGCTGCAGCGAGTGCAGTTCGCGGTCGATCGTCGGTTGCAGGGCAAGTCTTCATGGTTGCGTGCGGTGCGCGAGCGCGTGGCCGGAGCAGCCAAATGAAGTTTGGCGACGAACCGGCACCGGGGGCACCGCTGCCAATGTTGCCGGGGCATGTGTCGCCCGGACGCTTCGAGCGCGTGCTGCGCGCCGGCGCCTTTGCCGTCACGGCCGAGCTTGCGCCGCCTGACTCCGCTGATCCGGAGGAGGTCTATGCGCGGGCGCGGATCTTTGACGGCTACGTCGATGCCATCAACGCCACCGACGGCAGCGGCGCGAACTGTCACATGTCGAGCATGGGTGTGTGTGCGCTGCTGACGCGGGTGGGCTACGCGCCGATCATGCAGATCTCCTGCCGCGATCGGAATCGCATCGGTATCCAGGGCGATATCCTCGGCGCCTCGGCGATGGGCGTCTGCAACGTGTTGTGCCTCACGGGAGATGGCGTTCAGGCCGGCGATCATCCGCAGGCCAAGCCGGTGTTCGATCTCGACAGCGTGTCGCTGCTCGGTCTCGCACGCACGCTGCGTGACGAGCAACGCTTCCAGAGCGGCCGCAAGCTCAGCTTCGCACCGCGGGTGTTTCTCGGGGCGGCGGAGAATCCCTGCGCACCGCCGTTCGATTGGCGGGCGCGCAGGCTGCTGAAGAAAATCGAGGCCGGTGCGCAGTTCATCCAGACGCAATATGTCTACGATGTGCCGATGCTGCGTCGGTTCCTGCAGCAGCTCGAGGATCTCGGCGGTATCGATCGCGTCTTCCTGCTGATCGGCGTGGGTCCGCTGCGCTCGGCCAAGGCGGCCGAGTGGATGCGGACCAACGTGCCCGGCATCCACGTGCCCGATGCGCTGATCGCGCGCTTGCGCGGTGCGCAGGATCAGGCGCGCGAAGGCCGCAACATCTGCGTCGAGCTGATTCAGGAGATCCACGGGCTGCGCGGCGTGCACGGCGTGCACGTCATGGCCTATCGCCAGGAGGAGACGGTCGCGGAAGTGATCGATCGTTCGGGCGTGCTGGCGGGCCGCGTACCGTGGTACCCGACGCGAGACACTCCCCAACAGAGCTCCGAGCTCACAGCCGACAAGGTGGCATCATGACCGATACCGTCATTAGTTCCGCAACCAAAGAAGTCGTCATCGGCTTCGATCGTCCATTCGTCATCATCGGCGAGCGCATCAACCCGACGGGTCGTAAGATTCTCGCCGCCGAAATGGCCGCGGGAGATTTCAGTCGCGTCGAGTCCGATGCCCGCGCACAGGTGGAGGCGGGCGCTCACATGCTCGACGTCAATGCCGGCATTCCGCTCGCCGATGAGCCCGCGATCCTCGCGCGTGCCGTGCAGATCGTGCAGTCGATCACCGACGTTCCGCTCTCGATCGACTCGTCGATCGTGGCGGCGCTCGAAGCCGGTCTCGCTGTCTACAAGGGCAAGGCGCTGGTGAATTCCGTAACGGGTGAAGAGGAGCGGCTCGAACAGGTGCTGCCGCTCGTCAAGAAATACGGCGCGGCAGTCGTTGCGATCTCGAACGATGAGACCGGCATTTCGGAAGACCCGGACGTGCGCTTCGCGGTGGCGAAGAAAATCGTCGAGCGCGCGGCCGACTACGGCATCCCGCGCAGTGACGTGGTCGTCGATCCGCTCGTGATGCCGATCGGTGCGATCAACCAGGCGGGCGTGCAGGTCATGCGCCTCGTGCGTCGGCTGCGCGACGAGTTGCAGGTCAACACCACCTGCGGTGCGTCCAACGTCAGTTTCGGCTTGCCGAATCGCGATGGCATTAACGCCGCGTTCCTCACCATGGCGATCGCCTCGGGCATGACCTCGGCCATCACCAATCCACTGCACGGCGACACCGTTCGCGCCTGCATGGGCGCCGACGTAATGATGGGTCATGACCCCGACTGCTCGCGCTGGATCCGCAAATTCCGCGAACCGCCCCCGCCGGGAGCGGCGGGCGATAACCCGGCCGCACGCGGTCGGCGTGAGGGCGGCTTGCGGCGTCGTTCGACCGGTGGCGGTACCGCAGGTTGATGGGGTGAATGCCGTGAGCGAGACCGACGCATTGGTTGTCTTTTTGCCCTCCGGCAAGCGCGGGCGCTTCGCCGTGGGCACGCCGCTGCTGCAGGCGGCCCGCGAGCTGGGCGTCGACATCGACTCGGTCTGCGGCGGGCGAGGGCTCTGTGGGCGTTGTCAGGTGGTGGTGGCCGAGGGCGAGTTTGCCAAGCATGGCGTTCGCTCCGGAGCAGATAGCGTGTCGGCGCCGGGTGAGGTTGAAGCGCGCAGCAGCCGCCGCAAGGTGCTCAAAGCGGGGCAGCGTCTTTCCTGCCAAGCACAGGTCTGTCGCGACGTCGTCGTTGACGTGCCGCCTGCGAGTCAGGTGCATCGACAGGTGGTGCGCAAGGCCGCTGAAGCCCGCGAGATCGAACTCAACCCCGTCTTGCGCCTGCATTATGTCGAAGTGCGCGAGCCCGACATGCACGACCCGTCGGGCGATCTGCGCCGCCTGCGCGATGCGCTGTCCCGGGAATGGCAGCTGACGGATCTCGGTATCGATCTGGCCACCCTGCGTGCGTTGCAGACGACACTGCGGGCTGGGCAATGGAAGGTCACCGTCGCGGTACACGGTGGACGACAGATCGTCGGCATCTGGCCGGGCTTCCACGAGCGTGCACTCGGTATGGCTGTGGACATCGGTTCGACGACCATCGCCGCACACCTCTGCGATCTTGGCACGGGTGAAGTGCTGGCCTCGGCGGGCATGATGAATCCGCAGATCCGCTTCGGCGAAGACCTGATGAGCCGCGTGTCGTACGCGATGATGAATCCGGGTGGCGCCGAACAGATGACGACTGCCGTGCGTGAGGCGCTCTCCGCGCTCGCGGCGGAAGTGGCGCACGAGGCGGGCACGACCGCCGAAAATATTTTGGAGCTGACACTGGTCGGCAATCCGATCATGCACCACCTCGTGCTCGGTCTCGATCCGACGGAGCTCGGGGGCGCGCCGTTCGCACTTGCCATCGATTCGGCCGTCGAGCAAACCGCAGGGTCACTCGGCATCGAGGTGCATCCCGGCGCGCGTGTTTACGTGCTGCCCTGCATCGCAGGACACGTGGGCGCGGACACCGCGGGGATGATCCTCGCTGAGCGTCCGGATCTCGGCGAGGCGGTGACCTTGCTGGTCGACGTCGGTACGAATGCCGAAATCGTCCTCGGCAACCGACAGCGCCTGCTGGCCTGCTCGAGTCCAACGGGGCCCGCGTTCGAGGGTGCACAGATCAGTTGTGGTCAGCGTGCGGCACCGGGGGCGATCGAGCGCGTGCGCATCGATCCTGCGACCCTCGAGCCGCGCTTCAAGGTGATCGGTTGCGATTTGTGGTCCGATGATCCGGGGTTCGCCGAGGCGACGCGCGCCACGGGTGTCACCGGCGTGTGCGGCTCGGGCATCATCGAGGTGATCGCCGAGATGTACCTCTCCGGCGTCATCAATCAGGACGGCGTCGTCGATGGAGCGCTCGCGGAGCGCAGCGATCGAATCGTGCCGACTGACCGCACCTTCTCGTACGTCTTGCACCGGGGGGCCGTGACGCTCGCCGTATCGCAGACAGACGTGCGCGCGATCCAACTGGCCAAGGCCGCACTCTATGCGGGCGTGCGCCTGCTGATGGAGGAGCTCGGCGTCGAGCGTGTCGATCGTATTCGACTTGCCGGTGCCTTCGGTGCGCACATCGATCCGAAGTACGCCATGGTGCTCGGTATGATTCCCGACTGCGATCTCGCTGCGGTGGCCGCAGCAGGCAACGCCGCTGGCACGGGCGCACGCATCGCGCTGCTCGATGAACGCTCGCGTCCGATCATCGAGGATGTGGTGCGCCGCGTCGAGAAGATCGAGACGGCGATCGAGCCGCGCTTTCAGGCGCATTTCGTCGAGGCCATGGCCATTCCGCACAAGCGCTTCGCGAACCCTGAACTCGGTAAGGTCGTCACCTTGCCGCCACCCAAGGAGTCAGCGGCGCAGGCCAGCGCCTCGCGTGGCCGACGCAGTCGCCGTCCGGGCTAGACGCGCATGACGGAGCGCGCCCGTAGCGATGCCGATCACTGCTTCGTCTGCGGACCGCAGAATCCGCGCGGTTTGCAGATCGCGTTTCGCTTCGAGGCGGACCGCTGCATCGGACGCTTCACCCCCGGCGAGCATCACATGGGATTCGATCGGGTAACCCACGGCGGCATCGTATTCAGCGTGCTCGATGACGCGATGGGCAACTGGCTGTTCCTGCAGGGTGCGCGCGGCGTGACCGCCAAGTGCGAGATCCGCTATCGACAGCCGTTGCCAATCGGCACTGAAGTCGAGGCGGTCTGTCGCTTGAGGCAGCGTCGCGGACGACTGGTGGTGCTTGACGCCACGCTTGCACGGGTCGATGACGACAGCGTCGTGGCTCAGGCCGAGGCCAGTTTCATGGTGGAAGACTTCGGCAATCTGCCGCCCGCCTGATCAGACCTTGGGGTCCGGGTTTTCCGTGTGCCCGTCGAGCGTGATCACCTGCCCTGAAATCCGCTCGCCGGCAGGGGAGGCAAGGAACACGGCCATGGCAGCCACATCGCCAGCGGTCACGAAAGTACGCAGTGAAGTGCCAGCCTCGTAGGCGGCGCGTACCTGCGCAGCGGTTGTGCCTTTGGCCGCCGCCTCACGCTCGATCACGCGCTCGATGCGCGGGCCTTCCACGCAACCGGGCGCGATGACATTGGCGCGGATGCCGAACGGACCCGCCTCCATGGCGATGGTCTTCATGAGGCCGTTCACGGCCCACTTCGCTGCGACATACGGCGCGCGCAGCGGCGTACCGAATTGCCCCGAAGTTGACCCGGTGAAAATGATGCAGCCTCGCCGGGCGCGTTTCATCATCGGCAACGCACCTTGGGCAGCGAGTACCGCACCGCCCAGTGTTACGGCGAGACATTGCTGGAACGCCGTGTAATCCTGATCTTCGAGCAATGCGGTGGCGCCGGCGATCCCGGCATTCGCGCAGAGCGTGTCGAGGCCACCCCAGTCGTGTTCGATGCGCGTGAACAACTCCTTCATGGCCACGGGATCGGCGACATCCACGCGCTCGCGGTGCCAGTTCGCCGGGCAGTCGGCGAGGGCCTGCTCGTCGACGTCGGTGAGCCAGACGCGCGCTCCTTGTGCCGCAAAGGCATGCGCGACCACTCGGCCGATGCCGGAGGCACCGGCGGTGACGAGGACTCGCGGGGAATCGATTGCAGTCATGGTGACGGTCTCTAGATGAATGGCAGTTCGGTCAGCGTGCCGGCTTGCATCGAACCACCGATTCGAGCCTCGAGCCGATCACCGACCTTGCACTCGCGCGACACCAGGGCGAAGCCGATGTTCTTGTGAAGTCGGTAAGAGAAGATGCAGTTGGTCAGATCACCGACCTTACGGCCATCGCGGTAGAGCGGGTTCCACAGGAAGCCAGGCCGGACGGGACCACCCGCGTCGAGCACGATGCCGAGCGTATGTCGGCGAGGGCCTTCTGCTGCGATGCGGCGCAAGGCGGCGATGCCGATGGTGTCATCGGGTACATCGAGGTTGACGTACTTGCCCATGCGCACTTCGAAAGGATTGGTGGTCGTATCGGTGTCGCCGCCGTAGGAGACCAGTCCCGACTCCACCCGCTCGCACCAATTCGGGCCCCCGGGCCCGATGTCATAGGCTCTCCCGGCCTCCTTGAAAATCGTCCACAGGCGAGTGCCCTGTGTGCCATCGCGCAGGTAAATCTCGAAGCCGCCCTGTTTGGACCAGCCCGAACGCTGCACGACGACCGGGATGCCCTCGATGCTTGCCTCTCTGAACCAGAAGTACTTCAGGCTACGGACCCAATCGCCACAGACGTTCGCCACCACGTCCTCGGCCTTCGGGCCTTGCAGGGCCATTGGCGATACGTCCGGCTCACTGACCTCGACGCGCAGTTTGCGCTCGGCGGCGATCGATCCCGCCCAGAACCAGATGTTCGAGTCTGCGATCGACAGCCAGTACAAATCATCAGCCAGCTTCAGGCAGATGGGGTCGTTGATCAGCACACCCTCGTGATTACAGAGCGGCACGTACTTACCTTGACCGACCTGCTGTCCGCTGAGGTCGCGCGGGGCGAGAATCTGCGCAAGGCGGCCGGCGTCCGGCCCTTTGAGCTGCACTTGGCGTTCGACTGCGACATCCCATTGGCTCACACCCTTGAGAAGTCGCCAGTATTCCGTCTCGGGATCGCCGAATGCCGTCGGCATGAGCATGTGGTTGTAGGTGGTGAAGGCCGTGACGCCCTCGGCCAAGGTGGCTTCGAAAAACGGTGAGGGTCGCAATCGGGCCGAGGGGGTGATGCCGAACATGAATATCTCCGCAAGCGCGCATGAGCCACACTGCTGGGCTCAACGGCGATGGTACTGATTGCCGCGGCTTGAAGGAACGTGGCCGACGGGGTTTCTACGCAGCATCGGAGGCGGACACGGAGTATCCTGTCTCGCGGGAGTTTCCCAGACCGAGTTGCAGAGACTGATCGGAGTTGCCGTTGACACCGCCACGCAGCCCAGGCTTCGACACACTGAGCCTCCACGCCGGACAGCAGCCGGATCCCACCACCGGTGCGCGGGCCACGCCCATTTTCCAGACCGCAGCGTACGTCTTCCGCGATACGGATCACGCTGCGGCGCTCTTCAACATGGAGCGCGCGGGGCATGTCTATTCACGCATCTCCAATCCGACTACGGCCGTGCTCGAAGAACGCATTGCGGCCCTCGATGGGGGCGTGGGTGCAATCGCCACGGCCAGTGGCCAGGCGGCACTGCATCTGGCGATCGCGACCCTCGCGGGCGCCGGTTCGCACGTGCTCGCGAGTCGCGCGCTCTACGGTGGGTCGCACAACCTGCTCGATTACACGCTGCGGCGTTTCGGTATCGATACGACCTTCGTTGATCCGCGCAATCTGTCGGCCTGGCGCGAGGCGATCAGGCCCAATACCCGAGTGCTCTTCGCCGAAACCTTGGGTAACCCGGGACTCGATGTGCTCGACATCGCGGGCGTCGCCGAGATTGCGCATGCCGCGGGGTTGCCGCTGCTGGTCGATGGCACGTTCACGACGCCGTATCTGCTGCGCCCCTTCGACTTCGGTGCAGATCTCGTCTGTCACTCGGCGACCAAGTTTCTCGGTGGCCATGGGGTCGCCATCGGTGGCTTGTTGGTCGACAGCGGCGCATTCGATTGGGAGCGCTCGGGTCGGTTTCCAGAGCTCACGGAGCCGTATGCGGGATTCCATGGCATGGATTTCCAGGAGGAGTCGACCGTAGCCGCCTTTCTGCTCCGCGCGCGTCGCGAGGGCCTTCGGGATTTCGGTGCGTGCATGGCGCCGTTCACTGCGTTCCAGTTGTTGCAAGGTATCGAGACGCTGTCGCTGCGCATGGACCGCCACATCGCCAACACCCGTGCGATCGTTGGCTTCCTCTGCGAGCACAAGGCGGTCGCATCAGTGAATTATCCGGAGTTGCCGACGCATCCCGATCACCAGTTGGCAAAGACGATGCTGCCCAAGGGCTGCGGCGCCGTATTCACCTTCGAGATCCAGGGTGGCCGGGCCGCCGGCCGAAAGTTCATCGAAACGCTGCGACTCTTCTCGCATTTGGCCAACGTCGGCGATGCGAAATCGCTTGTCATTCACCCGGCGAGCACGACGCACTTTCGGCTCGATGATGCCGCTTTGCGCGCTGCGGGCATCGGTCCCGGAACGATTCGTCTGTCGATCGGACTCGAAGACTCCGCCGATCTGATCGACGATCTGGCGCTGGCCTTGCGCGCCTCGCAGAAACCGTGAGTGACGGATAGGTATGGCGATGCAACTCGACATCCACGGTCACGCGGCGTGGGCCTACACCGGAGGCAAGGCGTTCAATCCGACGTTGCCCGTGGTGGTGTTCATTCACGGCGCCGAGCATGACCACAGCGTTTGGGCGTTGCAGAGTCGCTATCTCGCGCACCACGGACGCGCGGTGCTGGCTGTGGATCTGCCGGGCCATGGTCGTTCGGCCGGGGCGCCGCTCGCCCGCATCGAGGCGCTGGCTGATTGGGTGGTCGCGGTGCTCGATGCTGCAGGTGTCGCCACGGCGACGCTGGTCGGACACAGCATGGGATCGCTGATTGCCCTCGAATGCGCAGCGCGTCATCCGCAACGCATCGCCAAGCTTGCACTCGTCGGCACTGCGTTTCCCATGCGAGTAGCGGATGAACTGCTCAACGCGACCCGCGACGATGAGCCGACGGCGCAACAGATGGTGAATCTCTGGTCGCACTCGGCGCTCGCGCATTATCCGGGCAACCCTGGGCCTGGATTTTGGGTGGCGGGCGTGAATCGTCGGCTCATGGAGCGCCAGAGGGCAGGTGTGATGCACGCTGATTTCACGGCCTGCAACGACTACTCGAACGGCCTCGAGGCTTGCCGCAGTATCGTCGCTCCCGTGCTGCTCGTGCTCGGCAAGCGTGACGTCATGACGCCACCGCGCGCCGCCCAGGATCTGATCGGCGCCCTGCCGAACGCGCGCGTGGTGCAGATCGAGGGGGCGGGTCACGCCATCATGGCGGAGAAGCCCGACGAACTGCTCGAGGCGCTGCGCGCCTTCGTACCCTAGCGCAGGACGCTGCACGCGATGTACATCAACGGACAGTGGCTGCAGACGGCGAACCGATTTGCAGTGTTCAATCCCGCCAATGGCAAGGAAGTGGGCCAAGTGCCCGACGGCGACGCCGACGATGCGCGACGCGCGATCGATGCGGCCGTGGCGGCGTTTCCTGGCTGGGCTGCCGCCACCGCCTACGAGCGGTCGGCGAAGCTGTACCGGGCGTACGAGCTCATGCTGGCGAAGCGCGACGACTTGGCGCGGTTGATGACCGCCGAACAGGGCAAGCCACTCAGGATGGCCCTCGCCGAGGTGCGCTACGCAGCCGACTTTCTGTTGTGGTTCGCCGAAGAGGCCAAGCGCGTTTATGGGGAGAGCATACCCTCAGCGCGCGCCGATCAAAGATTTCTCGTTCGGCGCGAACCGGTGGGTGTCGTTTGCGCCATCACGCCCTGGAACTACCCGGTCTCCATGATTACCCGCAAGGTGGCGCCTGCGCTCGCGGCGGGTTGTACCATCGTGCTCAAGCCCGCGGAGAGTACGCCGCTCTGCGCGATGGCGGTGTTCCGCATTCTTGAGGAGGCTGGAATCCCGGCGGGTGTGGCGAATCTCGTCACAGCGCGCGACCCGCAGCCCGTGGGTGAGGTGTTCTGCACCGATCCGCGGGTTCGCAAACTGAGTTTCACGGGCTCGACCGAGGTGGGCCGGGCGCTCTACCAGTCGGCTGCCGGGCAGTTCAAACGCGTCTCTCTCGAGCTTGGTGGTCACGCGCCGTTCATCGTCTTCGACGACGCAGACCCGGTACACGCCGCGAAGGGTGCGGCGGCGGTGAAGTTTCTCAACACCGGTCAGGCCTGTATCAGCCCCAATCGGATCTTCGTGCAGCGCAGCGTTGCCGCGCCGTTCCTCGATACGCTGCGCAAGCGCGTCGAGGCGCAGCGTGCGGGTGATGGCCTCGACGAGGCAAGCACCGTGGGGCCGCTTTTCAGTCAACGGGCGCTCGACAAGGTCGATGCGCAAGTGCAGGACGCCGTAGCTCTCGGTGCAACGTTGCTCTCTGGCGGGCGACGACTGACCGATGGAGCCCTGCAGCAGGGCTTTTTCTATGCGCCGACGCTGCTCGCCGACGTCACGCCGGAAATGCGCATTTATCGCGAGGAGACGTTTGGACCGGTGGCCCCGGTGATTGTGTTCGACACCGAACAGCAGGCGCTCGCGATGGCGAACGACACTCACTATGGGCTCGCCGCATACGTCTACACTCAAAACTTCGCGCGGGCGATGCGCATGTTCGAGGGACTGCACTTCGGCATCGTCGGAATTAATGACATCAACCCGACTAGCGCCGCGGCCCCATTCGGTGGCATGAAGCACAGCGGCCTCGGCCGCGAGGGTGCTCGTGAAGGCCTGGAGGAGTATCTCGAGACCAAGCTGGGCGGTTTTAGCATCTGATTGACAAGCAATAGAGGGTATCCACATGACACACCGCATACGCATGCTCATCGCGGCGTTCGTCCTATCGATCTCTACAATCCTAGTGCCGACCACGCTGGCAGCACCGGTCGCAGAGTCCGAGCGCATTCCCGTCGATCTGCGTCGCGCCACCCTGGTGGTACGCGATATGGACAAATCGCTGCCACTGTATCGCGATGCGCTTGGCATGAAGGTGATCTACGATCAGGTCATTGGTGGCGTCACACGTCTCGTGTTGCTGCGAGCGAACGACGACTTCGTGGGTGTGCTCGGCCTGATGCAGCGCTTGAACACGACCGAGCCTGTGCCGCCGCCCGAGTATCGCAAGGCCCGCGCCGGAGAATTCATCCTGGTCTTCAACGTGCAGGATCTGGATGTGCGCTGGGAAAAAATCCGCAGTGCTGCCAACGTCGTTGTGGCGGAACCGCCGAGGCGAATCGACTATCCGGGCGCGAACGGATCGAGCATCCCGGTCATGTTCAGTGCCGTGTGGGATGCCGACGGGAATTTCATAGAACTGAATCGGTTGATGGGTGCGCCGGCGGGCGCGAGCCGCTGAACCGCGCGGCGTGCAGAAAACAACTCGTGGCGCCGTGTCGATGGAGTGATGGTCAGCGTTTCCTGCTCCGGGGCACCATCGGTGTTGCGGCGTGTCGCGGCGAAGCGATAGCTACGCTCGGCGGGCAGACGGCCAAATAACCGGATGTCGATCTGCGGTTTGCGCGGGGTGGCCTCGAACATCGCAACCGCAAGCATGACGAGGTGCGTCGCCGGGCCTTGGCGATGCTGTTCGTCGGGCGACAGGTTGACGAGTAGTCCCTCAAGGCGAACGGGCACCGAGTCGTCGCTGATCCGGACCCCGGCGCGCAGTTGGCGTTCGATCACGGCCCCATGGCGCTGCAGCTCACGATCATCGATACGTCGATCGCGGTTATCGTCGACGCCGCGGAGCGCGCTGACCGGAACCGACAGCACGAGATAGCCACGCCGCTCGACGAGGTTGAGCGTGCCGTGCTGGTGTTCCATGAGATGAGCAGAGAGCGGCTGTGCCATCAGCAGCGCCAGCAACAGCGGCAGCGCCGGTCGCGTCGCGCAGCGCGAAACGACGCCCCCAAGGCCTCTCATGATCAACCGCCCGTCGAGGTCGAACCGCGCAGGCAGCGGTGCACGAACGGGAAGGTGCTCGTAATCAGGTAGTAGTAAATGCCGTTGGGGAACTCGGGTGTCACGCCGGTGCGTCCGTTGCACCGATCGAGATCGCCGAGTCCTGCCACGTATTCGTAGTCCTGCAGGAACGATCCCATCGGATACAAGGACGTCGCCGGGCGACCGGTGTCCGGATTTGCTTTGATTCGCCAGCTTGAGTTCAGCTCCTTGACCGCGGAGCTCGCGTCATTGGCGTTGGTATACCCGTATCGGGCGTAGATCGGGAACCCATCGGCAGACCAGCCGACCAAGGTCATCGCCACGCCCTTGCCGAGCTTGGTGATCAGCCCTGTCGGCATGCCGTGGTAGTGGTACTCGCCGGTCGGCTGCACATGCGCGTTGTTGTTGTCAGTGCCGAAGTTGAACGATGAAGGCGCAAGCGCCTCCATACGCCAGGCGCCGTTACCGCCATTCGCTGAGCAATTCGGTGGACTTGCGCTGTCGCAGGTGCCGCCTGTGCCGGGTTCGAACTTCACGCCGTTGATCGCGTGTCCCGGCACCATGATGTTGGTACCGTTTTCATTGGCGATGGCAGGCCGCAATGGAAAGCTTGCCGTAATAGATTGCGTGCGAATCGTGTTGGGGTTGTTCGCGTTCGGAAAGGTGCCGACCGGATGATTGGGAATCGCATTCGCCACGACCGTACGCGTCGGGTTGCAACTCCAAAGCGCACTGGCCGTTGCATTGACCGACGGCGAATTATTGAACTCTGCGACGGTGTACGAGCACAGCACACCGTCGGTGTTGTAGGCCGTACCACCTGCGGTCGGCGTCACCTGCACCT
>CAISHQ010000180.1 GCA_903885195.1 uncultured Pseudomonadota bacterium | reverse complement strand
TCCAGCGCGAACGTGGGCGGCAAGATGAGGTGGGCATGCCGCGTGGTTTCGTTGATGTAGAAATCGATCGACACCATGAACTCAAGCTGTGGCAGTGCCGCCGACAACTGACTGCCGTTCGGCGTCGACAAGACCGGATTGCCCGCAGCCGTCACGAGACCGCGGATCTGGTCCTTGCCGGGCGTCAGGATCTCCTCGGCCAGTGCCGCCACGGGGTATTCGCCACTGAACTCCGGTAAACCTCGGACACGGGTCTTGCGCTTGGCAAAGGAGCCGGGCGTGCCGAAGCCGACGCCGCTGCGGCGGGTGTCGAGCGCGGGCGAGGTGAACATGGCGCCGCCTTCGCGATCGAGGTTGCCGGTGACGATGTTGAGCAACTGGATCAGCCACTGCGACAGTGCGCCAAAGGCCTGCGTCGACACACCCATACGACCGTAGCAAACGGCTGCGGGCGAGGCGGCGAACTCTCGAGCGAGTTGGCGGATATGCGCTGCATCGATGCCAGTAGGGCCGGCTACGCGTTCGGGTGTCCACTCGTCACAGATCGTGCGCAGTGCCTCGAGGCCGACAAGCGAGTCCGTCAGACGTCCCGGAGCCGCGAGCCCTTCGGCAAAGACGACCTGCAGCAAGGCGAGCAGCAGCAGCGCATCGGAACCTGGTCTGACAAACAAGTGGGTATCGGCGAGCGCTGCCGTTTCCGTGCGGCGCGGGTCGACGACGACCAGCCTGCCGCCCCGTGCGCGCAAGGCTTTCAGGCGCTGCGCGACATCCGGTGCCGTCATCAGGCTGCCGTTCGAGACCACGGGGTTCGCGCCGAGCACGAGCAGGAACTGCGTCCGATCAAGATCGGGAATGGGGATCATCAGCTGGTGGCCATACAGCAACCAGGACACGAGGTGATGTGGCAACTGGTCGACTGACGTGGCCGAGTAGCGATTGCGACTGCGCAGCGCACGCAAGAGACGCGCGCCGCCCATCAGACCGCTGTAACTGTGCACCTGCGGATTACCAAAGTAGCTGGCGACCGCTTCCGAGCCGTGCGTCCGCTGAATGGCAAGCAGCCGTTTGGCGGTTTCATCGAGCGCCTCATCCCACGAGATTTCGCGCCAGGTATCACCTTCGCGACGCACCGGTCGACGCAGTCGGTCCGGATCCTCATGCACGTCCTTGAGCGCGAGCGCCTTCGGGCAAATGTGTCCACGGCTAAAGGGATCGGCCTCATCGCCGCGTATCGAGACGATCTCGCTGCCGCGATGGCGGATTTCGACCCCGCACATTGCTTCGCACAGGTGGCAGGTCCGATGGTGTATCGCGAGGGTGTCTGACATCGGCCGATTATTCACCATCCCTTTGCTAACATCACGCGCCCGCCTTCAGGCACGCGGTCCCCGTCAGGAGAGTGATCCATGAGCACCGAGTACACGCCGCCCAAAGTCTGGGTCTGGAACCGCAACACGGGCGGCAAGTTCGCCAACATCAACCGACCGACGGCAGGCGCCACCCACGACAAGGACCTGCCGCGCGGCCACAATCCGCTGCAACTGTATTCGCTCGCCACTCCTAACGGCGTGAAGGTCACCGTGATGCTCGAGGAGTTGCTCGCCGCGGGATTTTCGGGCGCCGAGTACGATGCTTGGCTGATCAACATCGGCGAGGGTGATCAATTTGGCAGCGGTTTCGTCGCTGTGAACCCGAATTCGAAGATACCGGCACTGCTCGATGTCAGCACATCACCCGCAACACGGGTCTTCGAGTCGGGCTCCATCCTCGTGTATCTGGCCGAGAAGTTCGGCTGTTTCCTGCCGCGCGAGTCCGCTGCGCGCGCCGAGTGTTTCTCGTGGTTATTTTGGCAGATGGGCAGCACGCCCTATCTGGGCGGTGGCTTCGGTCATTTCTATGCCTACGCGCCGCAGAAGTGGGAGTACCCGATCGATCGGTTCGCTCTCGAGGTCAAGCGTCAGCTCGACGTGCTCGACCAAAATCTGGCGACACGTCGCTATGTGGCGGGCGAGGAGTACAGCATCGCGGACATGGCGATTTTCCCGTGGTACGGCGGCCTCGTGCTCAACAACCTGTACAACGCGGCGGAGTTTCTCGAGGTAGCGAGCTACAGCAACGTGGTGCGCTGGGCGAGTGAGCTGCGGGAGCGCCCCGCTGTGCAGCGCGGACAACGCGTCAATCGGACCTGGGGGCCTGAAGAACTGCAGGTGCGCGAGCGGCACTCGGCTGCGGATTTTCGCTGACACCGAACAGGCTGCGCGTATCCGCGGGTACCGCTCCGTGGCGCAGGAATATTGCGATGCCCTCGACGAAGCCCAGTGTGTAAAGCAGGGCGGTGAGGCGCAGCAACCAACTCGTGTCGATCGTGAACGAAGCGAACACCACGATCACCACGCCGACGGCGGCAGTACGATTCAGATGAGTGTGGAGCAAGATCAGGCGATTACATTTGAACCACGACACGGCGAGCATCACGGCCAGCATGCCAATTGCCAGGGCGATGAATACCAGATTGGCCAGTACCACGGCCGGGAATAGCTGGTACAGCAGTAGCGCCGAACAGGGGTAGAACACGAGATCAGCGATGCCATCGAGCATGGCACCACGCTCGCTCGTTTGCTGCCAACGTCGAGCCAGCCAGCCGTCGAGGAAGTCACTGAGACCGAGCAGCGCAAACCAAGCCAGCAGCGCTGGCTGCTGGGTCTGCGGGTCGAAGGCGAATAGCAGCGGCGAGCCGAAGAAGCGAAAGATCGACAGCGCATTGGGCAGGTTCACCGGCCGCATCATGCCCGCTTGACCCAGTGTTCGGCAAAAACCGTACACTCGGCAGATTGATGAAGCGTCAAAACCCAATGATTGCTTTGCTGCTGGCGTGTTGCGCGTCAGCCTTGTCTGCCGAGCCCACGCGGGTCGATGGGTATGCGGAAGCTCTCGACCGCGGGTGGCTGGAGGCGGTCATCACCGTGCGTCACCCGCAAGCCGTATTGCAACTGGCCGAGCAGGTCGCGGGCTGGCGAGTCGAGCCCATGCCCACAGCCGATGGTGTCACGGCGTCTGCCGCAGGCGGGTTCGCTCCGGCGCGCGAGTGGCGGGTGGGTGATTCATCAGGCCAGCCCGGCGTGCTGCGGCTAATTCAGGCCGACGCCTTGTCCGCCGCGGCCGTGCGCTCCTCGGCCCAGCCGTGGGATACCGGCGGACATTTCAGCGTGATGACGCGCTCCAACGACGCCGAGGGCCGATGGCGCGCCGCCGAAGCGCTCGGCTGGGGCGCCTGGAACGCCCCGGTGGAACTCGATTTCGCCGGTGTTCGGTTGGCCAACGTGATCTTGCGCGGCCCCGAGGGCGTGAACGTGTCGATCTATGAGCGACGCGTGCCGCGACTGCCCGACGCGCCGGATCTTCGCGGTTTACGCCGACCGTTCAATGCGATGCAGATCGTGCGCGATGCGGCTGCGGCACGGCGCTTTTACGTCGACATCCTGAAGTTCGAAGTGCTCGCAGAGGGGCGCTATCGGGGTGCGCCCGGCGTCGTCAACAATTTCGGCATGCCCGCCAACCTCGCGGGCGAGGTGACTCTGGAGTACATGATCTTGGCCCCGGTGAAGGCCGGCCCGACGCAGATTGAGGTGGTGCGCTTCGATGGTATCGAGGGCCGTGCCTTGCCGGTTGACCCGGTACCAACGCTTGGCATCACTGCGCTGCGTTTTCCGGTCAGCCGTTTGTCCCTCATCGAGGAGCGGCTGCGTGCGGCGAATTGGCCGCTGTTGCATGCAGCGACCGTACGGCAATTGCCGCCGTACGGCCGCGTCCGCTGGCTGGCTGTCAGTTCACCCGAGGGGGCGGTGCTCGAGTTCTTCGAACTCAGCGACCCATGATCTTTTCGCCTGGACCGTACTTGGTCATGTACTCGGCAAAGTCGATTCTCGGCTTGGTCCAGGACTTGAGATCAAAGATTTCCGGAGTCTTTTTCTCGAGTGCGAGGCGCGCACCGCGCGGCAGATCGTCGAGGCTGCGCAGTTTCGTGCCGAGGCCCTTGCCCCAGGTGCGTCCCGGAGTCTTGCCCATGCCGAGCCAGGGGTGAAAACTGACCAGGTTCTGGAACTGCACGGTCGAGAGGGCGCTCGACTTGCCGGGGTCCTGGATATCACGCAGGTCGGCGGCAAAAAAGTAATGCGAGTCCCAGTAGAACATCGGGCCGCCGGCCTCCTTCGGCCACTTGTCTTCCTTGAACGGGTTTGGGAAGGAGAACGATGATTGGTTGGGCGCGAGCACCTTCCCCGCGATCACGTCGATGCGCATGTCCTTGGGCTTCAGGGTCGCCTCGGGTCCGGTGACGATACCGTCTGGACCGATTTCAACCGACAGCGGACCGCCGGCGAATTGCCAGATCTCTCGTTTTTCGCCGGTGACGGGATTGACCCAGTGATCAACCAAGTCGTCGGTGTCGAAGGCCGTATAGGCGCCCACCTCGCGCACCATGCACTTGTAGTTGCCGTTGGGCAGTGGCGTCCACGAGCCAGCCGCGAGATTCTGCATCGTCAGCATGGGCTTCAAGTTGCCGTCGTTGAGCCAGAGATACAGATGCAGCCGGGTGAAGGTGTAGACCGTTTCCTCGGCAATCGAGCCTTTCAGCTTGGCGAGCAAGCGCGCCCTGGCCTTGGGATCTTCGAGTTGCAGCGCCGACACGCCACCCGGTGTGGCCGCCACGGCAGGCGAGAGCATTGAAGCAGCCATCGAGCCGCCGATGGCGACGGAGGCGCCGAGCATTGAACGACGCGAAATACCCATGTCCGACATGTGAACCCCCTAGCAAAATGAGTCCTGAACATAACGCAACCCGATGCGCGTTGTCCCTTGCGAAGTTACCCTGTCCTCCTGTTGCTCAGGGGGTCAAATGAGCCAAGGGACTGCATGGTCGAGACGTGAGGCCTTGGCGGGCCTCGGGCTACTCGCAGTGTCGGGTGGTACGGTTCAAGCCGTCGAGATGGAAGCCGCAGGCACCGACGTGGCGCCCGCCGGCGTCGCCCATGGGCCGCGTGTCTCCGGACAGGCGACGCTACCCGCCGAAGTCTTTGCAGATTTCATGCGGCTGCGCACTTCGGCGGACGGACGGCCCGTGCTTTGGGTGTACTCGGGCGTTCTGGTCGTCAAGCCGGATGGCGAAGTCGCACGGCCGCTGGCGCGCATCGAGGGCTTGAGTCGATCGGTCGCCGTCGCGCAGCCTGATGGCAGTTATCTGTGGACGCTCGATGAGGCCGGCTATTACTGCGACCCGGTGACCGGCGAGGTGGCCTCGACCCTGTTCAATCCCTTCATCGGCAAGGACGTTGTGCCGAAACACTATCGATCGCCGCAGACGCTGCGATTTTCGCGCAACGGAGTTTTGCCCGGACGTGAACTGCCGCCGGGTATCGATTTTCACGGCGAAATTACCCGTCTCGCAGAGATCGCGGGCACGGTTGCCTTGACCGAGGATCTGTACGTTCGCATGGGTGGCACGGCAGCGACGGCCGATCGTCCAGCGCGTCCCACGCGATTCGCCAATTCGCTTGCGACCTTCACGACGCTGCGGCGCAACCTGCAGCGACCCACCGGTGAGTGGGTGGACTGCCAGTTCAACTACACGACCCTCAATACTTTCGTGGACTGGCTCGGTCTCGCAGGACGACCCGGCGTGCAGGACATGCGCCTCGTCGGTATCAAGTGTCGCCTCGATGATCGAGCGGCCGTGCCCGCTGGCTTGCGCGAGCGTATCGAGAGCGAGCATCCGGATCTGCTCAAGGGGAGTGAACGCACATGATTGATCGACGCAGTCTCTTGCAGGGCGTGGGTCTCGCCGCGGTGCTGCAGGCGCCGATGCTGGTCGACGCCGCCGTCGCGCGCGACCTGGGCGGCGCGCCGGGAGCGCTCGATCTGCGCACGGCGGAGGGCAATGTGAAGGCGATGGCCAAGATGTCGGCCACCCTCGCCCCCGACGGTCACAAGCATGGTTGGTATAGCGGTGTGCTGATGGGCGTGGTGCCGGGCCAAGCGGTGCGCGAACTCGTCGGCATCATCGGTATGAGCACGCAGCGGCTGCGTGCGGTTCCGGAGCAGGGTGGATATCAGCTGCTGCAAAAGGAGTGCGGCTTCTTCACCGATCTATCCACGGGTGCCGTGCTCGATCGATGGCGCAATCCTTACAGCAACGAGATCGTCGAGCCGTTCCACATCGCGAACCCCGCCGTGAATCGCTGGATACTGCCCGTGGTCAAGGAAGAGCGTTTCTATGATCGCGTGCAGAACGAGGCACCCGTCGAGCGACCCTTCGTGTTGCCCTGGCAGCGTGCAGGGGATCGGGTCATGCTCGAGCAGCGCACCCACTTCTGGGCAAACAACCCGCTGGATCCTGCGATCTGGAAGCGCGAGAGCGGTGGCCCGCGCATTCAGGTCTCGGATTGCATGAGTTACAACGTCCGCTATGACGATCTCGTCGATCCGCGGCGCGACAGCGTGGAGTATTCGGGCCACTGGGTACACGTGCGGCCGTGGCAGCCGTGGATGCTGATGGGATCGCACCCAGGGAATTGCCTCTACAGCGCGATGACGGGCAGTGCGCTACGCGCCGAGAACGTGCCGGCGCAGATTCTCGGCGTCGTGCGCGAGCGGTTGCCGGATTTCTTGCAGCCGCCCACCGAGGTACGCAAGAGCGAGCCCAGCATGATTCGTTTCATGCGCGAGCGTAAACCGTCGTGAGTGGACCGCTGCACCGCCATTACCGGGGCAAGATGCTGTATCTCACCGACGGCGTCGGTGAGATGGGCCGCGAGTTCTTCAGCGTGACTGTCCAGCCCGATGGCGAGCGAACCCTGCGTGCCCAGTGCGAGATGGACGACGATCGCTTACTGCGCGATGTGGTGCTCACGGTCGATGCCGAGTGGCGACCGAAGGACGCCTTCCTGCGCTTGACGCTCGATGGTCGTCTGCTCGGCGCCTCGTGGTTCAATTTCACCACACGCACGGCCCACTGCGAGGGACTGACCTCGCGCGATGGTCGGGTCTCGCAGCGGTTCG
>CAISHQ010000179.1 GCA_903885195.1 uncultured Pseudomonadota bacterium | reverse complement strand
TTACCGCCATTCGCTGAGCAATTCGGTGGACTTGCGCTGTCGCAGGTGCCGCCTGTGCCGGGTTCGAACTTCACGCCGTTGATCGCGTGTCCCGGCACCATGATGTTGGTACCATTTTCGTTGGCGATGGTGGGTCGCAGCGGGAATGTAGCCGAGATTGATTGCGTGCGAATCGTGTTGGGGTTGTTCGCGTTCGGAAAGGTGCCGACCGGATGATTGGGAATCGCATTCGCCACGACCGTACGCGTTGGGTTACAACTCCAAAGCGCACTGGCCGTTGCATTGACCGACGGCGAATTATTGAACTCTGCGACGGTGTACGAGCACAGCACACCGTCGGTGTTGTAGGCCGTACCACCTGCGGTCGGCGTCACCTGCACCTGCCCTGAGGCGGTGCTGGTGCCGACGGCATTCGTTGCCGTGACCGAGCAGTTGTAGGCGGTGCCGTTGGTGAGACTCGTTACGCTGATCGGACTCGTTGCACCGCTCGCCGTGCGGGTTGCGCCGCCGCCTGTGCAGGAAGCGGTGTAGCCCGTGATCGCTGCGCCGCCGTTCGAGGAGGGTGCCGTGAACGCGATCGATGCACTGCCGTTGCCCGCCGTGGCTGCGCCGATCGTGGGCGCGCCCGGTACGCCGAGCGGCGTCGCGCTGACGCTGGCCGAGGCGCTGCCGGCACCCGAAGAATTGGTGGCAGTCACCGAGCAGCTGTAGGTCGTGCCGTTGGTGAGACCCGTCACGGTAATGGGGCTGGTCGCGCCCGTTTGCGAGCGGGTGCTACCACTCGCCGTGCAGGTGGCGACGTAGTCGATGATCGGCGAGCTGCCGCTTGAAGCCGGAGGTGTGAAGGACACCGCGATGCTGCCATTGCCCGCGGTGACCGCGCCGATCGTCGGGGCACCCGGAGGGGTCGGTGTCGCAGAGCCTCCGCCGCCTCCGCCGCCACAGGCACTCAGCGTGGCACAAAGCATGATCGTGGTAAGCAGGTGTGGTTGGCCTTGACGCGACTTCATGCACGGCACCTCGACTGTGGCGGCAGCCGCACTACCCGCGGCGCCTCGACTCTTGCAGCCTGTAGTGTACTGCGTATGCTTGGCGCTCCGCCGTTCAGGTCGGGTTTTCGGAGATCGTCAATGCTCAGCGCCACGTTCCGCCTCCGCTTCGCTGTTGTCTTCACAAACCTTGTCGCAATGCTGTGCGTCCTTGCTCCGACGGCGAGTGCACAGTCCTCGGCCGCTGCAGCCAGCCGAGTCGTTGTGGTGCAGGCGGATCGCGTACTCACGGAACCGGGCAAGGCACCGCGGGGCGTGACCAGCATCGTCATCGAGAACGGGCGCATCAGTGCGGTGCTCGATGGTCGCCAAAGTGGTCCAGCCGGCGCGCGTGTTATCGATCTGGGTAACCGCTTCGTGCTGCCGGGGCTGATCGACAGTCACGTGCACCTCGACTCCGATGCCGGCGGTGATGCGGCGTTGATCGAGTCGGTGACCTCGAGTCCGGCATTGGATGCGCTCCGAGCACAGTGGAACGGCATGAAGACGCTGCGAGCAGGCTTCACGACCGTGCGCAATCTCGGCGATGGTCGCGGCGCGACCTTGGCGCTGCGCGACGCCGTGGAGAAAGGCTGGGTCATGGGTCCACGCATCATCGACGCGGGCCGCTCGATCTCCGTCACCTCCGGCCACATGGACGGCACACTCAGTTTGGCCGAGGGGCTGCAGTCGGCCGTCAATCAAGACAATCTTTGTGATGGCGCCGATAGCTGCCGGGAGGCCGTGCGGCGCCAAGTTCGGCGTGGCGTTGACGTGATCAAGATCGCGACCACGGGCGGCGTCAACAGCCGCATTGGCGCGGGACTCGGTCAGCAGATGTTCGCCGACGAGGCCAAGGCAGTTGTCGAGACCGCCCATCTGCACGGCAAAAAGGTGGCCGTGCATGCGCATGGCACCGAAGGCATCAACGTCGCGCTCGCTGCAGGGGCTGATTCCATTGAGCATGGCACGATGCCGAATGAGGAGACGCTGCGCCTGTTCAAGCAGGGCGGGGCGTACTACGTCTCGACGCTATCTACGGTCAATGGCTATCGCGAGCGACTCGCCAAGGATCCAAACGCGTATCCGCCGGCGGTGCTCGAGAAGGTGCTGTGGCGGCTCGAAGTCACCGGTAAGGCACTGGAGAAAGCCGTGCCGGCAGGTGTGAAGATCGCCTTTGGCACCGATGCGGGCGTGTCCAAGCATGGTCGCAACGCGGACGAGTTCGAACTCATGGTGAAGCATGGCATGACGCCTGCGACCGCTATTGTCGCTGCGACGACCAATGCCGCCGAGCTGCTGGGTCTTTCCAAAGAAGTCGGCGCGCTGCGTCCGGGAATGGCGGCGGATCTGATCGCGGTGCCGGGTAACCCGCTCGCCGATGTGACGGCGCTCAAGACCGTCGAGTTCGTGCTGAAGGGCGGACGGGTAGTGCCGCTTAGCGACTGAGTGCCGCGTCTGACGGCGAGAGGTCAGTTCAAGTCAGCGTAATCACGCCGAGGTAGCGACTGTCCTCGCCTAACTCGAACGTCGTCGCTGCGCGTGCGTTGAACCCTGTGACCTCAATGTCGTAGCCGCCACTGCCCGCAGGCAGTCGATCGAACTTGAACTCGCCGAAGGTGTCGGTGGTGGTGCGGCCGAGTTCCTTGCCGTTTTGACGAAGCACGACCGCAGCCCCGGGGGCACACTCCTCAATGCCATCGACGTGATGCACCACGGTGCCGCCGACCAAGCAGTCCGTCATCCGGTGCAGGTTCTTGTAGTACACGCGTGGCCGGGTGCCGAGTTCGGGTCGGTCTACCTGCAGCGCCTCATCAGCCACGATGCGCTGCATCTCGGCGTCCTCGACCTTGACGCTGCGGAACACGCCGGTCGGGCAGGCCTGCTCCGCACGGGTCTTGGTCCACCCTGCATCGAGCAGGTGGGCATCGAAGATCCAGTGCTGCGGCAGCTGGCGGTCTTCGTTCCACCAGACGGCGCCATACGGGCACGCCTCGACGATCTGTTTCTGACCCTTCGCCTTGACGGGATCGATGATCACGATGCCATCGTCCCGCTTGCGTACGGCACCGTCACGAGCGGCCTTCATGCAGGGCGCATCGTCACAGTGATTGCACATGACAGGCTGGAAACTGGCCTCAACGAGCGGATACGTGCCGCGCTCCTTGCGCCGAATTTCGAGCCAGTTATGACCTTGCGCAGGTTGCGGGGCCGCATAGCCCGGAAAGTCGTTGCCCGCGTGCTCGTCCTTGACGGCGATGAAACAGCCGCGACAGTTGTCGCAGCGCTCGACATCGACGATGAGGTTCCATTTCTTGCCCATCACGCCGTCTCCGCGACCGGTTGCCAGGTGTCGACGCCGGTCCATTTCTCGATTTGGATCAGCGTGGTGTTCGGCCGAATGCCATGGGTCTTGCGAGCGATCGCCTTGCTGGGGTTCAGCGTGTTGATGCAGCCACCGAGATCCGTGGAGCGGCCCGGTTCACCGGCGGGTCGATACTCGGCCGAAGCCGTCGATGCCGACACGACGCCCGGGCGCAGACGATCGGTCAATTGCGCCGCACACACTACCGAGCCTCGGTTGTTCCACAGGCGGATGAGATCGTCGTCCTTGACGCCACGAGCCTCCGCGTCCTGTCGATTGATGCGCGCGACGAGATAGTAGTGGCCGTCCTTGAACACGCGATGCTCGCGGATGTCGCGCAGGCTGCAGCCCTCGTCGTCACCCATAAGATGGAAGGGATAGCGTGAGTGCGGCGAGAGCAACTGCAGCGGGAACTCGGCGAGTTCCGGTTCTCGCGTTTTGTCCTCGTACACCGGCATGTATTTGTTGAGCGGCGGACGGTCCGGGTCGTCGATACGTTTGAGCGTGGTGGCGACGAATTCGAATTTTCCCGAAGGTGTTTGCAGACCTTTGCCGAGTCCCGCAACGTATTCGGAGGGCAGCGGGTAGGGCTCTGGCGTGTCTTTCTTACGGCCCTCGTAGAACCAGCGGTTCGCCGTGGGCGCACGTGCCGCTTCCGGATCGGGCGGCACGACGTAGTAGCCTTTCTTGAGGAATTCGCGCCAGGTGGTGCGCTTGGAGAGATCCGACGAATCGAATACGCGTTTGCACCAGTCGTACTCGGACGTGCCGCCTTCGGAGTACACCGAGCCGAGATCGAGCTTCTCCGCGATCGCGAGGAAGATGTCGTAGTCGGACTTCGACTCGCCGAGCGGCTCGATGGCCTTATGCTGCAATGCGATCACTCGATGGTTGTTCATCGAGTACATGTGATGCACGTAGCCTGCGCCAACGTTGTACCACTCGCCGATGTCCCAGCGTTCGAATACCGTACAGGCCGGCAGGATGACGTCGGCGAACACGGTTTCGCCTTCCCACCAGACCGACTGGTTCACGACGAACTTCAGGCTCTCGTGCTGGTACGCCTTGATCCAGCGGTTCGAGGCCACTTGCGTGCCGATTGAGCTGCTGCCGTATTTGTAGAGCATTTCTACACGTACGTGACCGGGCGAAGGGTAGCCGAACGGGAAGAACTGCCCCTGGATCGAAGCGACGTCGGTCAGATACCCCATCGCCTTGCCCTGCGTGATGGCTTCGGGGAACCACATGCGCGGTATGGCCTGTCGAACCGAGCTCATGGTGACGATGTGCGGCATGCGCTGGTAATTGTTGGCCGAGTTGGCGCTCGTCATCAATTCGCCCGAAAAACTGCCTTCACCGTAGCCCGGGAAGTAAAAGTTGAAATCGAGCGGCGCACCAAACTGCAGGTTGCCGAAGTTCGAGCCCGGGCGGCCATAGCCCTGCATGGCACCGAGGATCGTCATCATGCGCGCCCACTGCGCACCCATCGGGCTGCGGCCTGCACCGCCGAGACCCACGCCCCAGCCACCGGCGCCGAGATAGGTTTTCTTCGTGCCCCATTCGCGAGCCAATGCGCGCACGTCGCGCGCGGGCACACCGGTCTCCTGGGCCTGCCACTCGGGCGTCTTGGCGACGCCGTCGGTCTCGCCCAGGATGTAGGCGCGCCATTCGTCGAAGCCTGTGGTGCGCTCGGCGACGAAGGTCTTGTCGTAGAGTCCTTCGGTCAGCCAGACGTGGCAGATGGCCTGTGCGAGTGCGGCGTCGGTGCCGGGCTTTGGCGAAATCCACTTGCCACCGAGGTGCGCGGCAGTGTGGTTGAGATACGGGTCGATGTGCACCATCTTGATGCCGAGACGCTTGGCCCACTCGCGGCGTTCCGTGCCGTCGAAACCATAGGTGGCATCCGGGTCGCTGGACCAGAAGACGATCATCTCGGCTTCCTTGAGGCAATCCTCGACGGTGCCGTAGAACTCCGGGCAACCGAGGCGCAGGCTGTTACCCCAATGGTGCATGGCGCCCCAGAACCAGCCCTCCCAGCTGTCCGGCGTGTGCACGAGCTTCGTGACGCCGATCAGATTCCAGAAGCGATTGAAGGCACTCATGTAGTGCCCGAGGTTGCCCCACTGGTGGTGAGAGCCGTTGGCGACGCAGATCGCGCCGGGACCCACGGCCTTGGCGCGCTTGATTTCTTTGGAGACGATGTCGAGGGCTTCATCCCAGCTAATCGGCACGAACTTGGACTTGCCGCGGTTCTGGATGTTGCGTTCGCCATCCGGATCGAAGTCCACGCGCTTCATCGGCTGCAGGATTCGATTCTTCGAGTAGACCATCGACTTCAGGCACAGGCCGTGTGTGGCGACGGTGGTACGCCGGCTCGGCGTGAAGGTTTGACCTCGCGCCGTGATCGACCAGGGCGCGGCATCGTTGTCGTCGAAGTCGATCGGAGTCGTGCGGATGATCTTGCCGTCCTTCACGTACACGAAGATCGGACCGCTGTTGGTGCCATTCGTGTAGCGCGTCACGCCACCGCCCATGTCGGTGCCGGCCTTCCAGGTGACGGTCTCTAGCCGGGTGAGCGTTTGCATGAACCAGACTGCGAGGTCGTCGGGCCCATCGATACCAATCTTGAAGTTCTTTGCCGCGTCGATGCGCTCGAGCATGTCGAAGGGCGGGGTGAGGAAGTTTTCGGCGATTTCGCGATTCTTGAAATGCACCGTGAGGTCGGGCTTGGCGTGCAGGCCCGCACCCGTTTTGACCTTGCCGCCGCGCAACTCGATCCAGCGTCCTTCCGGAACGTCGCGCAGCCTGAACTGGGCAATCAGATCGCGTTCGCGCAGGCGCGCCGCGTAGGACGGATACAGCTTTGCCATCGTACGCATGGCTTGCGGAATCGCCCACAACACGACCGACAAATTCATTGCCCACCTCCGAGCCGGAATGTTCGAAAAATTACCATGGCCTCACCCGCACCCCGGGGTGGGGCCTACCTCGGCCCGCAGCGCGGTTGATGGGCGGTGAGCGTGTGCCGATGCTCGAGCCTATCGGCCACCCGATATGGCGGTCGAAGTGCCGGGCGCGCGCCACCTGGCGCGGTGCCGCCTTAGGACGCAGCCAGGGTCTGCAAGTACTCGCGGAATGAGCGTCCCGGCCGCCCCATGATGCTCTGGAAGGTGTCGGTTCGGTGGCCCGGCGTGGCGCCGTTGGCAATCTCGGCGAACAGGCGCGCCACGGCATCCGAGTGCCACTGGTTGCGATGGAACGGTCGGATCGCTTCCTGAAAGGCCTTCGGGTCGCAGTCGTTGTAGGACACAGGCTTGCCGATGACTTCGCCGATGACGCGCGCGATGCCTTCGAAGTCCATCACCGGATCGGGGCCGGTGATGTCATAGCACTGACCTTGATGGCGTGCCGAGTCGGTATCGGTGAGCACGTGGGCGATGAATTCGCCGGCTTCCTGATTGTCGGTGAGGGCCACGGTGCCCCGGCCCATCGGCATCGACAACTTGCCGGTTTCGCGAGCGGCTTTGATCGACCCGCGGAAGTTCTGCATGTAGAAGCTCGGTCGGAGCAGCGTCCATTTCATGCCGGAGGCTTTCAGGGCGTCTTCTGCAGCGAGGTGGGCGAGCGGGATCGGACTCGTCGTGCCGCGCACGGCCTCGGGCGAGGAGAGTTTGAGCAGCCAAGGCAAGCCCGCTTCGCGGGCCGTGCGGATGAAAGCGAGCTCGAGTTGCTCCTGAGGCTCGCCGTTCGGCAATACGAGCAGCGCGCGATCTATGCCTGCGAGCGCCCGCGTGATCGAGGCCGCATCCTCGAGGTTGCCGACCACGAGTTCCACACCGCGCTCGGCCCAGGCGGCTGCCTTTTGCGTATCGCGGACCAGCGCCCGAAACCGAACGCCGCGTGCGAGCAAGGCCCGCGCGGTCGCGCCACCAATGTTTCCCGTGATGCCTGTGAGCAGAATCATGCGTTTCCCCTGGCGGTGTCGGTGACGTGGTGCAGCCACGCTGCAAAATGTTCGGTGACGGATGAGGAACAGAGCAGCAACCAGCTCTCGGGCTCCGCGACGATCGTTGCATGCACTTGGGCGATCGTCGTGGCGGCAGCCTGTCCGATTGGAAATGCGGCGGGCGCGAGATCTAGCCTGCATCCGGCCGCCAGGCTCTGGCGCGCCGGTGCTCCGTGCAGTCGCCAGGCGCTGCGCGCCGCGGAGAGGTCCACGACGGCGCCGGTCTCGGCAACGGCTTCGCTACAGCGTGCGGCGACATCGGACTGCCGCGACTCATCGAGCAGCAGCCAGCGGTGAGGCTGTACGCACAAGGCGATACGTTGGGGTCCGAACCACGCTCGCCCGAGGGCCGGCAGCTCCCAGCCGAGCGTGTTCAGGCGCGAGGCCAGCGCGGCGTCGCCGCCTCGCCAGGCGGCGACCTGGACGATGCCGAAATGGACTCTCTCAGGCGCGGACACGGCTGTTCTCCGGATCGAACCAGTGGGCTGTCGTGATCTCGACTTCGACCGACTCGCCGTGCACGGGCGATACGGCCAGCAGTCGCGTTCCCTGACGGTTTCTGCCACCGGCCAAGAGGGCGAGGCCGACCCAGCCTTCGACCAGCACCGAGGGCGTACAGGAGGTAACCACGCCCAGCGTGCGGGTCGGTGCTGAGGGTTCGACCAGCTGCGAGCCGGTGCGCAGTCGAGCGCTCGGTGACGTCGGTCGTACGCCGACCAGTTGCGCTCGCTCGGGCGAGGTCAGCGCGGGACGTTGTGCCAGCACGCGACCGACGTAATCGCCGTCGGCTTTCAGCATGCGCTCGAAGCCCAGCATGTGGGCGCTCGCGTTGCCGTCGAGTTCTGCGGTGGTGACGTGGCCCTTCTCGATACGCAAGGTATTGAGTGCGTCGACGCCATAGGGCAGGGCTCCGAAGGGACGGCCCGCATCGAGCAGGGCGGTCCATACTTCGTTTGCGCTGGATGAGGGCACGGCGACTTCGTACGCCAGCTCACCCGAAAAAGAGATCCTGAACAGCCGGCCTGACACCCCGGCAATCCGCGCGGGCAGGGCGGCCATGAAGGGTACGGAGGCGCCCGACAGATCGGTTTCCGGCATCACCTTCTGCAACACGTCGCGGGCCCGCGGTCCGGCAATCGAGAACTGAGCCCACTGCTCGGTGACATCGGTCAGCACGACGTCGAGATCGGGGCGGTTGACCTGCAACTGGAACTCGAGGTGCTCGAGAACGTGGGTGTGGTTGGCCGTGGTGGTGGTGAGGAGGAAATGACGCTCGCCGAGTCTCGAGGTCGTGCCGTCGTCGAGCAGGTATCCGTCCTCGCGCAGCATGATGCCGTAGCGCGCCTTGCCCACCTGCAGCGTGGAAAAACGATTGGCGTAAATGTAGTCAAGAAACCGAGCTGAATCAGGGCCTTGCACATCAATCTTGCCAAGACTTGAAGCATCGCCGATGCCCGCCGCAGTGCGCACCGCGCGGGACTCGCGCAGCACCGGCTCCCACCCTTGTTGCGTCGCGTAGACGAGGGGGCGCAGCCACATCCCGGCGGGTACGAAAATCGCCCCACACGCCACGTGGGCGGCATGGGCAGGGAAATGCCGGATGGGGCGCAAGTGAGCGCCAACCTCTCCACCCGCCATCGCGGCGAAGGAGGTCGGGTGTACGTAAGGCCGGGGCGTCGGCAGGCCGACGTCCTGGGGTGATTGGCCCCGCGCGGCGGCCAGGATGGCGGCACCCAGTACGCCGCCCATGCGCCCCTGATCGGTGGCCATGCCGTGCGTGGTGTAGCGCTTCATGTGCTCGATGTGGGTATAACCCTCACGATGCGCCAAGCGGACGTCGGCCACGGTGACGTCGTGCTGCAGGTCGACGAACGCTTTGCCACGGCCGGGTACTTCCCAGAGTGCCTGAAGCGGCGTGACGACAGGGTCCTCGAGATCGGCGCTGAGCCCCTCCCGGGCGCCCGCGAGTGCGATGCCGAGTTCTGCGGCGATGCGCTCGGCGCCGGCGATGCCATCGCGAGCGGCGGCGGCGAGACCGAAGGCGCCGGCCGTGGCGCCGCTCACCACGCCCGTGCTGGCGGGCAGGGCGGCGACGAATGCGGCGAGGTCATCGCGCCATTGCAAAGAACCGCCCGCCTGCGTGGCTAGGGCGGATTCAGGCTGGTAGCCCCCCGAGAGCAACAGGCAGTCCGCCCCGATGGCCGCACCCGTCGAGCCATTGAGTCGCGTCAGTTGCACGCCCTCGACTGAGCGACGACCACGAACGGCCGAGACGACCGAGTCCGCGTGGACGTTGATGCCGAGTGAACGCGCACGCGTGGCGGCAGCGGAGTCGCTGCGCGGATCGACGATCGCTCGCGGCGTGACGCCCGCCTCATGTAGGGCAAAGGCCGCTTCGTAGGCCCAGTCCGAATTGACGAACAGTACCGGTCGGCTGCCTACGGCAACGCCGTATCGGCGCAGGTAGGCGAGCGCGGCACCGGCCTGCATCACGCCCGGACGATCGTTGTTGTCGCAGGCAATCCAGCGTTCGTTGGCACCCGTGGCGAGCAGCACGCGCCGTGTCCGAATGATCCGCAGTCGCTCGCGCGGCAGTCCGTTGTCCCCCATTTGCGGCAGCGTTTCCACTGCAGCGAACACGCCGTGACCGTAGGCAGCGATGATCTGGGTGCGGGTGAGACACTGCGACGCCGCATCGCCCGCCAAATGGGCCAGCGTTGCGTTGCGCCAGGCTTGCCAGCGCGGATCGAGCAGCGTGCCGCCGCCCAAGACAACATCGCGCTCGAGCAGCATCACGCGGGTGCCCGAGCTGCTCAAGCGGCGTGCGGCAGCGAGACCCGCTGCGCCACTGCCGATGATCAGCACGTCGGTGTGATCGTGCACCGTGTGTTCGCCGTGGGTCACGACTTCGCTGCGTCCGGTGCCGAGCACGCCGAGTCCGGCCGCGCGACGGATCGCCGGTTCGTAGAGACGCTCCCAGGCTTTGCCCGGGCTCATGAAAGTCTTGTAGTAGAAGCCGGCGGGCAAGACGGCGGCGAACAGGCTGTTGACGGACAGCAGGTCGAAATCGAGCGAGGGCCAGCGGTTTTGGCTCGCCGCGCGCAGCCCCGGTGTAATCGGCACCGTCGTGGCGGGCCGGTTGGGTGCGCGGCCCTTCGAGCCCAGCAGATCGATCAATGCGCAGGGCTCTTCGGGACCTGCGCTGACAATCCCGCGCGGGCGGTGGTACTTGAAGCTGCGGCCGACGAGTCGCACTCCATTGGCAAGCAAGGCTGAGGCGACCGTATCGCCCTCCAAGCCCACCCATTGACGACCGTCGAATTCGAACTCGACGGCGGTTGCCGGATCAGTCAGCGCGCCGGCCGCGATGCGTCGTGAATCGCTCATGCCGGCTTACCGCCTACGGGCGTGCTGAGTTGCTCTTGAGCCGCGCCGACGGCATGAATCTCGTGGGTCACGGTGTGTCGCCAGACCTGCAACATCCGCCGACACCCGGCGCTGTGGAACCACCACTCAAGATGCCAGCCTTTTGGGTTATCGCGCTCGTACACGTAGGCGGCGAATCGGGCCACCTCGGCCTCCGCAGCGGGACGACGCACGCTGGCGTCGCCCTTGTACCGAAACTCGACCTCGTCGCGTGTGCCGCAGTAGGGGCAGGGAATGCGCAGCATGGTCAGTGCATCCAAGGAAACGGGCCGAGACCCGGTTCGTCGAACGTACGGCCTTCGGCGAAGCGCTCCAGGTCCATGTGGGTCGTCAGCGGATGCGCCTCGCCGCGCGCGATCAGATGTGCCGTGGTGTAGCCACCGGCTGGTATGGCCTTGAAGCCGCCGTAGCACCAGCCGCCATTCATGACGAGCCCCTCGAGCGGCAGCGGCCCGATGATCGGGGTGCCATCCATGGTCATGTCCATGATGCCGCCCCATTGCCGCAGGATGCGCAGGTTGGCGAGCTCCGGCAGTAATGCAACGCCCTCGGATGCCACCTCTTGTGCGATCCATTGGGTGCCACGCTGCGCGTAGGTGTTGTGCGCATCGGTGCTGCCACCGAACACCATGCCACCCTTGTCCGACTGACTGATGTAGAAGTGGCCAGCCCCGAACATCAGCACGACATCGAGGAAGGGCTTGATGGACTCGCTGACGAAGGCCTGTAGCGCGTGGCTCTCGATGGGCAGACGAATTCCGGCCATGGACGCCAGATGCGAGGAGTGACCCGCGACAGCGAGGCACACCGTATCCGCCCCGATGAAACCGCGCGTGGTTTCGACGCCCGTGATGCGGCCTGAGGCCTGGCGCAACCCCGTGACCTCGCAGTGCTCGATGATGTCGACGCCCGCTTCGGACGCGCCACGGGCATAGCCCCAGGCGACGGCGTCGTGCCGCACCGTGCCGCCGCGCGGTTGCATGAACGCACCGAGCACTGGGAAGCGCTGGTTATCGAGCGAGATGGGCGGAATGAGCGATTTGATCGCAGCGCGATCGAGCTCGATGCAGTCGGCTCCCGCCAAACGCATGTCGTTGGCGCGGCCGGTCATCACGTCGCGCTGACCGTCCGTGTGGTACGTGTAGACCACGCCGCGCTGACTGACCATCGCGTTGAAGTTGAGTTCTTGCTCAAGGCCTTCCCAGAGCTTCAAAGAAAAATCGTAGAAGCGGATGTTCTCGGGCGTGTAATACGTCGAGCGGATGATGGTGGTGTTGCGTCCGACGTTGCCCAGACCGATCGGCCCCTTTTCGAGCACGGCCACATCGGTGATGCCAAAGTGATTCGCGAGGTAGTAGGCCGTAGCGAGACCATGACCACCGCCGCCGATGATGACTACTTGGTATTGCTTGCGGGGTTCGGCCTTGCGCCATGCCGGCTTCCAGCCACGATGGCCGGTGAGGGCTTCGCGGAGCAGGCGCAGCGCGGAGTAGCGACCACTTGAGCGAAATCGCCGCGGCGCTGGCGCATTGTCGGACATCAGCAGTTTCCTGACGCGTTCACGAGGGAGAGCCGAGTGTAAAGTGCCAGAGCTCAGCTGGACAATCCCGTACTGGGCTTGGTCCCGCTGCGCGGGTGAGCCGCATCACGCCACTGTGACTCTTCGGTGACGGCTGTTGTCTCAGGTTGCGCCTTAATGTAAGGGCCGCGTTGTTCACGCGGCACCGGCGCGCGTCGCGACCGCCGCCACAGACAGAACACCGCGAGCACCACTGCGAGAGCACCGAGCGTAAGGAAGTACGCATTCTCGCCGCTCTGATCCATCAGTACGCCACCGAGAATCGGCCCCAGCACTGCGGCAGCGCCGTTGAGCAACAGCAGCGCGCTGCTCGCCGCCACCATTTCCGAGGTTTCGAGTCGATCGTTGACGTGCGAGACGCCGAGGGAATACACCGATAGCACGAGTCCACTGACGATCGCTGCCACCGGTAGCACGAGCAGATCCGGCATGGCCGGCCACGCACCCACCCAGAGCGCGAACGCCGCGGCGAGCAGCGCAACCCCCGCGATCACAGAGCGACGATCGAGACGATCGGCCAGCATGCCGATCGGGTATTGGGTGACGACGCCCGCGAGGATGCTGCCCGCCATGAAGGTGGCGATCTCGGCGGCGTCCATGCCGCTCTGCTGCGCGTAGACAGGTCCTAGGGAAAAGACGATCGAAGCCATTAGGCCCGACATGATCACGGCGAAGACACCGAGGGGCGAACGGCGGTAAAGATCACGGAAGCGCACGCTTTGCGGGGTGTCGACCACGGGAGCCGAGTGCGCGGAGAGCACGAGCGGCACGATCGCGAGACAAATCAACGCGGCGACCAGCATGAAGGGCGTGTCTGAGCTCGTATCGGCGACGAGCAGCAGGAACTGGGCGGCACCCATGCCACCGTACAGCACCACCATGTACAGCGCGAGCAGACGCGATCGCGTCTCCTGGGTGGCGCGATCGTTGAGCCAGCTCTCTGCCACCACGTAGATGCCGGCAAAACACACGCCCGTGACCAGACGCATGGCTGCCCAGACGCCAGGCATGACGAACACGGCCTGACACAGAGTCGAAGCAGCCGCCACCGCGGCAAAGGCCGAGAACACGCGGACGTGGCCGACTCCGCGGATCAGGCGGGGCGCGATCACCGTGCCGACGAGGAAACCTGCGTAGTAGCAGGACATCACGAAGCCGATGGCGGAGGTGGTGAAGCCTTCGGTCTGCGCGCGTACGCCAAGCAGGGTGGACTGCAAGCCGGCGCCGAGCATGAGTACGCCCATGCCGAGCAATAGAGGCCAGGTGCTGGCGATGAGGCTGGCCGGCATGGGTGATGAAAGGGGTGCTTGCGTGGTCGACGCGGGGGCTCACATTATACGGCGCGATGCAGGGCAAACGCGAGATAGCGAACGGGACAGGCGGCGGGGTTAGGCCGCGAACTGCGTCCCGTGGACCGGCGTTCGGCGTGACGGGTTTGTGGCGCGTCGCCGTGGTGTGTTTCGTGCTATCGCCATGCGTTTTGTCCGAATCGTCTCTGGCGGCGGGCTCGCAAAGCAAGCCGCTGGCTGTCGAGGTGCAGGTCGAAGGCGATCGCCTCGTCGGGCAGCAATCTCCGACCGTAGGCATCAACGCGTTTCTCGGCGTGCCGTTCGCGGAGCCTCCCGTCGGGCCGCTGCGCTGGCAAGCGCCAGTCGACTACCGCGGACGCGGTGAGGTGCGCCGCGCCGATCGGTTTGCGCCGGCCTGCATGCAAAGTCCGCGGATCCTCGAATGGTATCGAGGCATGGCCGAGCGATTCGGCTCGAGTCGCAGCGTCTTTGAGGATCTCGACACCAGCGAGGATTGTCTTTATCTCAACGTCTGGGCGCCGGCCGCGCGGCCCGCGAAACCGCTGCCCGTCATGGTGTTCGTCCACGGTGGCAGCAATCGCAGTGGCTGGTCATTCGAACCCAACTATCACGGGCATCGGCTTGCGGCCGAGGGCGCCGTGGTGGTCAGCATCGCGTATCGCCTCGGCGTGTTCGGTTTCTTCTCCCAT
>CAISHQ010000178.1 GCA_903885195.1 uncultured Pseudomonadota bacterium | reverse complement strand
GCCGGGGCGACGGACCACCCAGATGATGAATGGACGACCCAGCAGGCGCGAAACTTCTGCATGTTCCTGCAAGACGGGAAACGGCTGGCGACCAAGCTGGTCTGCGACGTATCCGTCCGGCGCCCACCCCTTGCGGGATCAATGTGCAGCGGCAGTCCGCTGAGCGAGTTTGAAGGCAGCCGGGGTGATGGCCGCGAGATCCTGCTTCCGACCTTGGCGATGAAGGATCAAGGTCGGAGTGACGCGTGCGAGGTACTCAGCCGGGACGATTTTTTGCAGGCGGCACGAATGAAGCACGGTGAGCGCGATGGCGTCCCGGTGCGCGGCAGGGAGCGAGCCGACGAAGAGGCTGTTCTTGCGGATCAAAGCGTTGATGCGCAGGGCGTTCTCCGCGGAATTGTTGTCCGTCGGTAGCTCGGGATGGTCGAGGAATCGGGTCAGGCCGTCCCAGTAATCGATGAGGTAGTGAGCGCCGTCGCCCAATTGGTGGGTAGCAGGATAGCGGGCAGCGATGCGTTCGGCCTCGGTCTTGATCTGCGCCATGACCGACCGGGAGCTTTCTGAGCGGATGGTGCGTCGTCGGTCGAGGATTTCAGGTGGTGGCCCCTTGGCGGCCTCGTGTTCGAGCCGGGCGAGATCGCGATAGAGGACGACGATGCGCTGGGCATCCGGATGCTGTGGGTTCCGTTTGAGCCAATCAGCGAAAGGTCGGCGGGCGTGGGCATTGCAGAGCGCGAGGCGCTCGCCCAGGCCAAGTGCGAACCAGCCCGGCCACGCGTCGGTGACGAGCCGACCGGAAAACTCGGGCGGGATCAGCTCCTTGGCTCGTGCATGGCGCTGATCCTCGGTGACGCGGTAGGCGGCCTGCGCATCATCCAGGATGGTCCACAGGTGAATGCGATCGCAGGTGCCCTCGGCTTGCAGGCGCTGCCAGGAGGCATCCGCGTGCACGACCCGGCTGGTGAGCACCTGGGCGAGGATGGCGTCAGCCAGGGGAGCGAACAGTTCGCCCCAGGCGTTGACCGCGTCGTTCAGGGTTTGCTTCGACAGTTCGACACCGGCACGCTCCAATTGGGCGAGCTGCCGGTGGAACGGCAGCGCATCGAGGAATTTGCCCTCGACGAACCGATGGATCGTCGAGTTGGCCAGATCGCCACCGGGCACGATCTGCTCGGGCAGCAGGCGCAGCAGCGGCTGGGCGGAGCCCGCCTTACAGACTTCGATCTCGTGCGTGCGGCGCACGAACGGCTTGGTCGCGGGCACCACCAGCTCGTCGTGATGCCGACCGCTCCGGCGGATGATCAGCAATCCCGCCGCAACCTGCTCCGCCAGTTCGGGCGGCAGAGGCGCATTGGCCTCCTCGATCGGCAGGTGCGGATGCCGTTGCGCGAGGCCGCGACGATCGCGGGGCTTGCGCACCACCGTCTCGGGTTCCGCCGGCGCCGGCGCCGTGGTCGTCTCCTGCGACATCCCCCAGGTGGGATCGATCAGCTGCTGACCCTCCGCCGACAGCACCACCTGGCTGGTCTCGGCCCGCACCCCGTACAGCTTGGTCTGCAGCATCGCGATGGTCCGCTTGGCCTGCGCCAGCGCTTCGCGCATCTGCGCCAGCGCTTCGCGCAGCGGGAGGACTTCCTGCGCGATCAGCTGCGCGACCTGCTTGGCTGGGATCATCTCGTCCACGTCCGTATTCTACGAACTGCCGTGACGAGCCCAATCCATCAGCCCGGGTTCGTGCGCGAAATCGCTGCATTTTCACGTCGATCCCCTCAAGCAGTGCATGGATTCGCGCTGGCGTCACCGCCACCGATGGCGCGGTCGAGTTGCTCCACGACGACACTGCGGCGAAGGTGCCGGAAATCAGTCGCTTCATGCACAACCAGAAGCCGCCGTCCTCCCAGATCAGCGCCTTCAATTTCTTGCGATCACGGCTGAGAAAGATGAAACAGTCACCAGTATAGGGCTCGTGTCCCAGTTCGTGTTCGACCACGCAGGCCAGCGTATCGATCCCACGCCGCATATCCTGGGGCGCACGGGCCACGAAGATCCGGCGAACCGAAGAGAAGCTCAGCACCGACGGCTCCTCTGCCAGGCCAAGGCCGTCGTCAGCAGGGCAGCCGCCAGATCTGCCGGGAGGCCAGCGGTGAACGTGCAACGCAACCCGCTGCGCGTCGTGATCGTCATTCGCTGGCGACGGCGACGCCCACGACGCGGTGGTGGGCTGACGAGGATTTCAATGAAGCCGGAGGACATCCCTCCATCATGGTCACATCAGCCGGTGAAAAGGCCTGCTTGTCGGACGGATACGCCGATGAAAAGGCCTGCTTGTCGGACGGATACGGAGCTGTTTTTACCGTTAGAATTGTACGTCTGGGGATTAG
>CAISHQ010000177.1 GCA_903885195.1 uncultured Pseudomonadota bacterium | reverse complement strand
GGGAGAACAACATTACAAGGCTCTAGGTGATGCCAATACGTTAAGTTTTGGTGAGGCAGTTCGATGGGCCGATGTTTGGTTTGCTCAACTAGCCAGTCATGCAACTCGAGCGCCCAAGCGAGGAGCTGTCACTGATGCGCTGGCCGCATATATCGAGTGGCTCAAAGATAACGGACGCGAAAGCACGGCAAACGATGCCGAGGGGCGCTTCGAGCTGTTAGTAGAGAAAGATCCGATTTCAAGGGAGCGCCTCGAGGATCTAACCCGAGAGGATCTCGTAAATTGGCGCAACCGGATCAAGAATAGACGGAAGCCTCGGACTGTTAATCGCCATGTTCGGGCTGTCGTTGCAGCACTCAATCAATCTCTTCGTTTGGGGTTCACCGGAAACCCAGTAACGTGGCGTGATCCTGCTCGACGGTGCCGGTTACGATGTCTCCAATGAATTCAACCTGCGCGGGCCGCTCGCGCGCAAGCTCTATGGCGACGCCTTCGGCGAGGATCCCGCCCGTCAGCGTGCCCCCTCGCCGATCGCCCATGTCGACGCAGAGGATCCGCCCGACTGGCTGATCGTATTCGCCGAATCGCGCATCGATGCGCGCGAACAGGCGGCGCAGTTCGGCGATGCGCCGCAACGGGCGGGGCTGCGCGTCGAGCGTGTCCCCGACCCTGGTAACCACTTGGAGATCAACCGCGAGTTCGGCACCCCCGGCTATCGTGCGAACTCCTCGATCCGGGCGTTGATGGAGCGGGTGGCGACGGGCTGAGCGGCGGTCCGCCGCTAGAAGTCGGTGCTGATCACGCCGAACTGTCCGACCGATTTAACGAAAAGCACGCTGCCGCTCCGTTTCTCGCGCACCGTGACCGTCAAAGTGAGCCGTGCGTCGGCGTTCTGGGCCTTCAGGCTGAACGGTCGCTTCACGGAGATCCTGAGGCCTTCGCCAGGCACTTCGGTACCGGCGGCCCGCAGTTCAAAGAACTGGTACAGGGCATAACGGTCGGGTGTGCGCAGTTCCAGTTGCGTGTTGCCGCCGTCGGTGTCGCCTGCGAAACAGGGCGTGATGGCGGTGTGGCGGCCGACGAGTCCGCACTGCAGGACGATCTCGTAGGGATATTCGGCATCGAAGGCCGCTTGTTCGGTGCGTCGCTGCGCCTGCAGCGCTGCTGTGCGCTGCGCGTCTTCTTCCAGCCGCCGATCGCGCTCCGCAACCGCCGACAGACCGCGCGACGCGCCGGTGCGCCGATCTTGCAGATAGACGAGCGCCAGAGTGAGATCGGACGAGGGCGAGTAGCCGCTGCTGCGGATCTCGGCCCGCAAGGCCTCGTAGGTCGACGGGTCGGCGATGCCCTGTTCGATGAGCGATAACGCTTGTCCGCGCGTGGCCCCGAGGGTTCGCGCGAACTCGAGGTCGCGATGGCGGCTGAAGCCCGTGTCCGCGGCGAACTGCTCCGCAAGCATCGGCACATCGCCCAGTCCGGCGAGGCGCAGGGGCAGCTTCGCATTGTCACGGCGCAACGCATCGTGGACCTGCATCACCTTTGCGGGCGGGCCGGCGAAGGCGTCGCAGGCTCTGGAGCCGGTCATGCCGATGAATGCGTCGTCGACGCCCGGGAGCTCGACGCGCTTGCCCGTATCAGGGACCTCGTCGAGGACGGCCGCGCGCGCATCTCCCCGGTCGACGAGATAGGACTGCAGTTCGCGACGGTAGACGGGTCGCCACCGCTCGATGTAGGTGATGGTCGCATCGTGCGCGGCGCCCGTACTCTTGATGACGCAGACGACAGGTTGCAGGGCGGGTCTGTCCAGATGCACCAACCCCACGCGCGCATCATCATGTACGAGGGCTGCAGCCCGATAGGCGTCGAGCAGCTCGCGCCGGGCGATCAGCGTCGCTTCCTTATCTTTGGCGCGGCTCTGAAGGTCGACGAGCGTGACGCGGCCGATCACCGTGTACTGGTCCGGCGCGAACTTCTCCGGCTCCGAATAGGCCCGATAGCCCTGCAGTTCCGTCACGAGCGCCGGCACGAGATACGCCGGGATCGCGAACGCCCGCGCGGTGATGGCGATCTCT
>CAISHQ010000176.1 GCA_903885195.1 uncultured Pseudomonadota bacterium | reverse complement strand
ATCTGTAGCAGCACCGGCTTGCCGGGCCAGGCGTACTGCAGGTCTTGGACTTCGATGGCTGGAGCGCGAGTGTCGTCCATGGCGCAAGTCTAGCTGAAGCGGCGCGCGGCCTAGTCGACCCTCGATCCCTAGGCGACGCCCGATCCCTGGCCGACGCCCGATCCTGGATCGATGCGGTGCAAGTCTGCGCGGGAATCGATCAGCGCAGCGCGATGCGACCCGGGTTGCCGCCGAGGTCGAGCTGCTTTTGCACGCTGCCGTTGAGCAGGTTGAACTCGACCTTCTCGACGCCCTTCAGGCGGCGCAACGCCCACAGTTCCACCCAGGCGAGTGCGGTCGGCTGGTCGCATCGATAGAGGTAACTCGCCCGATAGTCGGGGTGCTTGGCCGTGCTTGCAGGTGGCGTGTAGGTCACGCTCTGCAGGCGGCAGAGGGCCGTCGTCGGTACGCCGATGAGGCCCGCGCCGCTCTTCAGCCACGTGTTCGCCTCACTGACGATGCGCTGCTCTTCCGGCGAGCGCGCGGCGCGTTCGAAGCCGACCACGTGCAGGGCGGGTGAGTTCAGCTCAACGGCGAGCGAGTTGCCCTCGAGAGCCACGTTGATCGTCACTTCGCCGTGCACGTGTTTGCCCTGCTCGAGCGAGTCGCCCTCATGTGCGTGATCGTGCTCGTGATCGTGGTCATGCGCGCGCGCGGCAGGCTTCGCCGTCGAGGTCTGTGCGATGGCGGGGGTCGAGAGCAGACTCGACGACACCGCCGTGAACGACAGCGCGATCAGTGACAGGACGAGCCGGGGCGGGCACCAACGCAGGGTCATACAGTGTTCTCCTCTCAGAAAGTCCGTTTCAGAAGGTCCATCGCACGCCCGCGCTGACGGCTCGGCCGGCGAGCGGGGCGTAGTCCTTGAGGGCCGAAGTATGACGGCGGGCCTCTTCATCCAAAAGATTACTGCCCCGCACGAACAAAAGCACTTCCCGACCGGCCAAGGTCGGCCGCAGACTCAGATCGACATTGACCATGGTGTAGCCCGCGGTGCTGCGTTCATCGTCAGCGACGCGCGTCTGGTCGTCGTGCCAGATGGCTTCGAGGCCGATGCGCATCCGCCTGCTGTCGAGCGAGAGTTCGGCGCCTAGGCGATGCGGTGGGATAAAAGGCAGCGGCTCGCCGGCGGCATCTTCAGCGCGGACGAGATCGCCGAACACACGCAGCCCCAGTGCGCCGACGCCCGTCTGCAGCCATTGCGGGCGACTCCACTCGACTTCGACGCCCGTGAAGCGGGCATCGCCTGCGACGTAGCGGATCAGGGGCAACCCTTCGGTATCGAGCTCCGCTGGGATCGCGCTCGGCTTGGCGTAGATGTAGCGGTTGTAGTCTGTCAGGAACAGGTTGAGGGACGCGGAGGCCTCGCTGGTGCTCCAGCGCAGACCGAGATCGACGCTGCGCCCCGTCTCGGTGCCGAGTGAGTCATCACCGATCTCGTAGCGCTGGACCGCCAGATGCGGACCGTCGGCATACAGTTCGGTCGCCGTCGGGTGACGTTCGGTCGAGGCCATTTGCAGGCTGAAGTTCAGATCCTCGCGCGCAGCCCACACGGCACCGAGCGATCCGCTCAGCGAGTCGGCTGAGTAATCGAGGACCGTTTGGTACTCGTAGCGTGCGCCGGCCTCGAGGGTGAGTGCGCCGAACTCGCGTTCCTGGAACAGGAACAGCCCGGAGTTGCGTGTCACGGACGGCGGTAGGAAGGCCTCCTCGCCTTCGGCGTCGAAGTCGAGCTTGCGCACTTGCATGCCCCACGCCCCACGCGAGCCGTTCGCAGCGCCGAGTGCATCGCCGTGCTCCGCCGTCAGTCGCAGTTCGGTCCCGAGTTGTGCGTAGCGCGTACCGATATCGCCGCTCGGCTCGAGTTCGAGGTGCTCGTAGTCGTTGCGCGAGGCGCGCAGGCGCAGCACACGTATGCCGCCGCTCGAGGGTTGCCACTGGCCGCTGAAGTCATCGCGACGTTGGCTCATGCTCAGGCGAATGTCCGGCGGTTCGCCCGCTTCCTCGCCGAGTCCCGGCAAGCCGTACTCGCTGTCGTAGCGACTTGAGGAGAGGCCGAACGCGTGGCGCTCACCCACCCAAGCGAGACCGGCGCCGGCGCCATCGGCTTCGCCCGCAGAGTTCACGAGCCTGCCGCGGCTCAGATCGACGGGTTCACCCGCAGCCACGGCGTCGGCGCGCGCCGCGCTCGACCAGGCAAAGCCTGGAATGTGCAGATCCTCGCTGCGTTGCCGATGTGCGTCGGCATGGAATTGCAGATGCTCGCCGAGACGGACAGCGATGTGGCCACCCACGGAGCGCTCCTCGGCGGCAGTGCCCGCGCGCATCTCGAGGGCGCCACGCAGCGTCTGCTCGAGGCGCTCGAGTGGGATTCGGGGCGTGACGACATTGATCGCACCGGCCGCAGCCGCGTTACCGAACATCAGCGCGGCAGGTCCGCGCACCACCTCGATGCGCTCGGCGAGCAAGGGGTCGAGCGTCACAGCGTGATCGTCCGAGAGCGCCGCCGCTTCGAGCGTATCGCCACCGTCTTGATAGGTCTGCACGCGCAGACCCCCCTGGCCGCGGATGATCGGACGGCTCGCGATCGGACCGAACGAGCTCGCCGACAAGCCCGGTTGCATCGCCAGGGTGTCGCCAAGACTCGCGCTGCGCTGTCGTACCAGCGACTCGCCGCCAAGGGAAAAGACAGGTTGAGCGGTGAGCAAGGCAGGCTTGCGCAGCGGTGTCGCCGTGATCACCACTTCCTGCAGATCCTCGGCCTTGGCCTGTGGCTCGGCGGCGAGGGCGAGGGGGGTTCCGCTCATCGTGGCGACGAGGAGCAGGCGAAGGGCGCTGTGCATCGGGAAGGCTCCGTGGGGAAAGTTATAACGTTACATAATAGTACTATATAACACTTCGGGCCTTGAAGGCCTTTACCCGGGCGCGGCGCGGCTGGCGGATAATCCGCCGCATGAAGTTGGGTCTAGACACCCTGGCGACGCACCTGCAGGGCGGTCGCTTGGCGCCTGCCTACCTCGTTTCCGGCGACGAGGCCTTGCTCGTTGGGGAGGCGGTCGATGCGCTGCGTCGGTCGGCTCGGCAGCAGGGGTACACGGAGCGCGAGGTGCACTTTCCTGAGCGTGCCGGCGATTGGGCGCAGATCGACGCCTCAGCAGGCTCCCTGTCCCTGTTTGGCGATCGGCGCATTCTCGAGGTGCGCTTTTCGGGCAAAGCCGGCAAGGAGGGCGGTGCTGTGCTGCAGCGCCTGATCGATGCCGCAGGCAGCGACACGTTACTGCTCGTCATCACCCCACGACTCGAGCCTGCGGTGCAGAACACCGCGTGGGTCAAGCAGCTCGAGGCGCGAGGCGTGTGGTTGCCGGTGTGGGACGTGGGTCCGCGCCAACTCGAAGCGTGGCTCATGCAGCGTTGTCGCAAGGCGGGCCTTGAGCCGACGAGCGATGCGGTGGCGCTGCTGGCCACCCGTGTGGAGGGCAATTTGCTCGCCGCGCAGCAGGAGATCGAGAAGCTTGCGCTGCTGTTGCCGCCAGGCAAGGTCGATGCTGAAGCGGTGCTCGAGGCGGTGGCCCCGAGTGCGCGCTACGACGTGTTTACGCTGGGTGAGGCGGTGCTCGCCGGCGATGCCGTGCGGGCGCTACGCATTGTCGCGGGTCTGCGCGGCGAGGGCGTCGAGCCCACGCTGGTGCTGTGGTCGATCACCCGCGAGTTGCGCAATCTTTGGTTCCTGCGTCGTGGCGACGATCTATCGCGGCGCGCAGGGCCGCGCCTGCCGCCACAACAGCTGGCCGCGCTCGAGCGCGCTCGACCGCGGGCGCAGAAGCTGCCGTTCGCGCGTCTCGCTTCGCGCGCGTTGCGCGCCGATCGCATGATCAAGGGTCGCCTGGCGGGTGATCCGTGGGACGAGTTGTCACTGCTGTGCGCCGAATTTTGCGGGATGCGTCCGCTGCGATGAACGCTTCGCCCATCGGCATCTTCGGCGGCACGTTCGATCCCATTCACTTCGGACATTTGCGTACGGGCTTTGAGCTGCTGCAGGTGCTGCAGCTCGGCGAGTTGCGCTGGATCCCGGCTGGTAACCCCGGCCATCGCGGCGCGCCGCTCGCCGATGCGTCGCTGCGTCTCGAGATGGTGCGCGCGGCAACCGCTGATCAGCGGGGGTTTGTAGTCGATGATCGTGAGGTCCGTCGCACGGGCGTCACCTACACGGTCGACACGCTCGGCGAATTGCGCCGCGAATTCCCACATCGCCCGCTCTGCCTGATTCTCGGCATGGATGCCTTCCTCGGTTTCGAGTCCTGGCACCGCTGGCAGGCCGTGCTCGAGCACGCGCACCTCGTCGTTGCGCATCGGCCCGGCTGGCAGGCGCCGCAGACGGGGCCATTGGCCTCGCTGCTCGAGTTGCGCGCGGTGAAGGAGATCGCTGATTTGCACGCGACGCTCGCGGGTCGCATTCGCGTGCAGGCGGTAACCCAACTCGAGATCGCCTCGAGTGATCTGCGGGCCATCATCACCTCGGGCCGCGATCCCCGATTTCTCGTGCCTGATGCCGTCTGCGAGATCATCCGCCGGACGCAGTGCTATGCTCGATCCCAACAGAGCCGTCCCAGGTAAGACGGCCCATTTCTCCAGGAGTTGAACAACACCGCATGAAGACACCGAGCAAGTCCGTTGCCGCCAAGCCCCGAGCGAAGACCCGTCGTCCTGCCCCGAAGCGCACTGCGCCCGCAGCCCGCAAGCCCAGCAACCTCCCCCGCGCACTGCCCATCGTCGAAGCGGCTCTTGCCGACATGAAGGCCGTGGATGTGCGCGTGATCGACGTGCGCGGTCTCAGCGATGTCGCCGATTTCATGGTGATCGCCAGCGGCACATCGGATCGGCATTTGCGTTCGGTGGCCGACCGCGTGGTGCAGATGTCGAAGGCGGCAGGCCAGCGGCCGCTGGGCGTCGAAGGCGAGCAGCAGGGCGAATGGGTGCTCGTCGATTTGCCGGACGTGATGGTGCACATCATGTTGCCGCGCACCCGCGAGTTGTATCAGCTCGAACAGTTGTGGGATGCGCCGCGCAAGGAACCGGCTACGGCGCCGCGTGCAGCCAAGCGTCGTCGCCCTGCCGCGACCTTGAGCTGACGGAAGCGACGACGGAGTGCTCAGGTCGTGCGGCTGCGCATCATCGCCGTGGGCGCGCGCCAGCCGGCTTGGGTCGATGCCGCCGTCGAGGAGTATCTCAAGCGCATCCGCGCGCCTTGGCGCTGTGAGCTGAATGTCATTGAGGCGGCGCCGCGCAGTGCCACGCGCAGCGCCGATGCGGCACGCGACAAGGAAGGCGAGAAGGTCCTCGCCGCCGTCAAGGATCGGGAGCGCCTGATCCTGCTCGACGAAACGGGCAAGAGCTTCGGCACGCGGGATCTCGCCAACCGACTCGAACGCCTCTCGCGCGAGGCACCCGATCTTGCGCTGTTGATCGGCGGCCCCGATGGTCACGCGCCTGCGGTTCGTGCACGCGCGATCGAGAGCTGGTCGCTGTCGCCGCTGACGCTGCCGCATGGACTCGCCCGAGTCATGCTCGTCGAGCAACTTTACCGGGCACAAAGTGTGCTCCTCGGCCATCCGTACCATCGCGAATGACGCTCGAATCGTCCACGCCTGTGCTCTGTCTCGCCTCGGCATCGCCGCGGCGGCGCGAGTTGTTGTGGCAGATCGGTGTGCCGCATCTCGTGCAGCCAGCCGATCTCGACGAGCGCTGCGCACCGCAGGAATCTCCTGCCGATTACGTCGCCCGTCTCGCGCTGGCGAAGGCGAAGGCCGTACACGCAGCGCGGCAGGGCATCACGCCTGCGCTGCCCGTGCTCGGAGCCGACACCACCGTCAGCATCGACGGCTTGATCCTTGGCAAGCCGGCTGATCTGGCGCAATTGCGTGACATGCTCGGACGACTGTCCGGTCGTGAGCACGAAGTCTGGTCGGCGGTAGCGCTCGTCGGCGCGGGCGAACCCCTCTGGCGACTCTCCTGCACGCGCGTACGATTTCGTCCGCTGCATTCGGCCGAGATCGAGCGCTACTGGCAGAGCGGGGAGCCCTGTGACAAGGCCGGTGGCTACGCCATCCAAGGCTTGGGTGCCGTGTTCGTCGAGCGCATCGAGGGCAGTTTCTCGGGGGTGGTCGGACTGCCGCTCGCCGAGACCGCGGCGATGCTGGTCGCCGCCGGCGTGCCGCTATGGCAGGCTGGGGCATGAGCGCCGAAATCTTCATCAACGTCGCCCCGCGAGAAGTGCGCGCTGCGCTGCTCGAGGGTGGTGTGCTGCAGGAGCTGTTTATCGAGCGCGAAAGCCGACGCGGCATTGTCGGCAATATCTACAAGGGACGCGTGACACGGGTGTTGCCCGGCATGCAAGCCGCCTTTGTGGAGGTGGGTCTTGCGCGCACGGCCTTCCTGCATGCGACCGACATTGTCGGCGCCGATGCGCACTTCGATGCGCAGAGCGTGGCGGCGGCGGGTGCCTCGGGCGGGCCTTCCGGTGTGCCCTCGACGGCGTTGCGCGAGCACGAGATCGACATCCGGCGTCTGATCAGCGGCGGGGACGACATTGTCGTGCAGGTGGTGAAGGATCCGATGGGCGCGAAAGGCGCTCGCCTCACCACCTTCATGTCCTTGCCCTCGCGCTATCTCGTGTTCATGCCTCGCGGCCGAGGCATCGGCATCTCGGCGCGAATCGAATCCGAGACTGAGCGTGCGCGGCTGCGCGAACTCATGCAGAGCCTCGTGCGCGAGGGTCACCCGGGCGGTTACATCGTGCGCACGGCGGCCGAGGGGGTGGATGCGGCGCGGTTGGCGGCGGATCTCGCCTACCTCGAGCGACTCTGGGGTCACGTGCGCGAGCGCTCGCTGCATGCCTCGCCCGGCGAGCTCGTGCACGAGGATCTGCCGCTCGGGATGCGGGTGCTGCGCGATGAACTGGCGCGGGGTGTCGAGCGTGTGCTCGTCGATGATGCCGGGGAACTCGGCCGCCTGCAGCAGTTCGTCAATGATTTCATTCCCGAGGGCGCGCCACGACTCGAACTGCATGCCGGTCCGCGGCCGATCTTCGATCTGCACGGCATCGAGGAGGAGATCAATCGCGCCCTCGAGCGCAAGGTGACGCTCAAATCGGGCGGTTATCTCGTCATCGACCAGACCGAGTCGATGACCACCATCGACGTCAATACGGGCGGGTTCGTCGGTCATCGCAATCTCGAAGACACGATTTTCCGCACTAACCTCGAGGCGGCGGTCGCCATTGCGAGGCAACTGCGGCTGCGCAACCTCGGCGGCATCATCATCATCGACTTCATCGATATGCGCGACGAGGCGCACCGACAACAGGTGCTGGACGCGTTCGAGCGTGCCTTGCAGCCCGATCATGCGCAGACGCAGGTGGCGCCGATCTCCCCGCTCGGGCTCGTCGAGATGACCCGCAAGCGCACCCGCGAGAGTCTCGAGCATTTGTTGTGCGTCGCGTGTCCGACCTGCGAGGGCCATGGTTCGATCCGCTCGGCCGAAACCGTCTGCCAGGACATCTTCCGCGAGATCCTGCGTCAGGCACGGCAGTTCAGCAGCCGCGAATTATTGGTGCTCGCGCATCAGGATGTGGTCGAACGGCTGCTCGGCGAAGAGTCGGCGGTGCTCGGTGAGCTCGAAGGAGCGGTGGGACGGCCGATCCGTTTGCAGGCCGAGAGCCTGTACGACATTGATCGTTACGACGTGGTGCTGGTGTGAGGCGCCGATTCGGCCTCACGGTGAAGCTTGAGGTGAAGCCATGAGTGCAGTCGTCGTTGCAGCGGTGCAGATGTGTTCGGTGGATGACGTCGCCACGAACCTCGATGTGGCCGAGCGCCTGCTGCACGAGGCGGCAGAGCGCGGCGCGACACTCGCTGTGCTGCCGGAGAATTTCGCCCTGATGGGTCGTCGCGACACCGACAAGCTTGCGGCGGCCGAGGGCGCGGGCGAGGGTCCGATCCAGCAACGCCTGTCGAGTCTCGCCCAGCGACTGCGTCTGTGGATCATCGCCGGGACGATCCCCATGAGGATCCCCGGGGAGCGTCGCGTTGCCGCAGCGAGCCTCGTGTTCGACGCGAGCGGTGCGCAGGTGGCGCGCTACGACAAGATGCATCTGTTCGACGTCGATCTGCCGGGCAAGGCCGAGTCGCATCGCGAGTCGACGAACATCGCGCCGGGCGCAGCGCCCGTGCTGGTCGACACGCCGGCCGGCCGCATTGGCCTCTCGGTGTGCTACGACATGCGCTTCCCGGAACTCTTCCGCGCTATGTCGGCAGCGGGTGCCGAGGGGTTCGTGATCCCGTCGGCGTTCACCGTACCCACCGGGCGCGCGCATTGGGAAGTGTTGTTGAGGGCTCGCGCGATCGAGAACCTCGCCTGGGTGATCGCACCCGGTCAGACCGGCACCCATCCGAGCGGGCGCAAGACCTACGGCGACAGTCTGATCGTCGATCATTGGGGTGCCGTGCTCGCGCGGTTGCCCGAGGGTGAGGGGGTGGTCACGGCCACGCTCGACCCTGATGCGCAGCGCAAGACCCGCGAGGAGTTCCCGGCGCTCACGCATCGACGACTTTGAGGCCGGTGGCTGTCGCCGGTTACCATGTCGCCATGAACCAGCCCGTGTCCCACAGCGCTCCGGTGTCTATTGATGCCGCGGCGCTTGCCGCCGATCCTTTCGCTCTGGCGCAGCAACTGATCCTTGAACCCGCCGGTCTCGATGAAACCGCGATCGTGCAGGCCCTCGCCGCCGCCACCGGCCCTGGCATTGATGCTGCGGATCTGTATTTTCAGTTCGCGCGCGATGAGTCCTGGTCGCTCGAGGATGGCATCGTCAAGGAGGGCAGCGCCAACATCGAACAAGGCGTTGGCGTGCGCGCCTTGTCGGGTGAGAAGACCGGCTTCGCCTATTCCGACGAACTGTTGCCTGCGGCCCTCGGTGAAGCAGCGCGCGCCGCGCGCGCCATCGCGCGGGCGGGCCAGAGCGGACGGCAGCCGGTGTTGCGTCGTTCAGCCGGGCATGCGCTGTATGTGCCGCAGGATCCCCAGGGCACGTTGTCGGACGACGACAAGGTTCGCTGGCTCGAGCGCGTCGATCGCGAGACGCGCCGCATCGATCCGCGCATCGTGCAGGTGATGGCGTCCGTCTCGTCGTCATTCGAAGTCGTGCTGCTCGCCGACAGCGACGGTGGTTACGCTGCAGATGTGCGTCCGCTGGTGCGGTTCAATGTGTCGGTGATCGCCGAGCAGGATGGACGTCGTGAGACGGGTTTTGCCGGGATGGGCGGGCGATATTCCTTGTCCCAGCTTGTAGAGGCCGATCGGCCGCTCGCGCTTGGCCGCGAGGCCGCGCGACAGGCACTCGTCAACCTCGGTGCGCAGCCCGCACCGGCTGGAGCGATGACGGTCGTGCTCGGCGCAGGCTGGCCGGGCATCCTGTTGCACGAGGCCATCGGTCATGGTCTGGAGGGCGACTTCAATCGCAAGGGCACCTCGGCTTTCAGCAACCGCATCGGTGAGCGCGTGGCAGCCGAGCAATGCACCGTGGTCGACGATGGCACGCTGTCGGCGCGCCGTGGCTCGCTCAACATCGACGATGAGGGCACACCGACGCAGTGCACGACGCTGATCGAGAACGGCGTGCTGAAGGGCTACCTGCAGGACAAGATGAACGCGCGACTGATGGGCACGCGCTCCACGGGCAACGGCCGTCGCGAATCCTTCGCGCACATGACCCTGCCGCGCATGACCAATACCTACATGCGCCCGGGGCCGCACGATCCGCAGGACATCATCGCTTCGGTGAGCAAGGGCATCTACGCGGTCAACTTCGGTGGTGGTCAGGTCGACATTACTTCGGGGAAGTTCGTGTTCTCCGCTGCTGAGGCGTATTTGATCGAGAACGGCCGCATCGGCGCACCGATCAAGGGTGCGACGCTCATCGGCAATGGACCGGACGTGCTGACGAGGGTGAGCATGGTCGGCAATGACCTGAAGCTCGACGATGGCATTGGGACCTGTGGCAAGGAAGGCCAGAGCGTGCCGGTTGGCGTGGGGCAACCCACCCTGCGCGTCGAGGGTCTGACGGTCGGCGGTACGGGCTAGCGCGTCCGCGCGCGCCACTCGCGCAGGCTGGCCGGATCGATCGCGGCGAGCAGTCGCCGCGCCGCGGTGTCTCGTTCGCGGGCGGTTTCACCCAGTATCGTGATGTGCCCAAGCTTGCGCTGCGGCCGCGCAGTCTTGCCGTAGTCGTGCCAATGCAGTTCGCGATTGCCGAGCCACTGCTCGCGCGAGGGCATCTCGCCGATCAAGTTGATCATCGCCGCGTGGCCACGCGCGCGCGTCGCGCCGAGCGGCAAACCGAGGATGGCGCGCAGGTGGTTCTCGAACTGGCTGGTTGCCGCACCCTCGATGGTCCAGTGCCCTGAGTTGTGCACGCGCGGTGCGGTCTCGTTGGCGAGCAACCGACCCCGATGCACGAAGAATTCGATGTTGAGCACACCCTCGTAGCGGAAGTGTTCGAGCACACGCCGCAGATGCCGCGCAGCGGCGCGTTGCAGCGTCGGGGCGGACCACGGCGCCAAGGTCAGTCGCAGGATGCCGTCGCGGTGCAGGTTGCGATTAAGCGGGTAGATCGCCACTTCGCCGTGTCGGCTGCGAGCGCCGATGATCGACACCTCGTAATCGAAGGGGACGAATTCCTCGTAGATCAGCGGCACGCCCCCAAGCCTGCTCCAGGCCGCTGCGGCCTCCTCGGCACTGCGCACCACCGCTTGGCCTTTGCCGTCGTAGCCGAGGCGTCGGGTCTTGAGCACGCCCGGCAGACCGACCCGTCGCAGCGCACGGGTGAGGGCCGCCGCAGAGTCGACCGCGGCATAGCGGGTGGTCGGTATGCCGAGTTTCTCGAACAGCTTTTTCTCGCTGATGCGATCCTGCGACATGGCGAGCGCAGCCAGCGGCGGGGCCACGCGTGTGCGCCGACCAAGCGCCTGCACGCTCTCTAGCGAGATGTTCTCCCAGTCGAAGGTGAGCACCTCGCTGCGCCGCGCGAGCTCGCGCAGCAGGCGGCGGTCCGTGAACTCGCCGACGAGTGTCGGGGCTACGGCCGCAGCAGGCGTATCGTTGCTGCGATCGAGGAACAGGAAGTCGAGGCCGAGTGGGTAACCGGCGAGCGCCATCATGCGCCCGAGTTGTCCGCCGCCGATGATGCCTACGGTCACGGTCAGGGCGTGCGCGGGTCGGGACGCTCGAGCACCGCAGCGGTTTGCCGCGCGCGAAAGGCCTGCAGCGCGGCATCGAGGGTTCGATCGTGCAGTGCGAGGATGGCCGTTGCAGTGAGCGCGGCGTTGGTGGCACCCGCAGGTCCAATGGCGAAGGTGGCCACGGGTACACCGGCGGGCATCTGCACGATGGAGAGCAAAGAATCGACGCCGTTCAGCGTCTTCGACATCACGGGTACGCCGAGCACGGGCAGGTGGGTCTTGGCGGCCAGCATGCCGGGCAGGTGCGCGGCACCGCCCGCGCCGGCGATCAGCACCTTCAGCCCTCGGCTCGCGGCCGATGCGGCGTAGTCGAAGAGCAGGTCGGGCGTACGGTGTGCGGAGACCACGCGAACTTCGTGTGCGACCCCGAGGGACTCGAGAGTTTCCACGGCAGGGCGCATCGTCTCCCAATCGGAGCGTGAGCCCATGACGATGCCGACGAGAGGCTGCATCGCGGCATTCTAGCGCAATTGCGCGAGCGCAGCCTCGATGGCGAGCGTATCGACGTCGCGCATCAGCTTGCCGATGTACTGCTTCTGACGCGCCAGGCCGCCGCGGGCCTTGATGCGCCGCGCGGCACGCACCGCCTCGAGGACCGTCTCCGGTAGCGGCAGGCGTATGAGGTCCGTCTCCTTGAGTGCGATCAACTGCTCACCGAGAGCCTGTGCCGCATGGGCGGCTCGCTTGCGTGCGCTCTTGCTCGGCTTGTCGAACTCGTCGAGTTCGGTGGCAGCCTCGGGCTCGGGCGTGTATCTGTGGATGCGTGACATGGCTACAATTCTGCCTCATGTCGCAAGCCGTTGACGCCTCCCGTATTCCCGAGCTCAAAACCGTCGTGTCCACGGCACTTGCGGTGGCTGCGCGCGCCGGCGCCACGCAGGCCGAGGTGGATGCCAGCCTCTCGCAAGGCTTGAGCGTGACGGTGCGGCTCGGCGAGGTGGAGACCGTCGAGTATCAGCGCGATCGAGCCCTCGGTATCACCGTTTATTTCGGTACCCGCAAGGGTTCGGCCAGCACGGCGGATCTGTCGACGACCTCGATCAACGACATGGTGACCAAGGCCTGCGCCATTGCGCGGCACACCGCAGCCGACGAGTGTGCGGGGCTCGCTGATCCTGCCCTCTTGGCGACGGAGTTTCCGGATCTGGGTCTCGATTTTCCGTGGGCACTGAACCCGGAGGAGGCGGTCGAGCTTGCGCGCCGTTGCGAGGCTGCGGGGCTGGCAGTCGATCCGCGTCTCGGCAACTCGGAAGGCGCGAGTGTTGGCACGCAGCGCGGCGTACGCGTCTACGGCAACTCGCACGGGTTCCTCGCGGGCGACGTTGCTTCGAGTCACTCGGTGAGCTGCGTGCTGCTCGCGCAGGCCGGTGAGGACATGCAACGCGACTACTGGTACACGAGCGCGCGCGATCCGCAGGATCTGCTCGATGTGACCACCGTCGGGCGCATCGCCGGCGAACGTGCTGTGGCGAGGCTCGGCGCGCGCCGACCGGCCACGGGCAAGGCGCGGGTGCTATTGGCACCCGAGGTGGCCCGAGGCTTCATCGGCCATTTCATTGGCGCCATCCGCGGTGGCAGCCAGTATCGCAAGGCAAGTTTCCTGCTCGGCGCCGCAGGCCAGGCTGTGTTCCCGAACTGGGTACAGATGCACGAGCGACCGCACCTGCACAAGGGACTGGCGAGCACCAACTGGGACGGTGAGGGCGTGCGGACGCGCGATCGGCACCTCGTTCGCGATGGCGTGCTCGATGGATATCTGCTCGGCAGTTACAGCGCGCGCAAGCTCGGTCTCGCGAGCACGGGCAATGCCGGCGGTGTGCACAATCTCCTGGTCGAACCAAGCCCGGGCGCAGCCGATGCCCGCGCGATGCTGCGCCAAATGCAGCGCGGCTTGTGGGTCACCGAACTCATGGGTCAGGGCGTCAATGGCGTCACCGGCGACTACTCGCGCGGCGCGACTGGGTTCTGGATCGAGAACGGCGAAGTCGCCTACCCGGTTCACGAACTGACGATCGCGGGCAACTTGCGCGACATGTACCGGAACATGATCGCCATCGGCACCGACGTTGATGTCCGCGGCGGCATCCGCGTGGGCTCGATCCTGCTCGATGAGCTGACGATCGCCGGGGAGTGAGGCGCCGGCGCGCTCAGCGCGTCGCAGGCCCCGTCAGACGGGCCAAGGCCTCGCGATACTTCTCACTGGTCTTGCGGACGATCTCGGCAGGCAGAGTCGGGGCCGGCGGCTGCTTGTTCCAGTCGAGCGTCTCGAGGTAATCCCGCACGAACTGCTTGTCGAAGGAGGGCGGGCTGATGCCGACCTGGTAGGTGTCGGCGGGCCAGAAGCGCGAGGAGTCGGGCGTCAGCACCTCGTCGATCAACGTCAGTTGCCCCTGCTCGTCCAGACCGAACTCGAACTTGGTATCGGCGATGATGATGCCGCGCTCGCGCGCGTGTGCCGCCGCGAAATCGTATAGGGCGAGCGAGGTGTCGCGGATACGGGCGGCGTTGACGGCGCCAATCGTGGCCTCGACCTCGGCGTAGGAGATGTTCTCATCGTGCTGTCCAGCGGGCGCCTTGCTCGCCGGCGTAAAGAGCGGCTGTGGCAGACGGCTGGCAAGTTCGAGTCCTGAGGGCAGGGCGATACCGCAGACGCTGCCCGTGCGCTGGTAGTCCTTCCAGCCCGAGCCGATGAGATAACCGCGTACCACCGCCTCGATGGGCAGTGCCTTGAGGCGGCGCACGATGACCGCGCGCCCCTCGAGCATCTGTCGCTCGTCGGGCTCGAGCGGCAGCGCATCGAGACTGCGTCCCGACAGTTGGTTCGGCACAATCGCGCGGGTTCGTGCAAACCAGAACTCGGAGATCTCGGTCAGCACCCGGCCCTTGTGCGGAATCGGGTCGGGCAGCACCACATCGAAGGCCGACAGGCGGTCCGTGGTGACGATCAGCATGTGCGCCGCGTCGAGCTCGTAGATGTCGCGCACCTTGCCGCGATGCAGCAGTTTCAGGTGACGCAGGGCAGTGGTGTGCACGGTGGGAATCGGGTCCACGTCGGTCTCGCGGTTTCCGGCTGGGTGCCGGGCATTGGTAGTATTGCAGGATGGACTGGCTCGGGAAACTCGTCGGGGGCGCAGCCGGGCTGGTGCTGGGTGGCCCCGTGGGCGCTGCACTCGGCGTGCTCGCCGGGCATCTGCTCGACGACAAGCTGACGCGTGAGGCGGAAAATTCCAAGCCGCGCCCACCGCAGCGGCGCAATACCGCGGGCACCGAGGCCTACGCTCGCAACGCACGCGAGGCAGCGCCCCAGCGGCGCGTGCACCACGTTGAAGATGGCACGATCGAGGTCGAGCCGGTCGAGTTCAACGAGAGCGGCGGCGAGGGCCCTCAGGTCTCCGACCCTCGTGCGGTAGCCGATCGGTTCTTCCAGACCACCTTTGAGGTCATGGGCTGCGTCGCAAAGAGCGACGGTCGCGTCTCCGAGCAGGACATCCGCGCGGCGCGGGCCGTGATGGATGAGTTCAAGCTTGAGGCGGCGCAGGTCGAGCGGGCGATCAAGGCCTTCAACGTCGGCAAGCAGCCTGATTACGACTGGTCGCGCGCTGTCATGGCGTTGCGGCGTGCCTGCGCGGGTCGGCCGGACATGCTGCACAACTTCCTCGAGATCCAGATCCGCGCGGCCATCGGCGGCTCCGATTTGCAGGGCGCATCGCGCCCTCTGCTCAATCGCATCGCCGCCATGCTCGGCGTCAGCGGCCTCGAGTTTGCGCGGCTCGAGACCGTGCTGCGCATTCGCTACAAGGCGCGCGGCAATCGCGGGGCTGCGGCCGATTGGAACCGCCCGGGTACAGGTGAGTACGCGCGCCGCGCCGAGGAGAAGCGTGAGCAGGCTCGTGCTGGCACACGCGAAAAACAGCAGGAACGTCCGCGCGCGGCGCCGAGCGGCGCGGCTCTGAGCGTGGCCGAGGCCTACGAGGTGCTGGGCGTGGCGGCCTCGGCGAAGGATGGCGAGGTGACGAAGGCCTACCGTCGGCAGTTATCGCGACACCATCCTGACAAACTCAAATCCAACGGGCTGCCCGAGTCGATGCTCGAGCACGCCCAGCAACGCACGCAGCAGATCATCGAGGCGTGGAACATCATCCGCGAAGCGCGAGGGATCAAATCATGAGCACGGCAGGGCGCAATTACTGGATCGCACCGTCGATCCTCTCGGCCGATTTCGCGCGACTCGGTGCCGAAGTCGACTCGGTGCTTGCAGCGGGCGCCGATCTCATCCATTTCGACGTCATGGACAACCACTACGTGCCGAATCTGACGATCGGGCCACTGGTGTGCGAGGCGCTGCGTCGTTACGGCGTCACAGCACCGATCGATGTGCACTTGATGGTCAAGCCGGTGGATCGATTGGTGACGGATTTTGCGCGCGCCGGTGCCACGTGGATCAGTTTTCACCCGGAGGCGAGCGAACACGTCGACCGGACCATCGGCCTCATTCGGGAACTCGGCTGTCGCCCGGGTCTCGTGCTCAATCCCGCCACGCCGCTGCACTGTCTTGACCACACGCTCGAGCAGCTCGATCTAGTGCTGTTGATGTCCGTGAACCCGGGGTTCGGCGGTCAGGCGTTCATCCCCTCGACGCTCGCCAAGATTCGCGCCGTGCGTGAGCGGATCGATGCGAGCGGTCGTGAGGTGCGCCTCGAGGTCGATGGCGGCATCAAAACAACGAATATCGGCGCCATCGCTGCCGCGGGCGCCGATACGTTCGTTGCAGGCTCTGCGATTTTCGGTGCGACCGATTACGCCGCCGTGTTGCGCAGCATGCGCGTCGCCATCGCCGAAGGGGGCGTCTGACGCGGGCGCATCCCGATCATCACCACCGTCTTGCCGGTGGCGCGCAGCACGCCCTCATCTTCCAGGTTCTTCAGTACACGGCCCGCCATCTCTCGCGAGCAGCCGACGAGTCGTGCCAGGTCCTGCCGTGACACACGGATCTGCATGCCGTCCGGGTGCGTCATCGCGTCATCGGCCTCACAGAGTTCGCGCAGCGTTTGCTCGATGCGTCCGCTGACATCGACGAAGGCGAGATCACGAAGCTTCCGCGTGGCCTGCTCGAGACGTCCGGCCAGCTGCGCAGCCAGTTCGAGTGCGAGCAACGGGTTCTCCGAGGCGAGCTGCTTGAAGCGTGCGTAGTGCATCTCGGCGATTTCGCTGCGACCGCGACTGCGGACCAGCATGCTGCGGCCCGAGTCGGTACCGAGGGTCACCATCGTGCCGAAGAATTCGCCCTTGCTGAGGTACACGAGCACCATCTGCTTGCCCTGATCGTCCTCGACCACGACCTCGACCGAGCCCGTGATGATGTAGAAGAGCGAATCGGGTGGCTCACCGCCGCGCACTAGGACGGTGCGGTTTGGCACCGTGCGTCTCACCGCCATGTCGACGAAGCGCTGGATCGGTGTGATCGCAGGTCGTGAACCCGGTGCTGTGGCTGCGCCGGCCGGCGCAGCCGCCCCCGGTCGCTGCACCGGATAGCCCGGACGGACCGGGTTGCCAACGGTGTTCGCGGACGGAGCCTTGGGCGGATTGTTGAATGGGGGCATAGCACCGTTCTCCGAGGGGTTAAATCCAGTAACTCGTTGTGGTCATGACTTTGGCCGACGCACGCATGGCCGTCTGCACCGGTGGGGGCAGCTCCACGCCACCCGCGGCTCTCGCCGTGGCGCCGTGTGCGATCTCGTCGGCCCGCATGGCCTCCAGTACGGCGCGACTGCGCCGATCCTGCTCCGGCAGCTTCTGCAGATGCGAGTCGATGTGGCCTTCCACTTGTCGCTCGGTTTCGCTGACGAAGCCCAGGCTCACGCCGTCGCCGGCCGCTGCTGCGGCCGCACCGATAGCGAACGAGCCGGCGTACCAGAGCGGGCTGAGCAGACTCGGCCTTGAGCCGAGTTCGCGCAGCCGCTGGTCGCACCAGGCGAGGTGGTCGGCTTCTTCGCGCGCTGACTGCAGCAGCAGGGTGCGAACCTGAGGTCGCCGCGCGAAGGCCGCCTGGCCGTGATACAGGGCCTGGGCGGCGACTTCGCCGGCGTGGTTCACACGCATGAGCGCTGCGGCCGTGCGCTGCTCGGAATCGCTCAGTGCCATGTTGGGGTCATGGTGCGGTCCGGGTTGCGGCATTGGCCTCGCTGGCGTCGGCGTCACGAAGACGGCCTTCAGGGCGCGATCCACGTGGGTCAACAGTTCGTCCAATGGGGTCAGAGTGCTCATGTCAGTCCTTGTTTCGACCGCCGGGGGCGGACCTTGAGGGTGGAAGGCCAAGATAGTGACATAAACATGGGATTCGGCCCCCTGGGCGCGGATTGGGGCCGTCCGGGGGCTCTCCGCTAGTACCCGTCCAGCGGCCCCCCGCGGTCCGATGATGCAGGGGGTTTTGCAAACCGGGGTGGGCTTGAGTAAACTTCCGCCCCTTTTTCGGGACTCGCGGCATCCCCCGCGGAGACATTAGATATGAGCACGGTATTTGCGAAGCCCGCCACGGTGCGCGGGGATTGGTTCGTCGTCGACGCCAAGGGCAAGACCCTCGGTCGTCTGGCGTCGCAGATTGCGCTGCGCCTGAAGGGCAAGCACAAGGCGGATTACAGCCCGCACGTCGACATGGGCGATCACATCGTCGTCGTCAACGCGGAGCAGGTTCGGGTCACGGGCGCGAAGCTCACCGACAAGATCTACTACCACCACACCGGCGCGATCGGCGGCATCAAGTCGATTGCCCTCGAGAAGCTCCTTAAAGAGCATCCGGAGCGGGTGATCCAGTTCGCGGTCAAGGGCATGCTCCCGAAGACCATCCTCGGCCGGCGCATGTACCGCAAGTTGCATGTTTTCGCCGGTGACAAGCACCCGCACTCGGCCCAGCAGCCGAAGCCCCTGAACGTCTGACAGGAATACCCAGAATGCCTGCTACGAATTACGGTACCGGTCGTCGCAAGACTTCCACCGCCCGCGTCTTCCTCAAGCCCGGCTCGGGCAAGATCACCATCAACGACCGTACGATCGAGAACTTCTTCGGTCGTGAGACCGGTCGCATGATCGTGCGCCAGCCGCTCGAGCTGACCGAGACTACGGGTCGATTCGACGTCAACGTGACGGTCGCCGGTGGCGGTATCACCGGGCAGGCCGGTGCGATCCGCCAGGGCATCACCCGCGCGTTGATCGAGTACGACGAAACGTTGCGCCGTCCGTTGCGTGTGGCCGGGTTCGTGACCCGCGACGCCCGCGAGGTCGAGCGCAAGAAAGTCGGCCGGCGCAAGGCGCGTCGCGGTCCGCAGTACTCCAAGCGCTGATATAGTCGCGAGGTACTGCCGCCGTCCAGGCTGCCGCTTTTTGGGGGATCGTCTAGCGGTAGGACAACGGACTCTGACTCCGTTTACCTAGGTTCGAATCCTAGTCCCCCAGCCAGAACAAAGGCCCGCATCGTGCGAACGATGCGGGCCTTTTCATTTGGCACACCTGGGCTTGTCCGCGCCCGGGGCGCGGTTCACTCGAGGCGACGGATGCCCGTCGGGCCGCCGATGATCACGACGTCCGCACGTCGATGGGCAAACAGCCCCACCGTGACGACACCCGCGATGCCGTTGATTGCAGTCTCGAGCGCAGGGGGGTCAAGGATGCGCAGGCCATGCACATCGAGGATCTGGTTACCGTTGTCGGTGGTCACGTTCTCGCGCCACACGGGTTGACCGCCAAGGCGGGTGAGTTGCCGTGCCACGTAGGAGCGCGCCATCGGAATCACTTCGACGGGCAGTGGGAAACGACCGAGCACATCGACGAGTTTCGAATCGTCGACGATGCAGACGAACTTGCGCGAGGCGGCAGCGACCACCTTCTCGCGCGTCAGCGCGGCGCCGCCACCCTTGATGAGTCGCCGGTGTTCGTCGGTCTCGTCGGCACCGTCGACGTAGAGTTCGAGATCGCCGGTGCGATTGAGTTCGAGTACCTCGATGCCGGCTGCCTTCAGCCGTGCGGTCGAGGCTTCCGAGCTCGACACAGCGCCGGCGATTCGATCGCGTCGGGCGGCGAGGGCATCGATGAAGAGATTGACGGTGGAGCCCGTACCGACGCCGACGATCATGCCTTCGGTAACGAACTCGAGCGCTGCGGCAGCAGCGAGACGCTTGCCGTGTTGCGGATCACTCATGCGTTTTCTCCCGGTTTTTTAGGGCCAGAAACGAAGATGCCCGCTTTCGCGGGCATCCTCTTTTTAGAAGACGGCGGGCTGATTTGCATCGAGCCCGCCGAAGATTCTCAAGGAATCTTACTTCTTCTTGGCGGCTTTCTTCTTAGCCTTTGCCTTCGCCTTCTTCTTGGCCTTAGCCATGGTATTTCTCCAGTTACGGGTTAGTCCGAGGGTGAGTATATACACGCGATTGCAAAAAACAAGCAAGGGGGTGTACGCGCGTGACCTCGCGCGCACCACTCACGCAGTGGCGAGCGACATGATGAGGCGCCAGTGATCGTCACTCACCGGCGTGATGGAGAGACGATTGCCGCGTTGCAGGATGAGCAAACCACGCAGTTGTTTCGTTGCATGGCGACGCAGTTCATCGAGCGTAATCACTCGGGAAAAACGCTGTTCCAGACGCACATCGACCATGTACCAGCGTGGCTGTTGCGGTGTCGATGCCGCATCGTAGTGATCGTGTTTCGGATCGAACGCGGTGCTGTCGGGATAACCGGTCTTGACCACCTTCATCACGCCGACGATGCCCGGCTCCGGGCAGCTCGAGTGGTACATGAAGGCGAGATCGCCGACCGCGAATTGGTCGCGCAGCATGTTCCGCACCTGGTAATTGCGTACGCCGTCCCAACACGTCGTGCGTTTCGATGCCGCCGCCAGATCGTCGATGCTGAAGGTCGAGGGCTCGGATTTCATCAGCCAGTGATTCATGCAATGTCTCCGCGAAAGAAAACGATGCCGCGCTCGGTGACGAGCGCATCGAGCGGCACGTCATGGGGCTGCGCCTGAAGTTGCGCCACTTGCTGGCAGGAATGGGCGATGCCGACGAGTCGCGGTCGACGCCAGGCACCCACGTGCAGCCGGCCTAGGGCGCGGTCATAGAACCCTGCTCCCATGCCGAGCCGATTGCCGCGGGCATCGACGCCGACGAGCGGTACGAGGATGACGTGCAGGCTGCGAAGCGGGGCGTAGGCCGCGCCCTGCGGCTCGGCGATACCGTAGCGGTTGCGTTGCCAGCGGCCGGTCACGGCGACAAAGCGCATCTGGCGCTTGCGAAAGTGCGTGATGCGCGGCAGGTAGATGCGGCAGTGTCGCTGTTCGGCCAGTCGTAGCGCCGGCGCGCAGCCGATCTCGCTGCCCAAGGCGGCATAGCCGGCGATCCGGGAACCGGGTGCGATCAGGCCACTGTGTTCGAGGTGGCGGGCGATGGCCCGCTCCGCCGCGCGACGCGCGGCGGGAGGGAGCGCCGCGCGTGCGGCACGCAGGCGTTTGCGCTCGATCGCCCGGTCGCTCAAGGCCAGAGACTCCGTGGATGCACCGCGTGGGGAGAAAGGGCGTCGCCCGCCTGTGCCGGTGTGAACCGTTGCTCTCGACACAGAGCAACAAGTGGGGCGGACTGCGCCAGGTAAGGCTTTCCGCTCGTGGCGGACATGCACAGTGCTGGCAGCAAGCCCTGGTGCCCCGGGGCGTTCCAACTTAGGGTCGAGAGGTAACCCGATCCACTATCGAACACCGCAGGCGACGCCCGATCACTCTACACCAGAATTCACAATTCGAGTTGTTGGCCGCGGGCGAGTTCGCCTTCGATGCGATCGCGCAGGGCGCGAACCCGATTGCCGAGTTCCGCCTCGCTCCGCTGGTCGCGGTTCTGCAGCTTGATGAGTTCGTTGGCGAGATTGAGCGCGGCGATCACCGCGATCCGATCGAGGCCGACCACTTTGCCGCTGTCGCGGATCTCGCGCATGCGGGTATTGAGCAACTCGGCCGAATCGAGCAGCGCCGAACGCTCCTCGTGCGGGCAAGCAACGAGGTATTCCTTTTCCATAATGCGCACATTGACGCGCGCGGAGTCCTTGTCGCCGGGCTTGTCGGCGCCGCTCACGAACCGTGCTCCAGGGTCTTCAAGCGACCGATCATCGCCTCGACCCGGGTACGGACCTGCTCGTTACGCTGCATGAGACTTGCCCGCTCGTTGGCGAGATTGTCCTGCCGATGCCGCAGTGCGCGGTTCTCTTCGCGCAGCGCGCCGATCGTGGCGAGCAGCGCATCGACCTGTTTCTCGAGGCGACGCAATTCGCCATCGAGGCCGTTCTTATCGACTGTGGGCTTCTCGCTCATGGGAAAATTATAGGCTGGAGTCGGCGCCGATCAATGGACCTGGCGCCCCGTGAGGCATAATTCCTTCATGAGCGAACCCGAATTCCACGAAATCGAGCGACGGCTGGCGGCCTCGAGGGCCCTGACCGACCTGCCCGAGGCGCATGGCACGCTGGCCGGGGCGCTCTGCGCGACCCATGCGGTCAGCCTGCAGGATTGGTTGCGCGAGGTTTTTGCCGACGGTGTTGCGGGTGAGGCCGAGTCGACGATGCTCGCGCTCTTTGAGTGGACGCGGCATGTGCTCACCGCGGGGCAGCTGGAGTTCCGCTTGTTGCTGCCCGGGGACGAGACCCCGGTGACCGAGCGGGCGACGGCCCTTGGTCAGTGGTGTCAGGGTTTCCTCTATGGCCTCGGCTCGAGCCCGTTGCCTGACGTTGAACAGTTGCCTGAGGAAGTGGCCGAGATCGTTCGCGATCTCACCGCGCTCACCCAGATCGGTGTCGATGCCGACGAACCGCTCGAGGAGAGCGAGCAGGCCTATGCCGAACTCGTTGAGTTCGTGCGGGTCGGCGTGCAGTTGCTGCACGATGAACTCGCTCGGTTCCGCGATCAGGGCGTCAACACCGAGGTGGACGATGCGCCGCGCTCGCTCCACTGAGCCGGACATCGGAGTGCCGGCGGAGCCCGCGCGGATCGGTCGGGAGGAGTTTGCCCGGCGGCGCCGGCAACTTATCAAGGCCATGGGCCGCGAGGCCATTGCCATTATCCCTGCAGCGCCCGTGCATTTGCGCAACAACGACGTCGAGCACGCCTACCGGCAGGACAGCAATTTTTTCTACCTTACGGGCTTCGCCGAGCCTGAGTCTGTGGCGGTGCTGGTGCCGGGTCGGCCGCAGGGCGAGTACCTGCTCTTCGTGCGCGACCGCGACCCTGCACGGGAGACCTGGGACGGTCGTCGCGCAGGACCCGTTGGTGCGCGACGCGATTACGGCGCCGACGATGCTTTCCCGATCGGTGACATCGACGACATCTTGCCCGGCCTGATGGAAGGTCGCGCCAAGGTGTACTACACGGTCGGCATTCATCGCGAGTTCGACCAGCGCGTGCTGGGCTGGGTCAACGGCCTGCGCGCGCAAGCCAAGCAGGGTCGACATGCGCCCTACGAGATGGTGGCCCTTGAGCACGAACTGCACGAGATGCGCCTGTTCAAAAGTCGAGCCGAGTGCGCCCAAATGCGCCACGCGGCAGAGATCGCCGCCCGGGCCCATGTGCGGGCCATGCGTGCGTGTCGCCCCGATCGCTTCGAGTACGAGATCGCGGCGGAGATCCGCCACGAGTTCATGCGCGCGCGCGCCGACATCTCTTACCTGCCGATCGTGGGTGGCGGGGCCAACGGCTGCATCCTGCACTATCGGGAGAACGCCGATGAGTTGCGCGATGGGGAGTTGCTGCTCATCGATGCCGGTTGCGAATACGAGAGCTACGCCTCGGACATCACCCGCACCTTGCCGGTCAATGGTCGGTTCACGCCGCCGCAGCGCGCCGCCTATGACGTGGTGCTGGAAGCCAACCTCGCGGCGATCGAGGCCGTGCGACCCGGTGCCTCCTGGAATCGACCGCACGAGGTGGCTGTACAGGTGCTCACGGCCGGTATGGTGCGGCTCGGTTTGCTGAAGGGTCGCGTGCCGTCGCTCGTCAAGTCGCTCGCTTATCGACGGTTCTACATGCACAAGACCGGCCACTGGCTCGGCATGGACGTGCATGACGTTGGTGACTACAAGATCGGCGATGCGTGGCGTCAGCTCGAGCCTGGCATGGTGCTCACGGTCGAACCCGGGCTGTACATCCCGCCCGGCACGCGAGGCATTCCGCCCGAGTTTCGCAACATCGGCATCCGCATCGAGGACGACGTGCTCGTGACGCGTGAGGGCCACGAGGTGCTCACCACGGGCGTACCCAAGCACGCCCGAGAGATCGAACAACTGATGGCGGAGCGATCATGAGCGTCGATGCGCTCAGGGTGGATGTCGCCATCGTCGGCGGCGGGCTCGTTGGCGCGAGTCTGGCCCTCGCGCTCGAACCGACCGGACTGCGTGTGGCGCTCATCGAAGGTGTGGCGCCGGAGGCTGCGGTGCAGCCGAGTTTCGACGATCGCACCACGGCGCTCGGCAACGGCACGCGGCGCGTTTTCGAGGCGCTCGGCGTGTGGTCTGCGATCGCTCCTGCTGCGGCACCGATTCGGCACATCCACGTCTCCGATGCCGGGCGTTACGGCTTTGCGCGGCTCGAGGCCGCCGAGCATGGCATCGACGCGTTCGGCTACGTGGTCACCAATCGTGTGCTCGGGGCGGCGTTGCAGCAGCGCTTGAGCGCACTCACCGCACTCGAACTGCGCCGTCCCGCCCGCTGCAGTGCAGTCACTCTGGGGCCCGATGTTGTCCGACTCGAAACCACCCCGACCGCACCGCCGTTGCAGGCGCGGCTCGTGGTCGCGGCCGATGGAGCGAACTCGCTCGTCCGCAGTGCCGCAGGCTTGCCCGCAGAGATCGAGGACTATCAACAGGTCGCCGTGGTGGCGCACGTCGCTGCCGCTCGCGCCGCCTCCGGTATCGCCTACGAGCGCTTCACGCCGGATGGGCCCTTCGCGGTGCTGCCGTTGCACAACGGTCATTACGGCGTGGTGTGGACGCTCACGCCGCAGGCCGCCGAGCACGTGATGGCACTGCCCGATGCCGAATATCTCGCGGCCTTGCAGCGCGCATTTGGTTGGCGCATCGGTCGGTTGGAGCGGGTGGGGCAGCGCAGCGCGTATCCCCTCAAGCTCACGCGTGCGAGCGTCGTGACGGGTTCACGCGTGGCGCTGATCGGCAATGCGGCGCAGGCGCTGCATCCGGTCGCGGGTCAGGGTTTCAATCTCGGCCTGCGCGATGCCGCTACGCTTGCCGAGGTGCTGGCCGAGCGCTGTCGCCAAGACGCCGCGGTCGATGTCGGCAGCGACGCCGTGCTCGCCGAGTTTGCCGCCCGTCGATCGAGCGATCGGGATGGCGTCACGCGACTCACCGACGGACTCGTGAAGCTCTTTGGCGACACGCGACCCGGCGTGCCGTTGCTGCGCGATCTCGGGCTGCTGCTCTTTGATTTGTCGCCCAGCGCCAAGCAGGCGATGTCGCGTTTGAGTTGGGGATTTTCCGGCCAGATCCCGCGCCTGGCGCGTGGCCTGCCATTGCCGGGCGTGAAGTCGGCGTGACGGTGCGCGAATGAGCAGCGGCGATTCGACCTTCGATGTAGTGATCGTCGGTGGCGGGCCCGTGGGTGCAACGCTCGGCGCACTGCTGCGGCAGACGCCTTCCGGCCGAACGCCTCGGGTGCTGCTGCTTGAGCGAGCGCTGCCGGCCGAGCGTGCTCTGTCGCCCGAACGCTCGCGATCGCCCGTCGACGCAGCGTCCACGCCAGACTTGCGCGTCTTCGCGCTCTCGCGCGCGAGCGAGCGCATCCTGCGGGCCATCGGTGGCTGGGAGGCGCTTGCCGCCGAGCCCGCCTCACTTGCGGCCTACGAGCGGATGCACGTGTGGCCGATGCGGGGCCGACCACGGGGTGAAGGTGCGCTGAACTTCGATGCCGCCGAGCTCGGCGAGCCCAACCTCGGTCACATCGTTACGAACAGTGCGCTGCAGCGCGCCGCGCTCGCGGCGTTCGAGTCTGCAGGCGGCTGCGTGCAGCAGGGCAGCCTGCAAGGCGTCGAGTTCCTCGCCGATCGGGTGCGCTTGCAGAGCTCGGCGGGCGTCGTGACTGCGGCTCTGCTCGTCGGGGCCGACGGCGGTCGCTCGGTAGTGCGCGAGCAGGCAGGCCTTGGCAGCGAGAGCGAGGATTACGGACAGCTGGCGCTGGTCGCGAACGTGCGCAGCGAGCAGCCGCATGAGCACACGGCTTGGCAGCGGTTTCTCGGTGAAGGGACACTCGCGTTGTTGCCGCTCCCGAGCGGCGAGAGTTCCATCGTCTGGTCGTTGCCGCGGGTGCGAGCTCTCGAGTTGCTGGCGCTGCCGGCTGAAGATTTTTCCGCCGAACTCACCGCGGCCTCGGATCGCGTCCTCGGCGGGCTGGAACTCGTCAGCGAGCGACTGCAGTTTCCGTTGCGGCGGACGAGCGCACTGCACTACGTGCGCGAACGCTGTGCACTCGTCGGTGATGCGGCCCACTCGGTGCATCCGCTGGCGGGGCAGGGCGTGAATCTCGGTTTCCTGGATGCCGCGGCGCTCGCCGAAACCCTCGCCGCGGGTCGGGCGGTCGGCGAGGATCCCGGCGCCTTGCGCCTGCTGCGCCGCTACGAACGCTGGCGCAAGAGCGAGAACGAATCACTTGCCCTCGCGCTCAGTCTGCTCAACCGGTTCCTGGCGTTCGGCGATGGCGAACTCGGGCGCTGGGCCGAGCAGGGCATGGGCTGGGTCGGCCGCAGCGCGGCGCTCCGCCGACCGTTTGCCGAGCGCGCGCTCGGCCTCAGCGGTGAGCTGCCGCAGGTGGCGCGACGCGCCTGAGATCTCTCAGTCGAGACGATCGATCTTCGCCGCGCAGATGAAATCGTTCTCGGTGAGCCCGTTCACCGCATGGGTGGTGTAGCGAACGCGGCAGTAGTTGTAGCCGATGGCGAGATCGGGATGGTGGTCCTCGCGGTTGGCGACGTGGGCGAGCGCATTGACAAAGCTCATCGTGCGGTAGAAATCCTTGAAAACAAACTCGCGTTGCAACTCGCGACCGTCGGGCGACAGACGCCACTCGCTCGACAGTTGCGCAAGCAGGCGCTCGGCCTCCTCGGGCGGCATCGGCGGAATGCCGCCCTCGCAGGGGAGGCACTTCTTCTCGGTCAGTGAGCTCGAAGTGCTTGTCGGTGTGGTGCTCATGTCGGTAATCCTTATCGGGGATTGAATCGGCGAGCCACGTAGGCTTCGACGAGTTGCTGGAACTCTTCGGCGATGTGATCGCCCTTGAGCGTTACGGTCTTCTCGCCATCCTCGTACACGGGGGCCACCGGCCGCTCGCCCGTGCCCGGCAGGCTGATGCCGATGTTGGCATGCTTGCTCTCGCCGGGACCGTTGACGACACAGCCCATGACCGCGACGTTCATCTCCTCGACGCCGACGTACTGCTTGCGCCACTCAGGCATGCGGTGACGGATGTGCGACTGGATGTCCTGTGCGAGCTTCTGGAAGTACGTACTCGTGGTGCGACCGCAACCCGGGCAGGCGATGACCATGGGCACGAACGAGCGCAGGCCCATCGTTTGCAGAATTTCCTGCGCGACGATGACCTCCTGAGTGCGATCGCCGTTCGGCTCCGGCGTCAGCGAGACGCGGATGGTGTCGCCGATGCCCGCCTGCAGCAGCACGCCGATGCCGGCGGTCGAGGCGACGATGCCCTTGCTGCCCATACCAGCTTCAGTGAGTCCGACGTGCAGCGGGTAGTCGCAGCGTGCAGCCAGGGCGCTGTAGATCGCGATCAGATCCTGCACGCCGCTGACTTTCGCCGACAGCACGATCGCATCGTGCGGCTGTCCGAGTTCCTCGGCACGGCCCGCACTCTGCAGCGCGGATTCGACCACCGCGGCGCGCATCACCTCGTTGGCGCTGAGCGGCTCGGCTGAGGCATTGTTCTCGTCCATCATCCGAGTGAGCAGTTCCGGGTCGAGACTGCCCCAGTTGACGCCGATGCGGATCGGCTTGCGGTTGCGACACGCGACTTCGATCATCTCGGCGAATTGCGGATCGCGCTTGCTGCCGCGTCCCACATTGCCCGGATTGATGCGGTATTTGGCGAGCGCCTCGCCGCAGGCGGGGTGCGCCTTCAGCAACTTGTGCCCATTGAAGTGAAAATCGCCGATCAGCGGCACGCCGACACCGGCTGCATCGAGCCGGTCGCGGATATGCGGCACGGCGGCTGCGGCCTCGTCGGAGTTGACGGTGATGCGGACGAGCTCCGATCCCGCGCGGGCCAGCGCCCGTACCTGGGTGACGGTGGAGTCGATGTCCGCGGTGTCCGTGTTGGTCATGGACTGCACGACGATGGGTGCGCCGCCGCCGACGCGTACGCCCCCGACGCTGGTCGCAATGCTTGCACGTCGGCGGATCATTCGGCTTTCCTCGCGGCAATCCAACTGCGCATTCTTTGCTCCATCAGATCAAGAGGTACGGCGCCGCTGCCGAGCAGGGCGTCGTGGAAGCGGCGCAGGTCGAAGCGCGGTCCGAGCTCGCGCGCGGCTTCGGCCCGCAGGTTCTGGATGCGCAGCTGCCCGATCTTGTACGCCAGTGCCTGACCGGGCCAGGAAATGTAGCGATCGATTTCATTGACAATGTCCGCCTCGGTCTTGGCGGCATTGTCCTTGAAAAAATCGATCGCCTGCTGCCGGCCCCAGCCCTTGGCGTGCATGCCGGTGTCGACGACGAGCCGTACGGCGCGCCACATGTCGTAGGTCAGCTGGCCGAACTTGGAGTACGGATCCTGATACAGACCGAGTTCCTCGCCGAGACTTTCGGAGTAGAGCGCCCAGCCTTCGACGTAGGCGGTGTAACCGGCGTTACGGCGAAAGTCGGGCATGCCCGCCTGCTCTATGGCGAGAGCGATCTGCAGGTGATGGCCGGGCACGGCCTCGTGCACTGAGAGCACTTCCATCTCGTACTTCGGTCGCACCTCGGGACGGTAGAGGTTGACGTAGTAGTAGCCGGGCCGCGTGCCATCGGCCGCCGGACCCTGGTAGTAGGCCGTGGTCGTGTTCGGTGCGCTCGTTGCCGGGATCGGCCGCACGCCATAGGGCGTACGCGGCAGCGTGCCGAAGAGGCGGACGAGATTCGGATCGATGCGCTTGGAGACGGCGAGGTAGCCCTCGAGCAGCTCTTGCCCTGTCTTGTAGTAGAACTTCGGATCGGTGCGCAGGAACACGAAGAATTCCTGCAGGCTGCCCTTGAAGCCCACCTGGTCCTTGATCTTGATCATCTCGCCGCGGATGCGCGCGACCTCAGCGAGACCGATGGCATGGATCTGATCGGCCGTGAGGGCGCTGCTCGTGGTGTGGAAGGCAATCCGCTCACGATAGAAGGCCGCGCCCTCCGGCGTGTCGTTGATGCCGACCGATTCGCGCGTCGCCGGCAGGTAGCGCTCATTGAAGGCCTTGCTCAGTCGGGCGTAGGCGGGCAGCACCGTGCGCTCGATGGCCGCGCGCCCGGCGGCCGAGAGGCGTGCACGATCGGCTTCGCCAATGCTGTCCGGGAAGCGCTTGAACGGCGCAAAAAACGGACTCTGCTCGGCGTTGGCCACGGTCTGCAGGGCCAGCTGCGGCGGAATGCGCTGCATGATGGCGCGTGGCTGGGTGCGCTTTTCGCGCACTGCCTGATCGAGCAGCGCGATGTGCTGATCGACCAGCGTGCCGACCTTGTCGAGTCGCGCGATCCAGTCCTCGAAATCCTTGATGGTGACGAAGCTCAGCAGTTCGGTGACCTCGGAGAGGGTCTGTATGCCGCCCTGATGGTTGATCTGATAGAGCCAGGGCTTGAACGGCTGCGTGGCGAGCCGTTGCTCGTACTCGCGCGCAAAGAGGTCGTAGTTGAGTTGGTCGGCACTCGACAGTTCACCGCGAGGGATGGCCCGCAGTGCCGCGAGCGTGTCGCGATCGTGCTGCTGGCGCTTTGTAAAGCCGGCAGCCGACAGGTCGGGCCAGCGGTCGTTGTAGCGGTTGTCACCGAGGTAGTTCGCGCCGAGCGGATCGGCCGCGAGTTCCGTCTGCCAACTGTCGCGGAACAGTGCGTGCAGCCGCTCGGTGGCGCTTGTTGCAGCCGCAGGGTTGGCCGCTGCTGCAGCGTTGGCGGCGGCTGCGGGGTCGGATACACCCAGCGTCAATAGTGCGCAGAGCAGTGCGAGCGCGCTCGCGCGCCAGCGTGACGGGCGGGCCGCGCTCTGCGCGGGCGGAGGATTGCGGCAGACTGCAATGTTCATGACTCGACAGTCTAACCAAGGAGCTGCAACGACTGGTATGATCTCACCCGTTCGCGCATTCCGACCTTGCCGAAGAGTTCTGCGGGCCCGCCAAGCGGGTCAGGCAGACGCCGAAGGCGCAAGTTTCCGCCCGGAAACGCTCAGGCAAATAAACGGGGGGTCGCAGGCGAATTCTGGAGAGTGATCCCACGCGGTGCGCCGCGGCGGGGTCCACCGAAGGGGAGCGGTCCGCGTCAGTGGGCCCGATCTCTCAGGTCCAAGGACAGAGGGGCGGCAGGGGCATAGTGCTCCTGCCGCCTTTTTTATTGGCCTTGCGGAAGGTCCGGTGCATTCCTTTGGGAGGGCGCAGGGCAAATGGGACGCAAGACGGTTCTCCACGACCTGCATGTCGCGCTTGGCGCGCGAATGGTCGATTTCGGCGGCTGGGACATGCCGGTCAACTACGGCTCGCAGATCGAGGAGCACCACCGTGTGCGTCGCGAGGCGGGCGTGTTCGATGTCTCGCACATGTGTGTCGTCGATTTGCGCGGCGCGGGCGTACGGCGCTTTCTGTCGCGGCTGCTCGCCAACGACGTCGGCAAGCTCTGGAAGAGCGGCAAGGCCCTCTACAGCTGCATGCTCAACGACGCGGGCGGCGTGATCGACGATCTGATCGTCTATTACCAAGGCGAGCAGTGGTGGCGGATCGTCGTCAACGCCGGTACGCGCGATAAGGATCTGGCCTGGATGCGGCGCTGCGCGAGCGAGTGGCAGGCAGAGCTTTCGATCACCGAGCGGACGGACCTCGCCATCGTGGCCGTGCAGGGCCCGCAGGCCCGAACCCACGTGGCGTCGCTGCTCGAGGTGGAGGACCGCGAGCCCGCGCTGTCGCTCGGGTCCTACGAGGCACGCGAGTGCGGTCTTTGGTTCGTGGCGCGCACCGGCTACACGGGTGAGGACGGCTTCGAGGTCATGCTGCCTGCCGAAGAAGCGCCGAGTGTTTGGCGGGCGCTCAATGCCGCGGGAATCGCCTCCTGTGGTCTCGGCGCACGCGACACGCTGCGGCTTGAAGCCGGCATGAATCTCTACGGCAACGACATGGACGAAAGCCATCATCCGCTCGAGTCCAACCTCGCGTGGACGGTGGCGTTCGAACCGGCCGATCGTGAATTCGTCGGGCGCGCGGCGCTCGAGCGGCTGCGCGCGGCAGGTGTGCCGCACAAGGTCGTCGGCCTCGTGCTCGAAGAGCGCGGCGTGCTGCGTGCGCATCAACGGGTGATCGTGCCAGCCTCGGGCAACGGCGAGGACGCCGGCGCGGGCGAGATCACGAGCGGCAGTTTTTCGCCCACTCTCGAGCGCTCCATCGCCTTTGCCCGCGTGTCGCGGACGGTGCCCGATGCCGTGCAGGTCGACATCCGCGGCAAGTTGCTGCCGGCCCGCGTGGTCAAGCTGCCTTTCGTGCGTCACGGCCGCATCCTCATCAATCTTTGACGTTCGCATCGTCGACTTAATCTTTTTAGGAGGCTAGTCATGAGCCAGGTTCCCGCAGAGCTGAAATACGCCAAATCCCACGAGTGGGCGCGATTGCTGCCCGACGGTCGCATCGAGATCGGCATCACCGACCATGCGCAGCAGGCCCTCGGCGATCTCGTCTTCGTCGAGGTGCCGGAGACGGGCCGAGTGCTCGAAGCCGGTGCGGCCTGTGCGGTGGTCGAGTCGGTCAAGGCCGCATCCGACGTCTACGCGCCGATCGCGGGCACCGTGGTCGAGGGCAACGCGGAACTCGCCGCCAATCCCGAGCTCATCAATCAGGACTGCTACGGCCGCGGCTGGCTGATGCGCGTGCAACCGGCCTCCGCCACGGCACTCGAGGCGCTACTCTCGCCCGAGGCCTACTCCGCGGTGCTGGCGAGCGCAGAGGCCTAGACCGTGCCGTTCATCCCTCACACTGCGGCCGACGTGCAGCACATGCTGCACACGATCGGTGCCGACTCGATCGATGCCTTGTTCGACGAGATCCCCGAGAGCCTGCGTATCCAGGGACTCGAGGGCATACCGCCCGGGCTCTCGGAGATGGAGATCGGCCGTTTGATGAGTGAGCGCGCCTCTCTCGATGGTCGGCCGCTGTCGTTCTTGGGCGCAGGCGCCTATGAGCACCACATTCCCTCGGCGGTCTGGGCGATCACCACCCGCGGCGAGTTCTACAGCGCCTACACGCCGTACCAGGCCGAGGCCTCGCAGGGCACGCTGCAGCTGATTCACGAATACCAGACCATGATCACGAGCCTCACTGGCATGGAGGTGTCGAACGCCTCGCTGTACGACGGCGGTTCGGCCGTCGCCGAGGCCGCGCTGATGGCGGTACGCGCGCACCGCAGGTCGCGAAGTCTGCGGTTACTCATTCCCTCGACCGTCAATCCGAGCTACCGGCGTGTGGTGCAGAGCACGGCGGGGAATCAGGGCGTGCGCTTCGAGACCGTGCCGTACTTGCGCGAGAGTGGCTGCATCGACCCGGTGGCGCTCGAGGGCTACGCGGGCGAGGACATCACCGCCCTCGTCATCCAGCAGCCTAATTTCTTTGGCCAACTGGAAGATGTCGATCGGCTCACCGACTGGGCGCACGCGCAGGGGATGTTGGTCATTGCCGTGGTCAACCCGACCTCTTTGGCTGTGCTCAAGCCGCCCGGCGAGTGGGGCGCGAAGGGAGCGGACATTTGCGTTGGCGAGGGGCAGCCCCTCGGCGTACCGCTGTCCTCAGGCGGTCCGTATTTCGGCTTCATGACGACGCGCATGGAGTACGTCCGTTCGATGCCGGGCCGCATCGTCGGCCGTACGGTCGATCTCGAAGGTCGACCCGGGTACACCCTGACCTTGCAGGCGCGCGAACAGCACATCCGGCGCGGCAAGGCCACCTCGAACATCTGCACCAACCAGGGACTGCTGATGACGGCGGCGACCATCTACATGACGCTCGTCGGCCCCACGGGACTCGCACGCGTGGCCGAGCGATGCACGGCGCAAACGGCGGCACTCGTCGCGGCGCTCGCACAAGTCAAAGGCGTGCGGGTTGCCTTTGCGGGCAGCCGCTTTCACGAGGCCGTGGTGTTGCTCGAGCGGCCGGTCGCCGACGTACTGCGACGACTCGAGTCGCAGGGCATTCTGGGTGGCGTCGATCTCGCCGCCGATTACCCCGAGCTCGGCCCGGCCTTGCTCGTCTGCGCCACCGAGACCAAGACCACAGCCGATCTGCAGCGCTTTGTCGATTCCTTGCGCCGTGTGTTGGAGGCCGCATGAACCAGACACTCGAAAAGTCCATCTTCGAATACTCGCAGCCCGGTCGCGGCGCCTTCGCCCAGCATCCGCCGGTCGCGGACGGTGCGGCAGTGCTCGATACGCTGCCGCCTGCGCTGCGCCGGCGCACGCCGCCGCGGCTGCCCGAGGTCAGCGAGCTCGATGCGGTACGGCATTTCACCCGCCTCTCGCAGCTGAACTTCTCCATCGACACGAACTTTTATCCGCTCGGTTCGTGCACGATGAAATACAACCCCAAGGCCTGTAACCAGTACGCGATGCTGCCCGAGTTTCTCGCGCGTCATCCGCTTGCACCGGACACGCAGGGTCAGGGCTTTCTTTCCTGCATGTTCGAGTTGCAGGAGATGCTGAAGGAAGTGACCGGCATGAAGGCCGTATCGCTCAACCCGATGGCGGGCGCGCACGGTGAATTCGCGGGTGTCGCGATGATTCGTGCGTACCACCGCGCACGAGGTGACCTCGCGCGCAACGAGATCATCGTGCCCGAAGCAGCGCACGGCACCAACCCGGCCACCGCGACCATGTGCGGGTGCGTGGTCAAGGAAATACCGGTCGATGCGCAGGGCGACGTTGATCTCGAGGCGCTCGCCAAGGCGGTGGGTCCCAACACCGCGGGCATCATGCTGACCAACCCGTCCACGCTCGGCGTGTTCGAGCGCAAGATCGAGGCGGTTGCCAAGCTCGTGCACGGCGCGGGTGGACTGCTCTACTACGACGGCGCGAACCTCAACGCCATTCTCGGCAAGGTGCGTCCAGGTGACATGGGGTTCGATGTCATCCACATGAACCTGCACAAAACGTTCTCGACGCCCCACGGCGGCGGGGGTCCCGGCGCGGGTGCCGTTGGGGTCAGCGCGCGACTCGAGCCGTTCCTGCCGGTGCCCGTCGTGGGCCGAGAGGGTGAAGGGTACCGTTGGCTGAGCGAAGCGGATCGACCGCAGTCGATCGGCAGGCTCTCGGCGTTCATGGGCAACGCCGGCGTACTGCTGCGCGCCTACGTGTACATGCGCATGCTCGGGCGCGAGGGCATGAGTCGCGTGGGCGAGCACGCGACGCTCAACGCCAACTACCTCATGGCGCGACTGCGTACGGCAGGTTTCGATCTGGCCTATCCCACGCGGCGTGCAAGCCACGAGTTCATCATCACGATGAAGCGTCAGGCTCGCGAGTTGAACGTCACGGCCATGGATGTGGCCAAGCGCCTGCTCGATTATGGCTTCCATGCGCCGACGACCTACTTCCCGCTGCTCGTGCCGGAGTGTCTGCTCATCGAGCCGACCGAGACCGAGAGCCGCGAGACGCTCGATGCGTTTGTCGAGTCGATGGTGGCGATCCTCGGTGAGGCACAGACCGATGCCGCTCGGCTCAAGGGTGCGCCCTACACGATGCCGGTCCGGCGTCTGGATGACGTTCGTGCGGCAAAACAGCTCGAACTGACCTGGAAGCCGGTAAACTCCGCAGCGTGAAACTGACAGATCGCCCCAAACCGACCGGCCTGATTCGCCTCTGGAACGCCTTCGGCAACACCTGGAAGGGATACGTTGGCGCCTTTCGCGAGGAGGCGGCGTTCCGTCAGGAGCTGGCGCTGTGCGTGGTGCTTTTTCCGCTAGGCCTGTGGCTTGGCGATAACGGCGTCGAGCGTGCCTTGCTGGTCGGGCCGATCTTCATCGTGCTGATCGTCGAGTTGCTCAACAGCGGCATCGAGGCCACGGTCGATCGCATCGGTCTCGAGCGTCATCAGTTGTCGGGTCTCGCCAAGGACCTTGGGTCTGCGGCCGTATTCACTTCCTTCGCACTGCTCGCGGTCGTTTGGGCCCTGGTGCTTTTCGACCGCTGAGCCGGTCCTGATAGGAGAAATCGCATGACGGCACTCATCTGCGGCTCGGTGGCCTACGACACCGTGATGGTCTTCGAAGGGCACTTCAAGGATCACATCCTCGCCGACCGCATTCACATGCTGAACGTGGCGTTCCTGGTACCAGGGCTTCGCCGCAATTTCGGTGGCTGTGCCGGCAACATCGGTTACAACCTCAAACTGCTCGGCGGTCAGGGCAAGGTGATGGCCACCGTCGGCATGGACTTCGGTCCGTACCGGGCGTGGATGATCGACTGTGGACTTTCGCTCGATCACATCCGGCAGCTCGACGACGAATACACGGCGCAGGCTTACATCACCACCGACGCCGACAATAACCAGATCACCGCCTTCCACCCGGGCGCCATGAATCACGCCCACGTCAACAAGGTGCCGAAGGACGCGGGCGTCCAACTCGGCATCGTGGCTCCCGAGAGCCACATCGGCATGCGTGAACACGCCGCGCAATTCGCCGCAGCGGGCATCCCCTTCATCTTCGATCCCGGTCAGGCGATGACCCTGCTCGGGCCCGACGACCTGCGCGAGATGATCGGTCAGGCGCGCTGGGTCGCGGTCAATGATTACGAGGCGAGTCTGCTCGTCGAACGCACGGGCTGGTCATTTGCGGACATCGCGGGCAAGGTCGAAGCGCTGATCGTCACGCGCGGCGCACAGGGTTCGCAGATCCACACGGGCGGTGCCGTTCACGAGATTCCGCCGGTCAAGGCTGCGCAGATCGCCGATCCGACCGGCTGCGGCGATGCCTATCGCGGCGGCCTGTTGTACGGTCTGCAGCGCGGTTTAGACTGGGCTACGACCGGCCGCATCGCTTCGCTCATGGGTTCGATCAAGATCGGTCATCACGGCACGCAGACCCACCGCTTCACGCGCGAGGAGTTTGCGCAGCGCTATCGCACGGAGTTCGGCGTCGCGCTCGAATGGTGAGAGCGGATCTGCCGCAAACCGATCTGTTCGGCGCGCCCCTGACTGAAGCGACGCCCCGCAAGCCACGCCGCCCTGCCGTAGCAGCCGTTGCGCCCGCCGATGCCGACGTGGCGCTCGCTGCAGTGCTGCCCCGCGAGCTGCATCTCGGCACGTCGACCTGGTCGTTTGCCGGCTGGCAGGGTCTTGTCTACGACGGTGCATACGAAGAGAGCAAACTCGCTCGCGAGGGTCTCGCCGCTTATGCACGGCATCCATTGCTGCGTGCCGTCGGCGTCGATCGCAGTTTCTACGCGCCGGTCGGCGTGACCACGCTCGAGCGCTGGCGGGCGGCCGTGCCCGAGAGTTTTCGCTTTCTCATGAAGGCCCATGCCGCACTCACCACGCCGCGCACGGCCCATCGCCCCGAGTTTTTGCGCGGGGCTCCGGAGGCCTTCCTCGATGCTGACTACGCGACCCAGACGGTCATCGACCCCGCGCGGCGGGTACTCGGGGAGCGACTCGGCGTTGTGCTCTTTCAGTTTTCGCCGCTCGGCGAGCGGGTGCTGCGGCATCGGGAGTTGCTACTCGAGAGACTCGGGGCGTTCCTGCGCGCACTGCCGCGCGATGTGCACTACGCCGTCGAATGGCGCGATGCGGCAATGCTCGGGCCCGATTATCAGCAGATGTTGGCCGCAGCCGGTGCCGTGCATGGCCTCTGCGCGCATCCGCGCATGCCGGCACTCGATGCGCAGGGCGCAGACCCCGAGGCGCAAGGACCGCTCGTCATCCGCTGGTTGCTGGCGCCGGGTCGGCAATACGAGGAAGCCAAGGCGGCCTACGCACCGTTCGACCGACTCGTCGACCCTGACCTCGTCAATCGCTCGCGCATCGTGTCGCTGGGACAGCAGGCTGTGGGCCGCGGTCGTACGGTGATCGTCATCGTCAACAATAAGGCCGAGGGCTCTGCGCCGCTCAGCGTGGCGCAGTTGGCGCGGCAGTGGTGTGCGAAGTGAACGCGTCTCTCAGCACACGCGGTAATCGTGGCGCTGGCCGCTCGGCTACACTTCGCGCATGAATGCTGTTGCGGGGGCTTCCCCGGCCGACATCGATGCAGCGGTCGCCGCGCTGCGTTCGGGTGAACTCGTCGCCTTTCCTACCGAGACCGTCTATGGACTCGGGGCTGACGCACGCAACCCTGCGGCGCTGCGCAAGGTCTATGCGATGAAGGGTCGACCCAGCACGCATCCGCTGATCCTGCATCTGGCCGATGCGGCGCAGCTGTCGCAGTGGGTGGCTGCGGTGCCGCCTGCGGCGCAGGCGCTCGCCACACGGTTTTGGCCGGGTCCGCTGACCTTGGTGTTGCCGCGTGCGAGTGGCGTCCTCGACGAACTCACCGGCGGCCAGGATTCGGTCGCGATCCGCGTGCCGGCACACCCCATTGCGCGGGCCTTGCTCGCAGCGTTTGGTGGCGGTGTTGCAGCGCCCTCGGCCAATCGCTATGGGCGGGTCTCACCGACCCGCGCCGAGCATGTTCGCGAGGAGTTCCCGCAAGGGCTGCTCGTGCTCGAGGGCGGCGAGTGTGCGGTGGGACTCGAGTCCACCATCGTTTCTTTGCTCGATGCCGAGCCTCGCTTGCTGCGTCCGGGAGCGATCACGCGCGCGCAACTCGAGGATGTCATCGGGCCGGTGCTCGAGGCCGGCGCGCCGGGCGCCGCGCCGCGTGTGCCCGGTAGCACCGCGCAGCACTATGCTCCGCAGACGCCCGTGAGTGTGCTTGGCACGAGCGATCTTGCCCGTGCACTCACCGACGCAGCGGCGCGGGGCGAGGGCATTGCCGTGATGTCACGTGGTGCGGCGCCTGCAACCTCAGCGACGTCTCCGACGCTGCACTGGGAGCACATGCCCCAGTCGGCGCCCGATTACGCGCGGCTGCTCTATGCGACGCTGCGGCGGCTCGACAAGCTCGGCGTCTCGCGTATCCTCATCGAGCGCGTGCCGGCGGGCATAGAGTGGGATGCGGTCCGTGACCGTCTGAGCCGTGCCGCCGCGACGTTCACCTGACCGGCCCACTTCACATCTGATTCCGTTCAAGCTTTCGAGGGTTTTTTGCCGATGAGCACTGCACGCCAGGCGCGTTTCATTGATCCGTTCGAACCGCGCGAGATTCGTCGTTTGGTGGCCGAGTTCGGTTCACCGCTGCTCATCGTCGATTGCGAGCGTGTGCGCACGCAGTATCGGCAATTGCAGGAGGCGCTCCCCGGCGTGGATCTGCACTATGCGCTCAAGCCCTTGCCGCACCCGGCCGTGATCCGCACGGTGCTGGAGGAGGGTGGATTCCTTGATCTCGCCACCACCGGCGAGGTGGAGCTCGTGGCCCGTCTCGGCGTCGACCCCAAGCTCTGCATCCACACTCATCCGATCAAGCGCGACTCGGACATTCGCGCTGCGCTCGCGCGCGGCGTACGCGTGTTTGTCGCCGACAACCCGGACGAGCTGCGCAAGTTCGTGCCTTACGCTCGCGAAGCCGAGGTGTTGTTGCGGGTCTCGTTCCGCAGTCCCGGCGCCGTCTCGGACCTCTCGCGCAAATTCGGCTGCGACCCCGAGGCGCTGCTCACGCTCGCGCGCCGGGCGAAGGATCTTGGGCTATGCGTGCGCGGCCTGTCCTTCCATGTCGGTTCACAGGCGCCGGATCCGGGTAAGCACGTGGAGGCGATCGAGGCCTGCACGAAACTGCTTGCGGCCGCGCGCCGCGAGAAGCTCGGACCCTGCGACACGCTCGACATCGGTGGCGGATTCCCGATCGACTACTCGGCGCGCGCGCCATCGATCGGCTACTTCTGCGCCCCAATCCGCGCGGCGCTCGCCAAGTTGCCCAAGCGCGTACGCGTCATTGCTGAGCCGGGTCGCTACATCGCAGGCCCGAGCGCCATAGGCGTGGCGAGCGTCATGGGGCGAGCCCGGCGTGAAGGTCGCTGGTGGTATTACCTCGACGATGGACTCTACGGCTCCTACAGCGGGCAGTTGTTCGATCACGCCCGCTATCCGCTCGAATCGCTCAAGCGCGGCAAAGTGCGCGAACCGGCCGTGCTCGCGGGGCCGACCTGTGACAGCATCGACGTCATCACCGAAAACATCCTGCTGCCCGAGCTCGACAGCGGTGATCTCATCGTGGGGCGTGCCATGGGCGCCTACACCTGGGCGAGTGCCTCGGAGTTCAACTTCTTCCCCCGCGCCACGGTGGTCTCGGTGAACCGGACGCCGGGGGATCGGGGCAGCGTGCTGGCTATTCTCTAAGGTTAAGGCGCGCTAATCGCCCGGGGGGGTTGCCTCAGCGCGCCGGGTTTGGGAGCATGCCGCCCGCCATGACCGAGCCCACCTCCCTCGATCGCCGTCGTTTCCTGCTGGCAGCCTGTGCCGCGGGCGGCGTAGCGGTGCTCGGTACCGCGGCGCCGCAGGCCCGTGCGCAGGGGCCTGTCGCGGGCGTCTCGCGCTGGATCGAGCTCGCCAACACCCACACTGCCGAAACCCTGCAGCTCGCGTATCGCGACGCTTCCGGGTTCATCGCTCCGGCGCTCGACAAGATGCGCTGGCTGCTGCGCGATCACCGCGCCAACGAAGCAGGCCGCATGGACGCGCAGTTGTTCGATCAGCTCACGGCCCTCGCCGAGGCCGCAGGCGTCGATCCTCGTTTTGAAGTCATTTCCGCGTACCGATCGCCGCGCACCAACGCTGCATTGCGCGCGGCCGGGCGGGGCGTCGCCACACGCAGCCTGCATATGGAAGGACGGGCCATCGACGTGCGTCTGCATGGCGTGTCTTGTGCCGCTCTGCGGGACCTCGCCGTGCGCGCGGCCGCCGGCGGCGTCGGTTACTACCGGGCGTCGAACTTCGTGCACCTCGACACCGGCCGCGTCCGCGCCTGGGCCGGTTGATCCTGCCCGCATAGTGCGCCTGCTGAGCGGGGACTTCGTGGCGGGCGCCCAAGCCGCGCAGGGCGTAGCAATCATCATCGATGTCTTTCGGGCCTGTTCGGTGGTCGCGCATGCCTTGGCCGCGGGCGCCGAGCGCGTGATCCCGGTCGCCTCGATCGAAGAGGCACGCGAACTCAAGGCGCAGCACCCCGATTGGTGGCTCATCGGTGAGCGACACGCGCGGCCCTTGCCGGGCTTCGATTGCGGCAACTCGCCGACTCAGGTGCTGCGTCTGCCCTTGGCGGGGCGCACGCTGATCCACACGACGCACGCCGGAACCCAAGGTCTTACGGCCGCGGCGGCGGCCGGTGCCATCGTATACACGGGGGCGCTCGTCAACGCTGCCGCCACTGCGGCTGCGGTGCGCGCGCGTGCGCCGTCCGAAGTGCATGTTGTGGCCATGGGGCACGAGGCCCGCGAGCGCTGCACCGAGGATGATCTGTGCCGCGAGCTGCTGCTCGCAGGTCTTGCCGGTCGAGCCATCGACACGACCGATTTCGTCCCGCGACTGCGCGCGGCGCCTGCTGCGGCGAAATTCTTTGACCCGGCGGCCGATTGGGCACCGGAGGGCGATTTCGCGCTCTGTACGACCCTCGATGCACTGCCCTTCGCCGTACGCCTCGGACGAGACGGCAGTGGCCTTACCGAACTGCGCCTCGAGCGCGCAGGGGTGTCAGCATGAACGTGATCTTCGATATCGGTTGGGTGCTCGTGCATCTGGCGCCCGAACCGCTGTTGAATCTGCTGCGTCGGCACGGAGCCGAGGTGAGCCGCCTTGATGAGGTCACGGGGCGCATCGACTTGCACGAACACGAGAGCGGTCGGCTCGATGGGGCCGGGCTCGTGGCGAACATCGCCCGTCTTGCGCCGCGCGAGCCCGCGCAGGCGGAGGTGGCAGCCGCGTGGATCGATATGTTCGATCCGCAGCCTGCCATGTTTGCCTTGGCGGAGCAGCTGTGCGCACGGCATCGAGTTTTCCTGCTGTCCAACGTGGGCGATCTGCACTGGGCCGAACTGAAACGGCGCTTTGCGCTGCATGAGCTCGGTCACGACGTGATTGCCTCGTTCGAGGCCGGTGT
>CAISHQ010000175.1 GCA_903885195.1 uncultured Pseudomonadota bacterium | reverse complement strand
GAACTGCTGCTGCGTGGCGACTCAGGCGAGGTAAAACCGTTCTGCCTCAACACCCGTCGGGCTGACACGGTGGCGGGTCAAGCGACCACCTGCGGTTCTGGCGAGTGGTCAGCAGACGGGTGGAAACCCGCCCTCGACATCTCCCGGCTGCCACTGGTCAGCTTGCTGCCGCAACCCTCGGCGCGGGCGAGCTACGAGGGTGTCATCAATGCGTCGGCGCAATTGCAATCGGCCGACGAAGGTCTGCCGTTCGGCAGCTTGCGCGCGGACTTCAAGGATGCGCGGCTGCGATGGACTCGCGCGGGCGGGAAGGAGGAGGTCGTCCCGCTCGGCTCCGGATCGCTCGAAGCCCTGTCGGCAGAATCCGGCGTGACCGCACGCCTCGATGTCGGTGCGGGCGATCGTGTCCGTGCACGCGGCGAATTGACGGCGACCCGAGCGGGTGCGGACTGGCGGACGTATCCGATCAATGCCACGCTGCGTGCAGACTCCTCGGCGCTGGGTTTGCTGTATCTGTACCTGCCGGAAATCGACCGCTCCGCCGGTGAGTTGTCACTCGATTTCGTGATGGGCGGTACGCTCGGCACGCCGCTCGTCAACGGCGTGATGCGCATCGCCAAGGGCGAACTCGACTTCTATCAGGTCAATCTCGCGCTACGTGACATCGAAGCCGAAGCACGTCTGATCGACAACGGTTTCGTGCTGAAGTCTTCGGCGCGTTCCGGCACGGGCCGCATCGATGCCGATGCGGAGCTGACCTGGCGCAATCAGCAGCCCTACGGCACCCTGCGCATCAAGGGCAACGATCTAACGGTCGTCGATGTTCCCGAAGCGCGCATCACCGCCTCACCTGATCTGAGTTTCAAGGTTGCGGCCCGAACGCTCGCCGCCACCGGTACCGTGCTGATTCCAAGCGCACGGATCACCCCCGCAGACCTGACTGGCGCCGTGTTGCCCTCGGCCGACGAGATCATCATCGGTGACGAACCTGCGGACCCCACAGCCTCCTTCAGCGTCAGCAGCAATATCCGTCTACTGCTCGGCGAACGCGTCAACCTCGAGGCGCTCGGGCTCACGGGACGACTCGCCGGATCGCTCAATGTCACCACCACACCCGGCAACCCGGCCCGCGGCTCGGGCGAACTCGGCGTTGCCGAGGGCAAGTACATGGCTCTCGGTCGCAAACTCGACATCGAGCGCGGACGGCTGATTTTCTCGGGCGGTCTCGTGGCCGATCCCGGCATCGACATCCGCGCGACCAAAGAATTCCCGGAATTCAAGGCGGGCGTGAACGTGCGTGGGTCGTTGCGCGAGCCGCGCATGACCTTCTTCTCGGAGCCAGCCTTGCCGCAGTCGCAGGTCGTATCGCTGCTACTCGCGGGCGGCACGCTCGAGAGCGCGCAAAGCACCGATACCGCAAATGCCGGCCGTGACGCCCTGCTGGCACAAGGTGGCGCCATCCTCGCGCAGCAACTCGGTCAACGCATCGGCATCGAGGATGTGGGCATCGAGCAGAACCTTGCCAACGAAACCTCGCTGGTCTTTGGTAAATATCTGTCGAGTCGCCTGTACATCAGCTACGGCATCTCGCTGGCCGAAGCGATCAACACCATCAAGATGCGCTATAGCATCAACGACCGCTGGACGTTGCGCACCGAAGCAGGCAAGGAAGCGAGCGCCGAAATTGTCTACACCGTCGAGAAGAACTGACGACTGGTGCGACTCGCGGCCCGCTCAATAGCGGAACGTGTAGGTCAGCTTCATCGTGGTCTCGGCGACGAAGGGCTTGAAGTCACCTTCCGCATCTTCACGCCAATCGTAGTTGACGACGAGATAGCCGACCTGACCCGGCGTCGGCCACCAGCGCAGTCGGCTGTTGAGCCCAAGTCGTCCGGAGACGTTGTCGTATTGCGCGAGGTTGAGCCAGGCCCAACGCACGTTGAACGCGTAATTCACCGTCAGCCCGTAGACTCGGGTCGTGAAATCGCCACCCGGCAAGTCGATGGCGTTGGTTTGGTACTGCGCGCCGACCAGCCAATGAGAGTCAGGCCGCCAGTTAACGCCGACACGCGTATCGAAGCGACGTCCGTTCTGGAAGCCGCCGGTTTCCAGATCCCAGCTCGCCGACCAGGGACGAAAACCTGCGGTCGAACCGTATAACCGAAAGCGGTCGAACTCGTGCCGCCCCGCCGGTACCCGCAGTCCTCCCGGCAGCAGGAAGGGACTGCGCACCACTTCGGTATACCGCGCGACATCGAGGGACAAGCTGTCGCCGGGCTGGGTGTCGAGCGCAAACGGCGTGACCACGAGTGCGCGTGATTCGAGTCGTCCTGCCGCATCGTCGATCTGCCGGGCATCGAGGCCGGCCTGCCAGCTGCGCAGCAGCGCGCCCTTGGAGAAGCGGTACCGGTGCTTGTACCGGCCATACAGTTCATCGATCCCGGTGCGATTGGCGAATCCCAGCGCCGGGCGAAAATCACGACCAATGCGCGTGTACCCCACGAGTGCATCCGTACGATCGTTCGGATACCCAATCGATGCACCCCAGGCCTGTTCATCACCCGAGCGATCGGCAGTGGAGGATTGCTGCCACCAGCCACGCGCCTCGACCAAACCGCCGAAGCGCCGCTGGTCACGCAGCGCGATGTCGATGCCAGCGAGTGAACTGTCGCGCCCGCTCGTCGGATCACCGCTCGTGATGATGCCGCCGATGGTCGATTGCTCACCGAAGTTGCGGTACCCACGCGCTACGAAAACGTCTTGCGCATCAAGACCCGCCGACGCCTCCTGCCTCACGGCCAACATGCCGAGCGAATACCGACCGATCTTGCCGGTGAGTCGCGCGCCGCCGTCGAGATCAATAGGCTGACCACTGGCCGAGAGCCCGATGGTGCGCGAGAAGAACGGTCTGCCATTCTGCGTCAGGCCACCAAACTCGAAGATTTCGCTGTCCTCCAGAAAAAAGTCGCGCTTTTCAGGAAAAAACAAGGAAAAGCGGGTCAAGTTAACCTGCCGATCGTCGACCTCTGTGGCCGAAAAGTCGGTGTTGAGCGTCAGTGCGCCGGAGAGCGAAGGTGTGATGCGCCAGAAGGCATCGAGCGATGGCTTGAGCACGAGACTGCTCTGGCCGAGACGAAACGACTCGCGCTCGATTAGAGCCGCCGAGGGTACGAGATCGAGTCCTCGCCCTTGGTCGAGTCCGCGCATGCCGCGAATTTCATTGCTGAGATCCAGCGTAATGCGCCGCTCGCGCTGCGACCAAGCGACGTCCTCGCGTTTGCGCCGGATCGAGCGGATGAGGTTGAGACCCCAAACATCGCCCTGCCGATCGAAGGCCAGGGTCTTGAACGGCAAGGCGATCTCGGCTTCCCATCCCGTCTCGTTCACACTCGCGGCCGCTTGCCAGATGCCATCCCAATCCATATTGAAGGACACGCCGCCGAGCAGCAGACCATCGCGCTGCACGCCGTTCGGGTTGACGTAGAAAATGTAGCCGGTGCGCCGGTCGTTATAGGTGTCGAGCAGGAGCTCGACGTAGTCGTCGTTGAACACGCCCTGTCCCTGCACGAGCTGCGAGCGCTTGATCAGCGCAGGCTCCCGATCACCGAGCCGCGCGCCGATGTAGAGATTCTCATCGTCGCGGGCGAGGAAGAATTCCGTGGGCTCGCTCGGCGGCTCGCCATTGCCAGGAGCGAACTGCTCGAAGTCGCGAATGGGCACGGCGCTGCTCCAGAACGCCTCGTCGAGCCTGCCGTCGATGCGCACCGGCTCTTTGAGCCGAGGCACATCGACGCTCTTGGGTACGAAGCCCTCTTCGGCCGACTCAACCCTTCCCACCGTGAGGCTCACGCCGCACAGCAGCAGGGTCAAAAATACGCTCGGTCGGCACATGATCGAAGAATAGTGCGGCACGACCTCCACGGGCAGACCGTCGGGGTTTTTCCGTACGCAGTGGCCGCAGTGCGTTCACTGCCTCGAAGCGCGCTACACTGCCGGTCGTCATGACCCGACGCCAGCAACTCACCATGCTGTACGGCGCCTTCGCCGTATTCTGGCTGCTGCTCGCGATCAGCCCACTCGATCGTCCGACTTGGCTGCTGGAGAACACCCTGGTCTTCGCCGGTATCGGCGTGCTCTACAGCCTTAGGCGACACGTGCCATTTACTATGGCTTCTCACACCCTTGTGGTATTTTTTTTGGGCTTGCACGCGATCGGCGCGCATTACACGTACTCGCTCGTTCCCTACGATGCGGCCTTCCAGAGCCTCACCGGCGACTCGCTGAACGGCGTGCTGGGCCTCAGCCGCAACCACTATGACCGGCTGGTGCATTTCGGCTATGGCTTGCTGCTGGCGCTGCCTATGCGCGAGTTGCTGATGCGTCTTGCGGGCGTGCGAGGCTTCTGGAGTTACTTCCTGCCGCTCGATCTCGTCATGTCGTCCTCGCTCTTCTACGAGCTGCTGGAGTGGGCCGCGGCCGTCGTGTTCGGCGGCGGTCTGGGCGCAGCATTCCTCGGCACGCAAGGCGATGAGTGGGACGCACATCGGGACATGGCCCTCGCCGGCATCGGTGGACTGATTGCCATCCTTCTCGTCTATGCCCGCAATCGCAGTACTCGTGACCGTAGCGGTGACCGCGAGCTGCCATGAGCGTGACGGTACTGCTTGTCTATGGCGGTCAACCCGGAGGGCGTACCGAGCGCTTGTGCACGGCGGCGCTCACCGGATTGCGGGGTGCAGGTGAAGCCTTCGAACTTCGCGAGCGGCCCGCGCTGCAGGCGACCGTAGACGATCTGCTCTGGGCACAAGGCATTCTGCTGGCAACCCCGGAGCACTTCGGCTATATGTCCGGGGCACTCAAGCATTTCTTTGATCGCACCTTCTACCCGGCCGAGGGTCGGACCGAAGGACGGGCGTACGGTCTGATGGTGAGCGCGGGCAACGACGGCACGGGCACGGTGGCCGCCGTGGAGCGAATCGTCACCGGCTACCGTTGGCGCGCGGTAGCGCCGCCCGTCGTAGTCGTGGGCGAGCCCGATGCGGCTGCGCTCGCCCGCTGCGAGGAGCTTGGTGCCACGCTCGTGGCCGGCCTGGAAGCCGGCGTGTTCTAAGCGCCTCTTAGCCGCGTTTAGCCGCGTTTAGCCGCG
>CAISHQ010000174.1 GCA_903885195.1 uncultured Pseudomonadota bacterium | reverse complement strand
TCGCGCGGATTCAGTTTCTCCAAGGACGGCCCGCTCGACATGCGCATGGACCCCGATCATGGTGAGTCGGCGGCCGAGTTTCTCGCCCGCGCCGATGCACGGGAGATCGCCATGGTGATCGCTGAGCTCGGCGAGGAGCGCTTTGCGCGACGCATCGCTGCGGCGATCGTCGAGACGCGCAGCGCGACACCCCTGTTGCGCACGCGCCAGCTTGCCGAGCTCGTGCAGAGCGTGGTGCGGACCCGCGATGGCAAGCATCCGGCCACGCGTACGTTCCAGGCGCTGCGCATGCACGTCAACGACGAGCTCGGTCAGCTGCGCGCGGCGCTCGAGGGCGCACATGCGCTGCTGGCGCCGGGCGGGCGTCTAGCCGTGATCAGTTTTCATTCGCTCGAGGATCGCATCGTCAAGCAATTCATGCGCTTGAAGAGCAGTGTCGATCCGGTGTTCGCCGGTCTGCCGGTGATCCCTTCGACGGCTCAGCCGACGATGCGCCTCGTGGGTCGCAAGCAGCGCGCGGGTAGCGACGAAGTGGCGCGCAATCCTCGCGCTCGCAGCGCCGTGTTGCGCTGCGCGGAGCGACTCGGGCCCGAGGGAGTGCCCGCATGAAGCTACCCGGCGATCGTCTGCTGATGGTGCTGATCCCCGTGCTCTGGCTGGCCGTGCTCGCCTCGGCCGCCGGGGCGATCTACGTCAAGCATCGTTCGCGCGAGCTGTTCGTCGAGCTCGAGCGTGTCAATCGCGAGCGCGATCGGCTGGAGATCGAGTGGGGTCGTCTGCAGCTCGAGCAGAGCGCGTGGTCGACGCATGCTTTCGTGGAAAACGTCGCGGCCAGCAACCTCAACATGCGTACGCCGCCGCCGAAGCAGATCGAGGTGATTGCACCATGACGGTGGTCGCATGATCCGCTGGCCATTCGGCAGTGAGCAGGGCCGGGCGCGCAAGGCGGGTCCGGCGCGCAATGCCCGCAGCGGACTGACGCGCAAGCCTGCTGCGCCAGTCACGAGTTTTCGTAACCGGATGTTCTTCGTCGGCGGCGTGATGGCGCTGGCCTCGGGCGTGCTCGTCTGGCGGGCCATCACCTTGCAGTTCGTCGAGAGCGAGTTCCTGCGTGGTCAGGGTGACGAGCGCTTCACGCGGGTCGTGACGGTCCCCGCCCACCGCGGCAGCGTTGTGGATCGAGTCGGTGAGCCGCTCGCGGTCAGTTCACCCGTCGATTCGGTCTGGGTGAATCCGAAGGAGCTGACCCTCTCGGGAGAGCAGATTCCGCGGCTCGCTCAGGCGCTCGGGCGGGATCCCGAGGAGCTCACGCGGCGTGTGACGAGCAACATCGATCGTCGGTTTCTGTACGTGGCGCGACATCTGCAGCCCGCTGATGCGGCGCGTGTGCGCAACCTCGATGTCCCAGGCGTACACCTGGTGCGTGAGTACCGCCGGTATTACCCGGCGGGTGAAGTCAGTGGGCATGTGCTCGGCTTCACAGACGTCGACGATGCGGGTCAGGAAGGTCTGGAGCTGGCCTACGATCACTGGCTCTCCGGAGTGAATGGCTCCAAGCGCGTGATCCAGGACAATCTTGGACGCACGGTGCAAACGGTGGAGAGCATTCGCCCGATGCGTCCGGGCCGCGACGTGCGACTGTCGATCGACATGCGGATCCAGTATCTGGCCTATCGTGAACTGAAGGCAGCGATGCAGACGCATCGCGCTCGCGCCGGCTCGCTCGTCATGATCGACGTGACCACGGGCGAGGTGCTCGCGATGGTCAACCAGCCGACCTTCAACCCGAACGATCGCACCCAGTTGAAGCCGGCAGGCTACAAGAACCGCGCCGTGACCGACCTTGTCGAACCGGGCTCCACGATCAAGCCCTTCGTGGTGGCGGCAGCGCTCGCCTCGGGCAAGTATCGCAGCGACAGCATCATCGATACGTCGCCCGGCATGGTGAAGGTCGGCATCAAGGTCATCGAGGACAAGCACAACCTCGGCGCCATCGATTTGGCGACGGCACTGGCGCGCAGCTCCAACGTGGCGATGACGCGTATCGCGCTGACCCTTGGTGCCGACAACCTGCACGGTGCGCTGTCGAGTTTCGGCTTCGGTCGGGTAACGGCGAGCGGCTACCCCGGTGAATCGGCGGGTTTGCTGACGCAGCCTGCGCACTGGCGTCCCATCACCACGGCCACTGTCTCTTACGGCTATGGCCTGTCGGCGACGCCACTGCAGATCGCGCATGCCTATGCGACGCTCGGCGCCTACGGCGTGCAGCGTCCGGTGTCGTTCGCAAAGATCGATCAGTCGGTCCCCGGCGAGCGCATCCTGCCCGACGCCGTGGCGCGTGATGTCGTCGGCATGCTTCGCTCCGTCGTCGCCGAGGGTGGCACGGGGAAACTCGCCAATATCCCGGGCTACTCGGTGGCCGGCAAAACCGGTACGGCGTGGAAGGCGAGTGCCGGCGGGTATTCGACGAACCGATACCTCGCAGTGTTCGCCGGTCTTGCTCCGGCGAGCAACCCACGGGTCGCTACGGTCGTGGTGATCGACGAACCGAGCGCGGGTTTGTACTACGGGGGTGACGTCGCTGCGCCCGTGTTCTCGAGTGTGGTGGGCGGCGCCTTGCGTCTGCTCGCAGTGGCTCCCGACATGCCGCTCGATGATTACTCGGATCAGATGCCCGAGTCGACGCCGGCGCCCGTGGATCTGGCGCCGGGCATGATCCCGACCACGATCGCACAAACCGCGGATGGGCTGCGCCGATGAGTGCGCGTGAGCTCGCAGATCTGTGTGCGGACCTGGTGCCGGTGCCGCGTGGCGTCCAGGTTACAGACCTGACGCTCGACAGTCGCAAGGTGAGCGAGGGGGGGTTGTTCCTCGCCTGCGCCGGTCGACGTACGCATGGTCTCGCAAGTCTCGCGCAGGCGATTGCGCGCGGTGTGCGGGCCGTGTTGTGGGAGCCCGCTGCCGGCGTCGAGCCGCCAGTAGTGCCACCGGAGGTATTCGCAGCGCCGGTCGCGCAGTTGTCGCGTCACGCGAGCGTCATCGCCGATCGTTTTTTCGATACGCCCTCAGCGACCCTGCGAGTCAGCGGCATCACGGGCACCAACGGCAAAACGACAACGGCCTGGTTGCTGGCACAAGCCCTGACGCGCGCGGGTGAGCGCAGCGCCTATCTCGGTACGCTCGGTGTCGGCATACCCGCCGAGGGCGTGGTGGCCGGCGAATACACGACCGCCGATGCGGTGACGGTGCAGCGTCAACTGTCGCAGATGCAGCAGCTCGGCGCACGCAGTGCGGCGATGGAGGTCTCCTCGCATGCGCTCGATCAGGCGAGGGTCGATGGCGTTCGCTTCCGGGTCGCGGCATTCACCAATCTGACTCGCGATCATCTCGACTACCACGGCAGCATGCAGGCGTACGGCGAGGCTAAGGCGCGCCTGTTTGCGCTGCCCGGCGTGACCGTGCGCGTCATCAACGTCGACGATGCGTTTGGCGTGACGTTGGCAGAGCGGCATCTCGCAGCAGGTGAACTCGTACTGACCGCGCGCAGCGCCGAAGGCGTTGCGGCGGCGAGGCGGCTGCAGGATGCGGCGACGCGGCTCGGCGACTCTGTGGAGTCGCTCGGCAATGTGGAGTCGCTCGGCAATAAGGTGGAGCGGGTCACTGTGCTCGCTGCACGCGAGGTTCGCGCGACGTCCAGGGGCCTCGCCTTCACGCTCGATTGGGATGGCGCGTACGCCGTCGAGCTGCCGCTCATCGGCGAATTCAACGTCGACAACGTGCTGACCACGCTCGGAGTGCTTCGTGCGCTGGGGCTTGCTCCAACGGCGGCGCTTGCGGCGTTGTCCGGCGTGAGTGCGCCGCCCGGGCGAATGGAGGCGATCAGTGCGCCGGGTCGCGCGCTCGCCATCATCGATTACGCGCACACGCCCGACGCGCTCGCCAAGGCGTTGCGAGCCGCGCGCGTGCACTGCGACGGCGAGTTGCACGTGGTGTTCGGTTGTGGCGGCGATCGTGATCGTGGCAAGCGGCCGATGATGGCTTCGGTCGCGGCCGAACTGGCCGATCAGGTTGTAATCACTGACGACAATCCGCGCACCGAATCGCCAGCCGCCATCGCAGCCGAGGTGCTCGGGGGTATCCCTGCCGGAGTGCCGGTGATGGTGATTCACGATCGCGCCGAGGCGATTCGCAGCACGCTGTCGCGGGCGCGAGCCGGTGATGCGGTGCTGATCGCCGGCAAGGGACACGAGGACTATCAGCTGATCGGTACCGAGCGACGCATCTTCAGCGACCAGCAAGTCGTGCGTGCCGTGTATGCGGAGGCTGCCTGATGCGCAGCCTGAGTGAATTTGCGAGCGACTGCGGCGGCGAGCTGCACGGCGAGGATCGGCAGTTCAGATCCGTGTCGACCGATACGCGACGCATTGCCGCCGGCCAATTGTTCGTCGCCCTGCGCGGTCCGAGTTTCGATGGCAACGAGTTTCTGGATGTTGCTGCACGAGCCGGTGCCGCCGGAGCGCTCGCCGAGCGCACAGGACCCTCGGGGCTCTCGGTCGTGCAGGTACAAGACAGCTTGGTTGCGTTGCAGCGTGCCGCACGTCAGTGGCGCCATCGGTTCGCCGCGCCTCTGATCGGCGTCGCCGGCAGCAACGGCAAGACCAGCACCAAGGAAATGCTCGCCGCCATTCTCGCGCAGCGTGGGCCGACATTGGCTACGCGCGGCAATCTCAATAACCATATCGGTGTACCGCTGACGCTGCTCGAACTGGAGCAGGGCCATCGGCATGCGGTGATTGAGATGGGTGCCAATCATCCGGGCGATGTGGCCGAACTTGCCGGCATCGCGCTGCCCACCATCGGTCTCGTCACCAACGCGGGTGCCGAGCATCTCGAGGGCTTCGGCAGTCTCGAAGGGGCCGCGCGCGCTGAAGGCGAGTTGTTCGCAGCGCTCGGGCGCGATGGCGTCGCGGTGCTGAACGCCGACGACGAGTTCGCACCGCTTTGGCGCGAGATGACCATCGCCCGCATCGTCACCTTCGGACTTGGCGCCAAGGCCGACTTTACTGCGCGCGATATCGTCACCGCCGTGGGCGAGGCGGGTTTCGTCACCCGGTTCACGCTGCATTCCCCTGCGGGCACAGCAGCGATCACGCTGAACCTTGCGGGAAAACATAACGTCGTCAATGCGCTCGGTGCGGCTGCGGCCGCGGTCGCCGCAGGCGCGAGTCTCGACGATGTGGCGGCGGGTCTTGCGGCGATGCGTCCGGTTGCTGGACGTCTGCAATGGCGCGCGGCGCGCGGCGGCGGCTGGCTGATCGATGACTCGTACAACGCGAACCCGAGTTCCATGCATGCGGCCATCGACGTGCTCGAGTCAGTGGGCGGTCGGCGCTGCCTCGTCATGGGCGACATGGGTGAACTCGGCAGCCATGCCGATGAGGCGCATCGCGAGGCGGGCCGCTATGCGCGACTGCACGGTGTCGAGCGACTGTTCGCCATCGGCTCTCTCACACCGCTTGCGGTGCGTAGCTTTGGCGATGGCGCGAGCTGGCACGCCGACATGAACGACTTGATCGCCGCCGTCGGCGCGGAACTCACCGCCGACAGTCGCGTCCTCGTAAAGGGTTCCCGTCTCAATCGTCTCGAGCGTCTCGTCGAGGCGCTTGCCGCTGCGCCTGCCGAAGGGAGATCTCACTGACATGCTGCTTTGGTTGTCGCACCTGCTCGCCGAGTCGATCACGTTCTTCAACGTGTTCTCCTATCTTACCTTTCGCGCCATCCTCGCCGCGACCACGGCGTTGATGATCGCGTTGCTGATCGGTCCGTGGATGATCGCCAAGCTGACGCGTGACCAGATCGGTCAGGTGGTGCGCGATTACATTCCTGCCGCCCACCAGAAAAAAGTGGGAACTCCGACGATGGGTGGTCTGCTCATTCTCGTGGCCGTCATCGTCGCGACGCTGCTCTGGTCCGATCTCAGCAATCGTTTCGTCTGGATCGTCATCGGGGTGACGGTGCTGTTCGGGCTGGTCGGGTTCTGGGATGACTACCTCAAGCTCGTGAAGAAGAATCCGAAGGGTCTGATCGCACGCTACAAGTACTTCTGGCAGTCGATCGGCGGTCTCGCTGCGGCGCTGGCGCTTTGGTATACGGCCAAGTCGCCGGCGGATACGACGCTCTATCTGCCGTTGCTGAAGAACTTTGCGTTGCCGCTGGGCTTCTTTGCCTTCGTGCTGCTCACCTACCTGATGATCGTGGGCATGAGCAACGCGGTGAACCTCACCGACGGGCTTGATGGTCTGGCGATCATGCCGGCGGTGATGGTGGCGGCGGCGCTCGGTGTCTTCGCCTACGCGAGCGGCAACGCTGTGTTCGCGAGTTATCTCGCCATCCCAGCGGTGCCTCTAGCCGGTGAGTTGCTGATCTTCTGTGCGGCGATGGTGGGAGCGGGGCTCGGGTTTCTGTGGTTCAACACCTACCCCGCGCAGGTGTTCATGGGTGACATTGGCGCGCTGTCGATCGGCGCCGCACTCGGAACCGTCGCGGTGATCGTCAGGCAGGAGCTTGTCGTGCTCGTCATGGGCGGCATCTTCGTGCTCGAAACGGCCTCGGTAATCCTCCAGGTGGCGAGCTTCAAGCTCACCGGTAAGCGCATTTTTCGTATGGCTCCCATCCACCACCACTTCGAGCTCAAGGGTTGGGCGGAACCTAAGGTGATCGTGCGTTTCTGGATCATCACGTTTTTCCTCGTACTTGCTGGCCTTGCGACGCTGAAATTGCGATGACCGACACTCCCACACAAGGCGCGGCATTGATCGTCGGACTCGGTCGCTCGGGTCTGTCGGCGGCGCGCCATCTGGCTGCGCGCGGCTGGCAATTGACGGTCACCGACACGCGGCCCGAGCCTCCGGGGGCTGCAGATATTGCGCGTATCGCGCCACAGGTTTCCTGTCGCTTCGGCGGTTTTGACTCGGCGTTACTCGATGGCGCGGATATCGTCGTCGCCTCGCCCGGCGTATCTTTGGCCGAGCCGCTGCTGCGCGAGGCGCAGGCGCGCGGCATCGAGATCGTCGGTGACGTCGAACTCTTTGCCCGCGAGGTGCGTGCACCCGTGGTCGGCATCACGGGCACCAACGGCAAGAGCACGGTCACCACCTTGGTCGGCCGCATGGCGGCACGTGCCGGCGTGCAGGTCGCCGTTGGCGGCAATCTCGGCACTCCGGCGCTCGATCTGCTCGGGCAGGGTGAGCCTTCGCTGTACGTGCTGGAACTGTCGAGTTTCCAACTCGAGACGACCTCGTCGCTGCGGCTGCAGGCTGGCGCTGTACTCAATTTGACCGCTGATCATCTCGATCGATATGCGGACATGGCGGGCTACGGCGCTGCCAAGGCACGCATCTTCATGCATTGCGCCGTTGCTGTGGTCAATTTGGACGATCCGCACGTGACCTCGATGCCCGCCTCGGTCGGCTTGGTCGGGCGTGATCGCATCCGGGGTTTTTCGATCGAAGACTGCGCGGAGGCCGAGTACCACCTCATCGAACGCGACGGCGCCATGTGGCTTGCCGTCTCCGGCGAGCCGCTGATGCCCGTGTCGGCGATGCGTCTGCCGGGATTGCACAATGCGGCCAACGCGCTTGCGGCATTGGCGCTGGGTGATGCCGTAGGTCTGCCGCGCGAGGCGATGCTCGCGGAACTGCATGAGTTCACGGGGCTGCCGCATCGATCACAGTGGGTGGGCGAACACGAAGGCGTGCGCTACATCAACGATTCCAAGGGTACCAACGTCGGTGCAACCCTGGCTGCGGTCGGTGGTATGCCGGGACCGCTCGTGCTGATCGCGGGTGGTGACGGCAAAGCGCAGGACTTCTCCGCGCTGAGCTCGGCACTCGCAGGGAAATTGCGCTTCGCGGCGCTCATCGGTCGCGATGCAGCGCAACTTGCTGCAGCGCTTGCGCCCGTTTGCCCGGTGCAGACTTACGCATCACTCGAAGCCGCCGTCGTCGGTGCAGCACAGCACGCCCGTCAGGGTGACACCGTGCTGCTGTCGCCGGCCTGTGCAAGTCTCGACATGTTCCGTGACTATGCCCATCGCGGCGACGTGTTCGCTGCCGCGGTGCAGGGGTTGTCTTCATGAGCAATCGATCCTCGCCGATCCACATCGACTTCGTCACGGTCATGCTCGTGTTTGGCATCGTGCTGCTTGGGCTCGTGATGGTGACTTCGGCGTCGATCTCGATGGCGACGAAGGAGGGCGGTGACGCCTTCGGCTATCTGCTGCGGCAGTTCACGCTGGTGATCGTAGGCTCGGCGTTTGCGGCGGTGATGTTCACGATACGCACCGAGTGGCTGGAGAAGATGGCCCTGCCGTTGCTGGCGCTGGCGGTTGTTCTGCTGGTGCTGGTGCTGATCCCGGGCATCGGCCACTCGGTCAACGGCGCCCGTCGCTGGATCCGGTTGGCCGGCATCAGCATCCAAGTGAGTGAAGTCACGCGTGTCATCGTGCTCGTATTCATCGCGAGCTACGCCGTGCGCCGGGAAGAGGAACTGCGCAGCAGCTTCATGGGCCTTCTGAAGCCGCTCATTATCCTTGGCGGATTTTTCGTGCTGTTGTTGCTGGAGCCCGATTTCGGTGCGGCCACGGTGCTCATGGTGACGGCATTCGGTGTGCTCTTCATCGCGGGTGCCAGGCTGCGCGATGTCGCGGGGCTCGCCGTACTTGGCGCCGCTGTGCTCGTTTTCGTAGCGATGTCCTCCGACTACCGCATGCGGCGACTGACGGCCTTCCGTAACCCGTGGCTGGATCCGTTCGACAGCGGCTTTCAGTTGACGCAAAGCCTGATCGCCATCGGTCGCGGCGGCTGGACCGGTGTCGGTCTCGGCGAGAGTGTGCAGAAACTCTTCTATTTGCCCGAGGCGCACACCGATTTCCTGTTCGCAGTGCTGGCCGAGGAACTCGGGCTCGTCGGCATTCTGGTCACCCTGGCGCTGTTCCTCGCTCTGGCATGGCGTGCGCTGTGGATTTCGCGCCTGGCGCACGATTCAGGACTGAAGTTCCAGTCCTACCTCGCAGCCGGGTTCGGTATCTGGGTCGGCTTGCAGGCGTTCATCAACATCGGCGTGAACATGGGCGTGCTGCCGACCAAGGGGCTCACCTTGCCGTTCATGAGCTACGGACGTTCCAGTCTTATCGCAACGCTCACTTGGGTGGGCATCCTGCTGCGCGTGTATCACGAGGCCGCACAGGCTTCGCGCGGTGCTACGGCAGCAGGGTTGCGCGGCAGTCCCGCTGCACGCAGCAGTACGGCCTCGCCCGCTCGCCCGCTCGACACCGAGGATGCGCTCGCATGAGCGACCGTTGCGTCATGATCATGGCGGGCGGCACGGGCGGGCATGTGTTCCCGGCTCTCTCGCTCGCAGCGCTGCTGCGCCTGCATGGTTGCGATGTGGTCTGGCTCGGCACGCGCACCGGCATCGAAGCGCGCCTCGTGCCGGCCGCGGGCATCGAGGTCGAGTGGATCACGGTCGGTGGTCTGCGTGGCAAGGGCTGGCAGACGCAGTTGCTTGCACCGCTGCGCCTGTTGCGTGCGTTGTGGCAGGCGGGCGCTGCGATCCGACGCCGCAAGCCGCGTGTGGTGGTGGGTCTCGGCGGTTATGTCACGGGCCCCGGGGGCCTCGCGGCGTGGCTGCTGCGCCGTCCGCTCGTGATCCACGAACAGAACGCGATCGCCGGCATGACCAACCGCATTCTCGCCCGCTTTGCCGTGCAAGTGCTCGAGGCCTTCGGCGGCAGTTTCGAACGTAAGCTGGGTGCGCGCGAAATCGGCAACCCCGTGCGTCGCGCGTTCTTTGACTTGCCGCCGCCCGCGCGACGCTATCGCGAACATCGTGGTCCGCTGCGCATTCTGGTCGTCGGCGGCAGTCAGGGCGCAGCGCGCCTCAATGCCGTGGTCCCCGAGGCGCTCGCTAAGCTCGGGCCGCGCCAGCCGGTTACGGTGCGTCACCAGAGCGGTACTCATGGACTCGAAGTCACGCGTACCAAGTACGTACGCCTCGGCCTCGACGCGCAGGTCGGCTCTTTCATTGAAGACATCGCCACCGCCTACGCCTGGGCCGACATCGTCATTTGCCGCGCCGGTGCGCTGACGGTCTCCGAGATCGCCGCCGCAGGCGTTGCCGCCGTGTTCGTACCGCTGCCGTCGGCCGTCGATGATCACCAGACGCGCAATGCGGGATTCCTCGTGTCGCGCGACGCAGCGCTGCTGATTCCGGAGCGAGAACTGACGCCGGATCGGCTCGCTGAGGAACTCGTCAAGCTCGGTGCCAGTCGCGATTCGCTCGCGCGGATGGGCGATCGTGCGCGGGAAATCGCGCGTCCGGATGCGGCGGAAGAACTCGCGCGCGTCTGTTTGTTGACCGCTGGACTCGTGTCGCGAGGTACGCCATGACCATGGAACGCATGCGGCGGATCAACACCATCCATTTCGTCGGCATCGGCGGCAGTGGCATGGGTGGTATCGCCGAAGTGCTGTTGAACCTCGGTTACCGAGTGCAGGGCAGCGATCTGAAGCCGAACGCCGTCACGCAGCGTCTGACCGAGCTTGGTGCGCGGCTGTTCACGGGCCACTCGGCGAGCCATGTGGAAGGGGCCGACGTCGTGGTGGTGTCGACGGCTGTGTCACGCGAAAACCCGGAGCTCGTCCGCGCTTTGGAGCTGCGCATCCCGGTCGTACCGCGTGCCGAAATGCTTGGCGAGCTGATGCGGTTTCGCTCGGCAATCGCGGTGGCCGGCACGCACGGCAAGACCACGACTACAAGCCTCATCGCGTCCGTGCTCGCAGAGGGTGGCGAGGATCCGACCTTCGTCATCGGCGGTCGCTTGAAGAGTGCGGGCACCAATGCGCGTCTCGGTGCGGGCCGTTATCTCGTTGCGGAGGCCGACGAGAGCGACGCGTCGTTCCTCCATCTGCAGCCGCTCATCGCCGTCGTCACCAACATCGACAACGACCACCTCGGCACCCACGACGGCGATTTCAACCGTCTGCGTCAGAGCTTCGTCGACTTCCTGCACAACCTGCCGTTCTATGGCCTCGCGGTGCTGTGCGTGGATGACGCCGAGGTGCGCGGTATCCTCGATCGCGTCGGTCGTCCGGTGACGACATACGGGTTATCCGCCGCGGCCGACGTACGCGCCGTCGATATCGAGCGCAAGGGTTTGCAAACCGGCTACACGGTGCTGCGTAAGGGCGGGGCTGCGCCGCTGACCGTGACTGTGAATCTGCCGGGCACGCACAACGTTCTCAATTCACTCGCGGCCATCGCCGTGGCGAGCGAGCTTGGCATCGCCGATGCGGCGATCCAGTCGGGGCTCGCGCGTTTTCAGGGCGTCGATCGCCGATTGCAGTTCGTCGGCGAATTGGCGACCGGCACCGGCAAGGCGGTGCTTATCGACGATTACGGCCATCATCCGACCGAAATACGCGCCACGCTCGAGGCCGTCCGGCAAGCCTATCCGGGTCGACGTGTCGTGCTGGCGTTCCAGCCGCATCGCTATACGCGTACGCGCGATCTGCTCGACGATTTCGCCGCTGTGCTCGCCACCGCCGACGTGCTGCTCGTGAGCGAGGTCTACGCGGCCGGCGAGGCTCCTATCGCGGGTGCCGACGGCCGGGCGATTTGCCGCGCGGTGCGCAGTCGCGGACAGGCAGAGCCCGTATTTTTGTCGCGCATCGAGGATCTGCCTGACGCTTTGCGTGGATTGCTGCATGCCGATGATGTGGTGCTGGCGATGGGTGCGGGCAATGTCAGCGCCGTGGCACACGATCTGCCGCGGCATTTCGGCGGAGGTGGCGCATGAGCGGCTGGTCCGAGGCGATGTTCGCCGGACGGCTCAGTCGCAACGAGCCGATGTCCAAGCACACCAGCTGGCATGTCGGTGGCCCGGCAGATTGGTTCTTCGAGCCCCGTGATCGTGCGGATCTCGCCGCGTTCCTGCAGGTGTTGCCGACGGACGTGCCGATTCACTGGGTGGGTCTCGGCAGCAATTTGCTGGTGCGCGACGGTGGCATCCGCGGTGCAGTGGTCTCGATGCACGGCGCCTTCAGTTCGCTCGAACGGCTCGATGAAAAGCAGGTGCGTTGCGATGCGGGCGTGCCCTGTGCACGCATCGCCCGGCAATGTGTCCGATGGGGCCTTGGCCCAGCCGAATTCTTTGCCGGCATCCCGGGTACGCTTGGCGGAGCGCTTGCGATGAACGCTGGCGCGTTCGGTGGCGAGACCTGGCAGCACGTGGCGAGCGTCGAGGTCATCGATCGCAGCGGCGCCATCCACGAGCGTGCTGCCGGCGAGTACCGCGTATCGTATCGGCACGTCGAGCCTCCCGCGGCCGAGGAGGCTTTCCTCGCCGCGACGCTGAGCTTCGAGCTGCGACCGGCGAGCAGCAACGAGACCATTCGTGACTTGCTGGTCGAACGCAAGCAGAAGCAGCCGATTGGCGAGTGGAGCTGCGGCTCCGTGTTCACCAATCCGCCGGGCGATCATGCCGCCCGGCTGATCGAAGCCGCAGGGCTCAAGGGTCGTCGAATCGGCGGCGCGGGCGTGTCGACCAAGCACGCCAACTTCATCATCAACGAAGGCGAAGCGCGCGCAGCCGATCTCGAGGCGCTGATCGGCGAGGTCCAGCAGACGGTTGAGCAGCGTTTCGGCATCCGTCTCAATACCGAAGTTCGGATCGTCGGGGAGGTGGCCTGATGCGTCTCGACCACGATTCGCAAGCGCTGCGCACGGTCACCGACCCGCGCGAGTTCGGCAAGGTCGCCGTGCTCTTCGGCGGCACCTCGAGCGAGCGGGAGATTTCGCTGCTCACGGGACGCGCCGTGCATGCCGCCTTGCAGCGCAGCGGCATCGACGCGTATGCCGTCGATCCGCGCGAGAAGGCGCTGCAGGAACTCGTCGATGAAGGCTTCGATCGTGCGTGGGTCGCGCTGCACGGGCCCGGCGGCGAGGATGGCACCGTGCAGGGCGCACTCGAGTGTCTCGGTATTCCCTACACCGGCAGCGGAGTGCTCGGCTCGGCCGTGTGCATGGATAAGCTGCGGACCAAGCAGCTCGTCTCGTCTGTCGGCATCGCGACCGCCGACTTCGTCGTGCTGCGCGATGAGCGGGATTTCGATCTCGCGCTCACTCGTCTCGGGCTGCCGATGTTCGTCAAGCCGGCGACCCAGGGTTCGTCGGTGGGTATGAGCAAGGTGGAGCGTGCGGAGGATCTGCCTGTGGCATTCGCTGCGGCGGCTGCGACGGATCCCTGTGTGCTCGCCGAGGCGTACATCAGCGGCGCGGAGTACACCGTGGGCGTGTTGGCAGGCGAAGCGTTGCCCTCGATCCGCATCCGCACGACGCAGACCTTCTACGACTATCAGGCCAAGTATTTCCGTGACGACACCCAGTACGACTGTCCGTCGGGTCTTTCCGCCGAGACCGAGAGGCACCTCGCGGCCTTGGCCCTGGGTGCGTTCGACGCCACGGGCGCGAGCGGCTGGGGTCGGGCCGATTTCATGATGGATTCGACCGGGCGTCCGTTGCTGCTCGAGATCAACACCGTACCGGGCATGACCGACCATTCGCTGGTGCCGATGGCGGCGCGTGCGCGGGGCATGAGTTTCGAACAACTGGTGTGGCGCGTGCTCGAAACGAGTTTCACTCGTCGTCGTCGGTCGAGTTGAGGAGCAAGGGGCGCATGTTCAGCAATCGCAAAGTACGCAACCGCCGCCGGGCCGAGGAGTCGGGATGGAAGCTACCGGTTATCGACTGGCGCTCCTTGGCCTACGGGGCGGCCGGTGTCGCCGTCGTGGCGAGCTTTGCGTGGATCATCGTGCGCGCACTCGACAACCCCATCGACACTGTCACGGTGCAGGGCCGCTTCCAGCGCGTCTCGCCCATGGAGCTCGAGCAGGCGGTTCGCGAGCGGATCAACGACGCGGGTCTCGTATCGGTGGATCTCGCCGGTCTGCAGGGCTCCCTCGAACAGTTGCCTTGGGTGGATACGGTGAGCGTCGCACGCGTGTGGCCACGGGGCCTGCAGGTGCGGGTGGTCGAGCAGGTCGCTGCGGCGCGTTGGGGTAGCAACGGTCTGCTCAATGCACGCGGCGAACTGTTCCTGAGCGAGTCGCGCTTCATTCCGCCGGAGTTGCCGCGCTTGTCCGGGCCCAAGGGTAGCGAAGGCATGGTGGCGCAGCGCTATCTCGCGATTCAGGGGCGTCTCGTCGAGGGCGGCGTGCGCATCGCTGCGCTGCGTCTGGATGCGCGTGGTGCTTGGGAGATCGACCTCGACAACGGCGTGCGTGTGCGACTCGGTCGGCGGCAGGTCGACGAGCGCTTCGAGCGCTTCGTCGCCGCGGCGTTGCGCCTCGTGGTGCAGCGTTCGGCCGAAATGTCCTACGTGGATATGCGCTACACGAATGGTTTCGCGGTGGGCTGGCGCAACGGTACGCGCGTCGCCACGGCGGATGAATTGGACGAAACGACAGAAGGCTGACGGACGGCATATATGGCCAAGAAAATGGATCGGCAATTGATCGTCGGACTCGACATCGGCACCTCGAAGGTGGTGGCGCTGGTGGGCGAGATCGCGGCGGACAACAGTATCGAGATCATCGGCATCGGTTCGCAGCCCTCGCGCGGCCTCAAGCGCGGCGTGGTGGTCAACATCGAATCGACCGTGCAGTCGATCCAGCGCGCCGTGGAGGAAGCCGAGCTGATGGCAGGCTGCGAGATCCACTCCGTGTTCGCGGGTATCGCCGGCAGTCATGTGCGCAGTCTCAATTCGCACGGTGTGGTGGCGATACGCGACAAGGAAGTGCAGGCGTCGGATGTCGAGCACGTGATCGATGCGGCCAAAGCTGTAGCCATTCCGGCCGACCAGAAGATCCTGCATGTATTGCCGCAGGAATTCATCATCGACGGGCAGGAAGGCATTCGCGATCCGGTTGGCATGTCGGGCGTGCGACTCGAGGCCAAGGTGCACATCGTCACCGGTGCCGACAGCGCGGCGCAGAACATCGAGAAGTGCATTCAGCGCTGTGGCCTTGCCGTCGATGACATCGTTCTCGAGCAGTTGGCTTCGAGCTACGCGGTGCTCACCGAAGACGAAAAAGATCTCGGTGTCTGTCTCGTCGATATCGGTGGCGGCACGACCGATATTGCAGTCTTCTCCCATGGCGCGATCCGGCACACGGCTGTGATTCCGATCGCCGGCGATCAAGTCACCAACGACATTGCCGTCTCCATGCGCACACCGACGCAAAACGCCGAGGAGATCAAGTTGCGCTATGCCTGCGCGCTCTCGCAACTCGCCAATCCCGACGAGACCATCGAAGTGCCCAGTGTCGGCGATCGGCCCGCGCGACGCCTTGCGCGCCAGACGCTCGCCGAGGTCGTCGAGCCGCGCTACGAGGAGTTGTTCGCGCTCATTCAGGAAGAACTGCGACGCAGCGGCTTCGAGGAAGTGATCGCGGCCGGCATCGTACTGACCGGTGGCAGCGCCAAGATGGAAGGCGCGATCGAATTAGCCGAGGAAGTGTTTCACGTACCCGTGCGCCTCGGCGTGCCGGTCGGCATCAAGGGTCTTGCTGACGTGACGAGCAACCCGATCCATTCCACGGGCGTGGGCTTGCTGCTTTACGGACGCGATCACCTGCTGCCCGGGTCGGGCCCGCGTCCGCTCGCGGGCAGTGCGCGCAGCGTGCTGACCCGCATGCGCAACTGGTTTCAGGGAAATTTTTGACGATTCGCCTTTATTGAATTTGCCAACTTTGCAGAGGAGCACACAACGATGTTCGAACTGATGGATGCCTACAACCAAAACGCCGTGATCAAGGTTCTGGGTGTCGGTGGTGGTGGCGGCAACGCCGTCTCGCACATGGTGAAGACCGGCATCGAGGGAGTCGACTTCATGTGCATCAACACCGATGCGCAGGCGCTGAAGAACTCCAACGTCAAGACCGCCCTGCAGATCGGATCAAACATCACCAAGGGCCTGGGTGCCGGCGCTAATCCGGATGTCGGTCGTCAGGCCGCTCTCGAGGATCGTGATCGCATCATCGAGTTGATCGAAGGCTGCGATATGCTATTCATCACCGCCGGCATGGGTGGTGGTACGGGCACGGGCGCCGCGCCGATCGTCGCGCAAATCGCCAAGGAGCTCGGCATTCTCACCGTGGCCGTTGTGACGCGCCCCTTCAACATGGAAGGCGGCAAGCGTGCACACATCGCTGATCAGGGCATGCTGGAGCTCTCTAAGCATGTCGATTCGCTGATCACGATTCCGAACCAGAAGCTGCTTACGGTGCTGGGACCCAAGACCTCGTTGCTCGATGCCTTCAAGAGCGCAAACGGGGTGCTGCAGGGTGCAGTGCAAGGTATTGCGGATCTCATCACCCGACCGGGTCTGATCAACGTCGACTTCGCCGACGTGCGCACCGTCATGGGTGAGACCGGCATGGCGATGATGGGCTCGGGCCACGCGAGCGGCGAGGACCGCGCGCGAGTGGCTGCACAGATGGCGGTCTCTTCGCCGTTGCTCGAGGACGTCGATCTCGCCGGCGCTCGCGGCATTCTCGTCAACGTCACCGCCGGGCTCGACCTCGGCATCGGCGAATTCGAGGAAGTCGGCAATATCGTCAAGGAATTTGCCTCCGAGGACGCCACGGTGGTGGTCGGTACGGTCATCGATCCTGAGCTCAGCGACGAGATTCGCGTCACGGTCGTCGCCACCGGACTCGGTCGCCCGCAAAGCGCGGTGGCGCCGATTGCGGCACCGGCACCGATGCCGGTCGCTCGCCCGGTCGCTGCGGGTGCACGCGGTGGGTTCGAGGGGATTCGTGCGGTTCGCCGTCCGCTCGCTGTTCCCTCCGACTACAGCAAGCTCGATGAGCCTGCGGTCAATCGTTTCAAGGCGGCCGTGGGTGATGGGATACGGCAGGAGCCCGAAATCGTCGAGGACATTCTCGACATTCCGGCTTTCCTGCGTCGTCAAGCGGACTGAGTCTGCTTTGTCGGGTAATATCCCGCCCTTGACGAAGCGCCGGGTGGCACGTCGGCCTGTAGGCCGACCGTGCCGCGCCGGTTGAGGGGACGCATGGTCGGGCAACGCACACTGAAGAACATCATTCGCGCGAGCGGCGTTGGCCTGCATACGGGCAAGCGCATCCTCATGACCGTGCGTCCTGCGGGGCCGGACACCGGCATCGTGTTTCGCCGGACGGATCTCCCAAGCCCCGTCGATATTCCGGCCCGGGCCGAGAACGTCGGTGAGACCATGCTCGGCACCTCGCTCGTCAAGGGCGACGCCAAAGTGTCGACCGTCGAGCATCTGCTGTCTGCCTTCGCGGGACTCGGTATCGACAACGCAGTGGTGGAATTGTCGGGTCCGGAAGTGCCGATCATGGACGGCAGCGCAGGACCCTTCGTCTTCCTGCTGCAATCTGCCGGTATCGAGCAGCAGCGTGCACCCAAGCGGTTCATCCGCATCCGCAAGACCGTGCGCATGGAAGAGGGCGACAAGTGGGCGCAATTCGATCCCTTCGACGGCTTCAAGGTGAACTTCGAAATCGAGTTCAACCACCCCATTTTCAAGCGCCGTGCACAACGCGCCTCGATGGATTTCTCGACGACGTCCTTCCTCAAGGAAATCAGCCGGGCGCGCACGTTCGGCTTCATGCGTGACCTCGAGACCATGCGCGCGCGCAATCTGGCGCTCGGTGGCAACCTCGACAATGCGATCGTGCTCGACGACTCCAAGGTGCTGAACGAGGGCGGACTGCGTTACGAGGACGAGTTCGTCAAGCACAAGATCCTCGATGCCATCGGTGATCTGTACCTGCTCGGCTACAGCCTCATCGGCGAGTTCTCCGGGTTCAAATCCGGCCACGGTCTGAACAACCGTTTGCTGCGGGCCTTGCTTGCTGACACGGAGGCGTGGGAGGCGGTGGTATTCGAGCGTCCCGAAGACGCGCCCATCTCCTACGTGCGCGCGCCCGTGCTCGCGGCCACCGGCTGAATCTTCACGACCGAGCGTTGCAGGCTCGGACGCTCGGCGAGCACCGCCGGCCAGCACTCGGCCAGAGCGAACTTCAGCCGTGCCGACCAGGCCGCAGAGCTGACATAGACGGTCAGCACCCCGTCTTTTTCCACAAAGTGACTGATTTCTTTCGTCAGCGATGCCGGTAGCCGGGTGGCGAAAAAGGCCTCCCAGGACTGCTGCCGCGCCACAAATTGGCCGATCGCTCGACCAGTCAAGCCGGATTTATCAAGTAAGTCCTTGATTTTGCTCGGTTGAAAAGTCTTTTGCCCCCGAGAATCGGGACTTTTCACTGATTTTGGGTTGTGTCGCGCGGGGGGTTTGGGCATAGTCCGGCCTGTCTTACGGGTCCCGCCGCCGGCCTTGAGCCGCGGCGGAGCAGACAATCAATCGAATCGGGCCAAGTATGTCACCGGTGTTGCCGGCGGAGCGAACGTTCCGCCACGGACAATCTGGACAGTCGCCGTCGCCGGTTCGCGCGTGGAGCCTCGCGTGAGGCTTGTTCTTTTCCTTCGTCGCGCCGCCGGTGCCTCGCGCATCGACGTATCGGGGCCGTTGGCTTTTGGCGTGGCCGGTGCCGCGGTGCTGCTGCTCGTCGTCGGAGCGTTCTTCGCGGGTCTGCAGTTGGGATCGCGTTCCGAGGTGCTCTCGGCGGGCGGTCCGGCCGAACTTGCGCGCGCGGCATTACAGCAGCGCGCCGAAGTGGAAGCCATGCGCCAGCGTGTTCAGGAACGGGTCGACTCGATTGCGGCGCGCATCGGTCAGGTCAACGCCCACGTCGTACGCCTCGACGCTCTCGGCAAGCGCCTCGTCGAGATGACAGATCTCGACTCACACGAATTTTCTTTCGACACCCTGCCGGGCACGGGTGGTCCAGAGTCCGCCGATGCGATCGCCGGCGAAATTCCCGACGTATCGCGCATGCTCGACAGCCTCGAGTCGAAACTCGCGCAGCGCGACGCGCAGCTCGGGGTGCTGGAAAGTCTGATTCTGCAGCGTGACCTGCAGCGGCAGACGCAACCCGAAGGGCGACCCGTGGCGCGGGGTTTCCTGTCCTCGGTGTTCGGGATGCGACAGGACCCGCTCACGGGTCAGACCGAGTTTCATCGCGGCATCGACTTTGCGGGCGAACCCGGCGAGCCCGTCCTCGCGGTCGGGGCGGGCGTCGTCACCTTTTCGGGCGAGCGGCCAGGCTATGGCAAGGTCATCGACGTCACCCACGGCGATGGGTATGTCACCCGCTACGCGCACAACCAGCGGTTGCTGGTGCGCGTAGGCGACACCGTGCGTCGCGGCCAACCGGTGGCCCATCTCGGGTCGACCGGCCGATCCACCGGGCCACACGTGCACTTTGAAGTGCTGCGCAACGGCCGGCACGTCAACCCGCTGTCCTACATAGACGGTTGATCGCGCGGCACCGCGGGCCGGGCGAACCATTCGACCGGCGTCGCCTCAAATCGGTAAAATACCGCTCTTTTTCGCAGGGCCACCCCGAGTGTTAAATTTTCTGACCCGTATTTTCGGCAGCCGCAACGATCGGGTGCTGAAGAGTCTTGCGCGCGACATGCGCGCCGCGAATGCATTCGAGCCCGCCCTGCAGGCGCTCGGCGACGAGCAACTGCGAGCCAAGACCGACGAATTCCGCACCCGTTTGGCGGCGGGCGAGACGGTCGATCGCTTACTGCCGGAGGCGTTCGCGGTGGTTCGCGAGGCGGCGCGCCGTACGCTCGGCATGCGGCACTTCGACGTTCAGTTGATCGGTGGTGCGGTGCTGCATCGTGGTCGCATCGCCGAGATGCGCACGGGCGAAGGCAAGACGCTCATGTCGACCTTGCCTGCCTACCTCAACGCGTTGAGCGGCGAGGGCGTGCACGTGGTGACGGTCAACGAATACCTCGCGCAGCGCGATGCCGACTGGATGGGTCCGGTGTTCCGTTTCCTCGGACTCACGGTGGGTGTCGTGCGTGGCGCGCAGGCGCCTGCCGAGAAGCGCGCCGCGTACCTCTGCGACATCACCTACGGCACGAATAACGAATTCGGTTTCGATTACCTGCGCGACAATTTGGCCTTTCGGCTTGAGGATCGCGTGCAACGCGGGGTCGCGTTCGCGATCGTCGACGAAGTCGATTCCATTCTCATTGACGAGGCGCGCACGCCGCTCATCATTTCGGGGCCCGCCGAAGAGAGCACCGATACCTACGTGCGCATCAACAAGCTCGTGCCGCAACTGGAGCGGGTGGCCGGACCGCCGCGCAAGGACGTTGCTGAGGAGGAAGGCCCTGGTGATTACACGGTCGACGAGAAGCAGCGTCAGGTTCACCTAACCGAGGCGGGCCACGAGCGCGTCGAAGCGCTGATGATCCAGGCGAGTTTGCTGCGCGAAGGCGAGAGCCTGTACGACCCGGCGAACATCCGCTTGATGCATCACCTTAACGCGGCGCTGCGGGCGCATGCCCTCTACAAGCGCGACGTCGAATACATCGTGCGTGGCGGTGAAGTGATCATCGTCGATGAGTTCACGGGCCGCACCATGCCCGGCCGGCGCTGGTCTGAAGGTCTGCACCAGGCCGTCGAAGCGAAGGAAGGCGTGCGCGTTCGCGAGGAAAACCAGACCATCGCCTCGATCACCTTCCAGAACTACTTCCGCCTCTACAAGAAGCTCTCCGGCATGACCGGCACGGCTGATACCGAGGCGCCCGAGTTCCTGCAGATCTACGGGCTCGAGGTCAACGTGATCCCGACACACCGTCCGATGATCCGCAAGGACATGGCGGATCTCGTGCACCTGACCCAGGACGACAAGTTCAAGGCGATCGTCGAGGACATCCGCGACTGTGCGTCGCGCCAGCAGCCTGTTCTGGTCGGAACGACGTCCATCGAAACCTCGGAGCTGATTTCGGGCATCCTCACCAAAGAAAATATTCCCCATCAGGTGCTGAACGCGAAGCAGCACGAGCGCGAGGCGCAAGTGGTGGCCCAGGCCGGGCGCCCCGGGGCGGTCACAATCGCCACCAACATGGCGGGTCGCGGCACCGATATCGTGCTCGGCGGCAATCTCGAGGCCGAGCTTGCCACGTTGGCGTTCGATGCCCCGGCCGAGGAACGCGAGCGCGTGCGCGCCGAGTGGCTGGTGCGTCACGATCAGGTGGTTGCGGCCGGCGGGCTGCACATCATCGGCACAGAGCGTCACGAGTCGCGACGTATCGACAACCAGTTGCGCGGCCGATCCGGTCGCCAGGGCGATCCGGGATCCTCGCGCTTCTATCTGTCGATGGAAGACAACTTGATGCGCATCTTCGGTGATCCGAACTTCACCAAGCGACTGTTGACGGTCGCCGGGATGAAGGAAGGCGAGGTCATCGAAAGTCGCATGCTCAGCAAGCGTATCGAGACCGCGCAGCGCAAGGTCGAATCGCATAACTTCGACATCCGCAAGCAGTTGCTGTTGTTCGACGACGTGGCAAACGATCAGCGCAAGGTGATCTACCAGCAGCGCACGGAGATCATGGCTGCGACGGATTTGTCCGGCGCTATCCGCGGTATTCAGGAAGACGTCGTGGGGCGTGTGCTCGACGAATTCCTGCCGCGCAACGTGCCGCACGAGGATTGGGATCTCGAGGCGCTGCGCGAAGCACTGCGCAAGGACTTCAACGCGGACGTGGACGCCCGCGCCTGGCTTGCGGCCGAGCCCGAGCTCGAGGAGACGGTACTCCGTCGCCGGGTCATCGAGGCTGTAGCCGCGAACTACGCTGCGAAGTCCACGCGCTATGGCAGCGAGCTCATGCAGCATCTCGAGAAGGACATCATGCTGCGCACGCTCGATCAGCATTGGCGCGAGCATCTCGCAGCGATGGATTACCTGCGTCAGGGCATCCATCTGCGTAGCTACGCCCAGAAGGACTATCGCTACGAGTACAAGCGCGAGGCCTACGAGCTGTTCAGCGCCATGCTCGAGCGGGTGAAGTTCGATACGGCGTCGATGCTCACCCGCGTGGAGATCCGTAGCGAAGCCGAGATGCAGCGCGAGGAGGAGGAGCGTCAGCGCAAATTGCTCGCCGCGCTGCAGCTGCAGCATGCCGAGGCGGCGTCGGCCCTTGCCGCGGCACCATCCGCGGAGGAAGCCGAGCGCGAATTGATGGCCGATGCGGATGGCGCGGCATCGCCGCAGTCACCCAACGTGCGCGGTGAGCGCAAGGTCGGACGCAATGAACCCTGTCCCTGCGGTTCAGGCAAAAAGTACAAGCACTGTCACGGCACCTTGGAGGCCGGTTGAGGCGCTGATAAGGCGCTCTCGTCGCCGGCCAGTGCACGCGCGATGATGCCAACACTCGAGGTCGTGGCGGCGGCCTTGTTCGATGAGGCCGGTCGGGTGCTCGTGACGGGGCGCCCTCCCGGTAAACATATGGCCGGACGTCAGGAATTCCCCGGTGGCAAGATTGCGCCTGGAGAGACACGAACGGCGGCGTTACAGCGCGAACTGCGCGAGGAGCTCGGCATCGATATCGGTGCGGCCCGCTTCGCCCTGACGCTCGACCATGACTACGAGGATCGACGGGTGCGGTTGCACTTCTACTATGTCGACTCCTTCAGTGGCACACCGCAGTCGCTCGATGGGCAAACCCTCACGTGGGTACCGATCGAGGAGTTGCATCGCCAGAATATTCTCGAGGCCGACGCGCCATTCGTCGCCCTGATCCAACAGCGGAGACTGCCATGCTGATGTGTAGCGGAGAACTGATCGAAGTACGCAACCCGCGGAGCGGCCAGATCGACTATCGGTTCAACGCACCCTCTGCCAATGAATTGAGTACGACGATCCAGGGACTGCGTGCCGCGCAAGCGGCGTGGGCCGCAGCCCCGTTGGCGCACCGTATCGACGTGCTCAAGCGTTGGCGCACCGAGTGGATCGCGCGCCAAGGGGAGCTGGTCGAGGCGCTGTCGATCGATACGGGTCGATATCTCATCGCCGGCAGTGAGGTGCAGTCCGTCACCGGCATGATCGATCGGTGGTGCGGACTCGTGCCGTCGCTTGCGGCCGAAGAGGAGTTTCGCTCGGCGAGTATGCCGAACATCAGCTATCGATCGCAGTACGTGCCTTACTCGCTGGTAGGCGTGATCTCGCCCTGGAATTTTCCGGTGTCGCTGTGTTTCATAGACGCCATTCCGGCGCTGCTCGCTGGCTGCGCGGTGTTCGTCAAGCCGAGCGAGGTGACGCCGCGGTTCGTCGAGCCTGCGATGCGTTCAATCGCCGCCGTGCCGGAGCTGGCTGAGGTCTTTCGCATCCAGCCGGGTGCGCGGGCAACCGGCGAAGCGCTGATCGCGCAGAGCGATGTGGTGTGCTTTACGGGCAGCGTCGCCACAGGGCGACTCGTCGCCGAGAACGCCGCGCGACATTTCATTCCGTCTTTTCTCGAATTGGGTGGCAATGATCCGCTGATCGTCACGGCGAGTGCGGATCTTGAACTCGCGACGGATGTCGCGCTGCGTGCGACTTGCCTCGCGACGGGTCAGGCGTGCCAGAGTCTCGAGCGCGTGTACGTCGATCGGCGTATTTTCACTGCATTCATTGAGCGGCTGGTGCAGAAAGCGCAGCAGGTCGAGCCGAACTGGCCTGACATCCACTCGGGCACTATTGGTCCGTTTATCTTTGCGCGCCAGGCCGAGATCGTTGCGGCACAGTTGGCTGATGCACGGGCCAAGGGGGCGAAGGTTCTCTGTGGTGGTGACATCGAGGATCACGGCGGCAAGTGGTTACGACCGACGGTGCTGGTCGACGTGCATCACGGCATGCAGGTGATGAGCGACGAGACTTTTGGTCCCGTGATCCCCGTCATGCCCTTCGATACCCTCGATGAGGCCGTGGCCTTGGCGAACGAGGGTCTCTATGGACTCTCCGCTGGGGTGATCGCCGGCACGCTCGATGAGGCGGAGGCCATCGGTCGGCGCATCGAGGCCGGTGGGATCAGCCTGAACGACGGTTCGCTCACCGCGATGTGCCACGAGTGCGAGAAGAATTCGTTCAAGCTCTCGGGAATGGGCGGCTCGCGGATGGGTCCTGCCGGATACACCCGCTTCTTTCGTCGCAAGGTGCTGATTCGTCAGCACGGTGCGCCGGCCACCATCGCGAACATTGCCGAGGCGCATGCGCGGCCGCGGTGATGGGGTATGATCGCAAGCCATAACGCCGATAGTTTCGGCATGCAGCGCAGGAATCAGCCGACATGAGCACGCAGGACCTGGGTCTTCCCGATATCCGGATCGACACGAACAGTCTGTACCGCGAAGAGGTGTTCACGGATCGCCGTGCCGGCACGCTGCGCCGCATGGTGCCCGTGACGGTCGACGGTGCTCCGGATGCGACGCGTCCCGTGCTGTACATGGGGCAAACGCAGCTGATGACGCCAGGCGGAGTCCTTCCGCTCGGTTTCGAGATCGAAGCGAAGGATCTGGCCGAGGCCATTGGCAAGTTCCCGGATGCCGTCAAGCAGGCGCTCGAGGATGCCATCGAGGAAGCACAGCAGATGCGTCGTGAGTCCGCCTCGCGCATTGTGGTGCCCGATGCACCCGGCTCCATCGCGAGCAAGATCAAGCTGCCCTGAGCAGACCAAAGACCGCAGGCTGCAGCCCGCAGCCCGCAGCCCGCGGTTGGCACGCCCTCGCTGTATGGCGCGGTCAGTCCTCGATCACCCGGCGATAGACCTCCGCATATTCCTCCGCGGAGCGTATGCCCACGGTCAGATCGCGCAGCAGGCCATCGTGTAGGTCATAGATCCAGCCATGGATCTCGAGGGCTTTGCCTCGATCCCACGCGCTTTGGACGATGCTGGTTTGACCGACGTTGAGCACTTGCTCGATCACGTTGAGTTCGCACAGGCGGTGCAGGCGCGAGGCTTCGTCAGGTAGTTCGGCGAGCCGCAGGTGATGTTTTTTCATCACGTCCTGAACGTGCCGCAGCCAGTTGTCGATGAGTCCGAGTCGATCGTTGCGCAGCGCCGCGTGAACGCCGCCGCAGCCGTAGTGTCCGCAGATGATGACGTGCTCCACGTCCAGCACATCGACGGCGTATTGCAGTACCGAGAGGCAGTTGAGGTCAGTGTGAACCACGACGTTGGCCACGTTGCGGTGCACGAAGAGCTCTCCAGGCAGCAGGCCGACGATTTCGTTGGCAGGCACGCGACTATCCGCGCAGCCGATCCACAGGTAATCCGGCGATTGCTGGCCCACCAGCTTGCCGAAGAACTCAGGATCGCGGGCCGTGATCTCCTCCGACCAGCGGCGATTGCTGTCAAACAGCGGGCGTAGACTTCTCATGAGGGGCTGCTCTCTTAGGGCTCGTTATTCAATGCGCGATCGAAGAAACGCAGCACCGTGAGGTAGCCATGCGGTCCGGTCGCCGCAAAGCGCATCAACGCATGCTTGCTGCCGGGGTACGCCATCACATCGAAGGGCTTGCGCTCATCTTGCAGAGTCTTGAAGAGCGCGGTGCTGTGGGTGAAGAGCACGTTGTCGTCGGCCATGCCATGCATGATCAGCAGATCGCCGCGCAGGTTGCGCGCGTGGGTCATCACACCGCCATCGGCATAGCCTGCGGGGTTATTCGCGGGCGTGTCCATGTAGCGCTCCGTGTAATGCGTATCGTAGAGATGCCAGTCTGTCACGGGTGCACCGGCGACACCGGCTGTGAAGTGGTCGGGCGCCTGAACCATGCACATCAGCGACAGATACCCGCCGTAGCTCCAGCCAAAAACCCCGACGCGCTGCGCATCGACGTAGGGCAGCGTGCGCAGGAACTCGACGCCGCGCACCTGATCCTCGACCTCCACGGTGCCCATGCGACGATGGATTGCGGACTCAAACTTCGTGCCGCGGAAGCTCGTACCACGATTGTCGAGGGTGAACACCACGTAGCCGCGCTGGGCGAGCAGTTGGCGGAAGAAGCCCTCGTTGCCGCGCGGGAAGCCAGGCCACGCCCTGCGGACACGCTGGTTACCGGGTCCACCGTACAGATCGACGATGACGGGATAGCGCTTGCCGGGCTGCATGTTCATCGGCTTGATCAGTTGGTAGTGCAGCGTCTGGCCGTCGGCGGACTGCAAGGTGCCGTATTCGGTGGGCTGGTGCGCTGCGAGGTAGGGCGCATAGGGGTGCTGCGCGTCGAGCGTATTAGCAACGAGCACGGCGAGCTCACGGCCCTCACGGTCACGCAAGGTCAGGGAGGGTGGTGCGGTGGGTGTCGAGAACGTGTCGAGCCACAGTCGCCCATCTCGCGAGAGCGTGCTCGAGTGCCAGCCTGCGCCCTGACTGAGTTGGCGGATCGCCGTCTCGACGGCTTGTGGATCGCGTGAGCCGTCGAGCGGTGCCGAGTACAGGTGTCGCTCGAGAGGCGTTTCGCGGTTCGCGGTGAAATAGACGAGCCCGCGTGTTTCGTCGACGGCTTCGATGGCGCGCTCGCCTGCATCGCCCGCGATCATCCACTCGCCCGCCGTCAGTGGTCGCAGCAGCGTGCCGTCCTCTGCATGCAGGTACAGATGCCGATAGCCGCTGCGCATCGACGCCCAGATGAAACCGCCCCGCTGACGCAGGAAGGTGAGTTCGTCGTGCAGGTCAATCCAGGTGTCGCTGCGCTCCTCGAGTAGGCGTCGGCCTGTGCCGCTCGCGAGGTCAACACGCAGCAGTTCGAGTTGTCGCTGGTCGCGCGACTGACGCTGCACCGCGATGGCTTTGGAGTCGGGCAGCCAGTGCACGCGGGCGAGGTAGCCCTCGCCAGGATCTGCGGCGGGCAGTGCGCGCGATTCGAATGTGAGGACTGGGTCTGCCCTCTTGCCGCTCCCCCGTAGCAGTGCGATGAACACATTGATTCGTGCGTTCGGGCGACCCGCAGCCGGGTAGCGCTGTCGCACCACCTTGACGGTGCTTGCGTAGATTTCGAAGCGTTCGACCTCGTCGACGGTCGATTCGTCGACCCGCGTGTAAACGATGGCGCTCTCGTCCGGTGCCCACCAATACCCGGTCTGGCGATCCATCTCTTCCTGCGCGATGAACTCCGCCATGCCGAAGGAGACGAGGGCACCCCCTTCACGAGTGACGGCATGTTCGCGGCCTGTGGCGAGGTCGATCACATACAGGTTTTGCGCGCGCACGAATGCGACGTAATTGCCGCGCGGCGAAAAACGCGGGTCCGTCTCCGCCTCGGTGGTTTGCGTCAGTCGCCGAACGGCTGTGCCCCTCGCGTTTGCGCGAAGGTCGTAGAGGAACAGATCCCCAGCGAGCGGGATCAGCAGATAGCGCGAGTTTGGCGAAAACTCATAGTCGATGATGCCCGCGAGCGAGGAGGTGCGCGCGCGTTCGCGCCGCGCTTCTTCCTCGGGCGACAGCGCGCCCTCGTCGGCGGCAAGGACGGCTGAGTCTACGAGCAGCGCGTTGCGTCCACTCGCCGGGTCGTAGGCCCAGATGTCCAGACGGTCCTTGGCTTCGCTCTTGCCTTGCAGGTAGGTCACGAGCTTGCCATCGGGCGAAAACCGCGGCGAACGGAGCGATGCACCCGACAGATCGGGCGCGGCGAACAGCCGCTCGACCGAGAGCGTGGCGGGGGCTGCGGCAAGCAGGGCCGGGGCGACGGCGAGCAGCAGCGGAATCAACTTTCGCGACATGGGGCGAGCACCTTCGGCAAAGCTTCAGTACCATCGTGCGTGACCATCACTGCACGGCCTGCGCCGAGTCTAGAGAGGATCATGCGTTACCGCCACATTGCCACCAGGTTGCTTGTCATGACGATGCTCACCATGGGGACGGGGATATCCCCGATATTCGCTGCACCCGACTACCCTGCTGCGGCCCGCGGCACCGTGGTGGACAACTACCACGGCTCGGAAGTCGCCGATCCTTACCGCTGGCTCGAGGATGCGACGAGTGCGGCCACGCGCGATTTCGTCAAAGCGCAAAATGCGCTGGCGACGCCTTGGCTTGAGGCGCTACCGCAGCGCTCCGCGATCCGTGATCGTCTGACCCGCAACTGGAACTACGAGCGGGTGGGCCTACCGCGGCAGAAGGGCGGGCGTTATTTTTTCATCCGTAACGATGGCATGCAGAACCAGAGCGTGCTGTACGTGGCGGCGGGGCTGCGCGAAACGCCGCGCGTGCTGTTCGATCCGAACACCGCCAGTGGTGATGCCACCGTTGCGCTGGCGCGTTACGAGCCCTCTCCCGATGGTCGGATCGTCGCCTACTCGCTCTCCGATGGCGGTACGGATTGGGAGATCTGGAAGTTTCGGCGAGTGGACGACGGACGTGACCTCACCGACGAATTGCGCCACACGAAGTTCTTCGACCTGTCCTGGGCACCCGACGGCTCCGGCGTCTACTACAGCCGATATCCGGCGCGGCAAGACGACCCGCTGCGCGGTGACGATCAGGGTCAGCCTGCCATCTACTTCCACACCCTCGGCACTGCGCAGTCGGCCGACCGGCTCGTCTATCGCGTGAGTGATCATCCGACGCGCGCGCCCTCGGCGAGCGTGGCGGACGATGGCCGCTATTTGTTCGTATCACTGTTTGATGGGTACCGGACCAACGGCATTGATGTAATCGATCTCCGCGAGCCCGGTGCTGCGCCGCGTCGTTTGTTTGGCGACTGGGACGCCCGGTATAGCGTGCTCGGCAGTGAAGGCGATACGGTGTACGTGCAGACCACGGAGTCTGCACCGCGCGGGCGAATCATGTCGGTTGATGCGCGAGACCCGGTGCGGGCGAAGTGGCGCGAGCTCGTGCCGCAACGCGAGCTCGCGCTCGACGAAGCCTCGTTCGTCGGCGGTCGATTGCTCGTGCGCTACGTGAAGGATGCGCACAGCATCGCGCAAATCTTCGATCGCGACGGCAAGCTCGTCGTCGACTTGTCGCTGCCTGGGCTCGGCACGGTGGGCGGTTTCGGCGGCACGGCTCGTGATACCGAGACGTTCTTCGCCTATACCGACTTCCTGAGCCCCGGCAAGGTGCTGCGACTCGATCTGCGCGACAACTCAACCTCGGTGTGGCGCGAGCCGAAACTTGCGGCCGACGTGTCGCCCTACGTGACACGGCAAGAGTTCTACACGAGTCGTGATGGCACCCGGGTGCCGATGTTCATCACTCATCGACGTGACCTCATGCGTGATGGCAACGCACCGACGCTGCTCTACGGCTACGGTGGGTTTAACATTTCGCTGACCCCTACTTTTCGTCCCGCGGTGCTGACGTGGCTGGAAATGGGAGGCGTGTATGTCGAAGCGAATCTGCGCGGCGGCGGCGAGTACGGCGATGCCTGGCACGAAGCGGGGACTCGCACCCGCAAGCAGAACGTGTTCGACGACTTCATCGCTGCAGCGGAATATCTGATCCGCGAGAAGTACACCCGACCGGCGAAGCTCGCGATTTCCGGGCGCAGCAACGGTGGCTTGCTGGTCGGCGCGACATTGCTGCAAAGGCCGGAGCTCTTCGGCGCGGCGCTACCGGCAGTGGGCGTGCTCGACATGCTGCGCTATCACACGGCAAGTGCCAACGCCCGGCAGTGGTCATCTGACTATGGACTCGCGGAGAACGCTGAAGATTTTGCAGCGCTGCTGCGCTACTCGCCGGTGCACAACACGCGTCCGGGAACGTGTTACCCGCCGACGCTGGTTACGACGGCAGATCGGGACGATCGCGTCGTGCCTTGGCACAGCTACAAGTTCGCTGCCGCGCTGCAGCAGGCTCAAGGCTGCGCGAAGCCGGTGCTGTTGCGCGTCGAGACGCGCGCAGGTCACGGTGCCGGCAAGCCGACCTGGATGCAGATCGAAGATTTCGCGGACCAGTGGGCCTTTGCTGCCCAGGCGATCGGACTCGAGCTGCCGCGCTGACGCTCAGCGGCGCCGCAGTCGGTAGATTCGCTCGGCGAGGTGCGTGACGCCACGGGCTGACATGCGCGGGAAGTCCTCGAGTGCGGTCACTTCGTCGAGTTCGGTGATGTCGTGGTGGGCACCGAACAGGGCGTGCACCTCGTCCGGCATGACGGCATGCGGCGGGCCGCGCATCTGGCGCTGATCGTATTCCATGGTGACGAGCAGCG